>DASWNR010000088.1:0-7520 GCA_036399155.1 Pyrinomonadaceae bacterium
CTCCCAGCCCTGCTCGAAGACCTCCATCTTCTCGCGCGCGAAGTCCACGTCCATCTCTGCGGCGACGGCGAGCTGGCGCGGCGACTGGCGCGGGTCGAGCGGCGCGACCTGTATGCGGCCGTTCTCGATGTAGAAGACCTGCTGGCCGTCGGGCGAGAACTGCGCGTCGGTCTTCAAGCCCTGCGTCGAGGTGAGCTGGCGCGTGACGGCCTGCGCGGGTTGCAGCTCGTCGAGCGGGTACAGGTACAGGTTCGTCTGGCCTACCGCTCCCGCCACCATCAACACGAACTTCCCGTCGGGGCTCACGGTCTGGTAGTAAACGTCGACGCCCACGGGCAGCAGACTCAGGCGGCGGCGTATGCCGTCGAAGACGACCTCGACCGGCTTGTCCTTCTTCTCGGCCGCCGCCTGTCCCACGCGGTTCGCGCCGCCCTGTTGCGCGGGAGGCGTCGAAGGGGTCGGCGTCTGCGCGGGGGTTGGGCTCGTCGTCGGCTCGGCCGGAGTCGGAGTAGGAGTCGGCGCCTGCGCCGGGGTGTTGGGCGGCGCTTGCGTCGGCGAGCTCGGGCTCTGCGGGTTGTTCTCCTGTCGGCGGAGCGTGGGCGAGACGTTCCTGGGCGTCTCCTCCTTGAAGAGGTCGCGGAACTGGTCTTCGCGGAAGCGCGGCGCGCGCGGGATGAGGTCTACGCGCGCGAGCTGCGCCGTCTCGCTCCGCTGCCCCGTGTCGAAGAGGACGAAGGTGCCGTCCGGGCTCCACGAGACTGTGTTGCTCCCGCCGTTGGCGAGAAAGCTGACGGGGCGGCCCCGCCCGTCGCCCTCGACCTGCGCGGCGTGGACGTTGCGGAAGAGCCTCTGCCCGACCGGCATGTAGGCGATCCACTTGCTGTCCGGTGACCACGCGAACGGGCGGTCCGGGTTGAGCGGCGGACGCTGCAACGCGCCGGCGGCGACGACACGCTCCTGCCTCGACTCAAGGTCGAGCGCGCGTATCTCGCGCCCCGCCCGCTGGAACGCGAGCCACTTGCCGTCGGGCGAGAAGCGCGGCGTGTCGTCCGGCTCGGCGGAGCTCGTCAACTGCGTCTCGGAGTTCGTGCCGAAGTCGTAGGAGAAGAGCTTCCCCGCCCCCTGCCGCTCGGAGACGTAGACGAGCCGACGGCTGTCGTGCGACCAGACGGGCTGCGACTCGGGCGCCGGCGTCGTCGTCACGCGCACGGCGTCGCCGCCGTCGGCGGCGGAGGCGGCGAAGATTTCGCCGCGCGCCACGAAGGCGACCTTCCTGCCGTCGGGCGAGAGCGCCAGGTCCTGAAACTGGTCGGTCTGCCTCACGCGCTCGACGGCGGGGCCGGCCGGCGCGCCGCGCCGCGTCAGGCGCACCTCGGTCGCGCGACCCGACTCCGTTTCGAGCCGCCAGATTCGGTAGCCCCGCTCGAAGACGATGGTGCGCCCGTCGTAAGAGATGCTCGGCCAGAGCACGCGGCCGTCGGTGAATCTGGTCACCTGCGCGGGGCGTCCTCCTCCGACGCCGCCGCCGAGCGGGAGCCGCCAGATGTTCTCCGCGCCGCCGCGGTCGGACATGAAGTAGAGGCTGCGTCCGCCCTCGCCCCACATCGGCCACACGTCCTTCGCGCCGGCCGGGGTCAGCTCTTCGTACCGGGCCGTCGAGTGGTCGCGCATCAGCGTGATGACCGACTCGTCGATGTGCGCGCGCCCGTGCCGCCACCACTGCGCGTATCCGCGCCCGACGAGGGCGAGCGTAGAGCCGTCCGGCGAAGGCGCGGCCGCCCACTCGTTGGCGTAGCGGTCGGCCGAGACCTGCAAGGGCGTCCCGCCCGACGCGGCGACGCGGTACACGTCGTTGCTCGCGCCCACGTCGCGCGCCGTCGAGGAGAAGTAGAGCCACTTGCCGTCGTGCGACCACGCGTCGAGCTGCTCGACCCCGTCCTCGAAGGTGAGCCGGCGCAAATCGCCCGAGGCGAAGTCGAGCACGTAGAGGTCGCCGTTGCCCGTGCGCGTCGAGGCGAAGGCGAGCGAGCGGCCGTCGGGCGAGTAGAGCGGGCGCGACTCTGTGGCCGGGTGCGAGACGAGCAGGCGCGCCTCGCCGCCCTCCGACGGCGCCGTCCACACGTCGCCGCCCGAGACGAAGGCGATCTCGGCGCGGTCGGGCGAGATTGACGGCTCATTGAAGTACGCGCGCGGCTCCGGCCCCGGCGGCGCGGGAGCGGGGACTTGCGCCGGCGCGACTCTCAGACCCGAGAGAAGCAGAGCGGCGAGCAGGCAGACCAACGGGTTCCTTGCGTTGGACATCATTCCTCCGAAGTTTTGGACGAAAGCTGAAGTGATGAACGCGTAGATTTCAAGCGTGCTGTGAATATACGTTCTCATCCGCCTTGAGTTCAAAGCGGGCGGCGCTTTAACGCGGCGGGCGCGGGAATTCAGAATTTCAAATTTGTAATTTGAAATTTCAAATCTTAGTATCCTCCAGATGTCCGTTCTTCTCATCTTCGTGGACGGCCTCGGCGTCGGCACGCGCGGTCCGCACAACCCGCTCCACCTGCTCGGGGACGAGGCCGCGCCGCTCGGCGTCTTCGAGGGCGAGGAGCCGCGTCTGCCCCACGGCGGGCTGCTCGCGCGCACGGACGCGCGGCTCGGCGTCGAGGGCCGCCCGCAGAGCGCGTCCGGGCAGACGACCATCCTCACCGGCGTCAACGCGCCCGCCGCGCTCGGGCATCACAAGCAGGGCTTTCCCAACGAGCGCCTGCGCGAGATTCTACGCGGGCACTCCGTCTTCCTGCGGCTCGCGCGGCTCGGCGTCGGCCCGAACCTCTTCGCCAACGCCTACGCCTCGCGCTTCTTCGCCGCGCGCCCGCGCTGGGTCTCGGCCACCACGGTCGCCGTCGAGGCGGCCGGCCTCCCCTTCCGCACCGTCGAAGACGTGAGGGCGGGGCGCGCGCTCTACCACGATTTCACCAACCGCGCTCTCCACGCGCTCGGCGACGACGCGCCGGAACGCACGCCCGAGGAGGCGGCCGCCATTCTGGCCGCGCTCGCCGCCGGGCACCGCTTCACGCTCTACGAACACTTCATCGCAGACCGCGCCGGGCACGAGCAGGACTTCGACTTCGCTTTTAATGTGCTCGGCGAGCTGGCGCGCTTCGTGCGCGCGGTGCTCGCGCGCGTAGACCTCGCGCGCACGACCGTCATCCTGACGAGCGACCACGGCAACGTCGAAGACCTCTCGACGCGCAACCACACGCTCAACTTCGTCCCCACGCTCGCGTGGGGTCATACGCGCGAGCGCGTCACGCGCCGCGTCCGCACGCTCGCCGACATCACGCCCACCGTCGTCGAAACCCTGACCGCACGAGAGGCCGCAGCTTGAGCAAAGAATCGCCCCCCGACACGCACGACGCGCCCGCCGGCGACGACGCCGGGACGCGCCCGCCCGCCCCGGTCAACGACCGCCGCGAGATTTTCGGCTGGATGATCTACGACTGGGCCAACTCCGCCTTCTACACGACGGTCGTCGGCGCGCTGCTCGGCCCTTACCTGATCGCGCTCGCGCAGTCCGACGTGGGGCGCACCGGCGTCGTCCTCGACCTCGGGTTCCTCGGGGCGGTGACGGCGCAGTCCTTCTACCAGCTCTTCGTCGCCGTCGCCGTCGGCTCGCAGGTCCTGCTGCTGCCCATCGTCGGGGCGATGGCCGACTACTCGAATTTGAAGAAGCGGCTGATGGCCGTCTTCTGCTACACGGGCGTCGCGGCCACGTGCCTGATGTTCTTCGTGACGGGGAAGCTGTACCTTCTCGGCGGCGCGCTCTTCGTCGTGGCCAACCTCTGTTACGGCGGCGCAATCGTCCTCTACAACTCTTTCCTGCCGGAGATCGTGACGGAGGACAGGCGCGACAAAGTTTCGAGCCGGGGGTTCGCGCTCGGCTACCTCGGCGGCGGAATCCTGCTCGCGCTCAACTTCCTTTTCGTCGGGGTCGCGCCCGGCTTGCTCGCGCCCTACGGATACACAGCGGGCGAGGCGCGCGGCCTCGCCGTCCGCGTCTCGCTGCTGTCGGCGGGCGTCTGGTGGGGCTTCTTCGCCTTCTTCGCGTTCAGGCGTCTGCGCGAGCGCGCATCGAGGAAGCGTCTGCCGGCCGGCAAGGGTTATCTGACGGCCGGGTTCGCGCAGCTCGCCGGCACCTTCCGCGAGCTGCGGCGTCTGCCGCACACGCTCAAGTATCTGGTCGCCTATCTCCTCTACAACGACGGCATCCAGACCGTCATCGGCTCGGCCTCGGTCTTCATCGCCTCCGAGCTGTTCCCGGGCGGGCTCGACAACCCGGACGCGCCGACCTTCGTCCTCAGCATCTTCCTCTTCGTGCAGTTCATGGGCATCGGCGGGGCGCTGCTGTTCGAGCGCATCGCGCGTCTGGTGGGGACGAAGCGTGCGATTCTCGTCTCGCTCGCCGTGTGGCTGGGGATAGTGGTCTACGCCTTCGCGTTCTTCGAGACGCGCGCGCAGGCGTGGGTGATGGCGGGCTTCATCGCGGTCGTGCTCGGCGGGTCGCAGGCGCTCTCGCGCTCGCTCTTCTCGCAGATGATTCCGGCGGGGCGCGAGGCTTCGTTCTTCGGCATCTACGAGGTGTCCGAGCGCGGCACGTCGTGGCTGGGGCCGCTCGTCTTCAGCATCGTCGTCGCGCGCACGGGCTCGTTCCGCTACGCGCTGCTCTCGCTCGTCGTCTTCTTCGTCTCCGGCCTGCTGCTCCTGCTCTTCACCGACACCGCCCGCGCCATCCACGACGCAGGCAACCGACTTCCCGAAGAAGTAGACAGTAGTCAATAGCCAGTAGTTAAGAAAAAAGAGGCGGCGCGGTCTTCATCACCAACCGATGAGAGCCGCGCCGCCTGTTTTTTCTACTGTCTACTGTCTGCTGTCTACTTTTTTACGATGCAGACTTGCGCGCGTGGTGGGGCGAGTCGGCGGAGCGTTCGAGGCAGGAGTGGGAGCAGTAGGTCGCGCCGCCGCCGCCGAGCCTGACGGCGCGCGAGGCCGGCGTCCATGTGCCGCACGCGGCGCAGCGGACGAGGCGTTCGTTGGCGACGGCTTTGGGTTTGGAACTGCCCGGCGCGTCGGACGCGCGCGCGCCCTGCTGCATCCGTCTGACCTCGCGCAGCGTGGCGAAGATGCGGCGCGCGCCTCGTATGTAAGGCCGCAGCCGCCAGTAGGCGTAGCCGGCGACGAGCGCGAACAGGGCGAGGAGGAGGAGGTACTTCACTGCTTCTCCTTCGCGGCGTTCCTCTTCTGTTCGAGCTGCGCGCGCAGGTTGGCCAGCTCCGCGTTCGAGGGGTTCAGCTTCTCAAGCTCTTCGAGCCGCCGCGCAGCCTCGTCGAAGCCGCCGGTCTCGATGAGCGCGGCCGCGAGGCTCTGCACGGAGATCTCCTGCTTCGGGTCGGACTGAATCGCGCGGCGGTACTCGCGTATCGCGCGCCGCGGGTCGGCCGGCTTGTCGAAGAAGTATGTGCGCCCGAAGTTGGTGCGCACCTGCGCGTCCTCGGGCTGGATGGCGAGCGCCGCCTCGTAGAACTTGCGCGCCTCGGCGAGCGCACGCGTGTCTCCGCCGCCGCTCGCGATGAGGAAGTGCGCGTCGCCCGCCAGCACGACCGTCCGGTAGTTCTTCGGGTCGAGCGCGTGCGCGCGCTTCAGGATGCGCGCCACGTCCGGGAGAATCTGCGCGTTCCCCTTCTCCCACGCGTAGAGGTAGAGCGCCTGCCCCACCTTGTGCTGCAACTCCGCGTCCGAAGGGCTCGCGTCCGCCTGCTTGACGGCGTTGCCCAACTGCTCGTCGGTGAGCGTCGGGAAAGAGCCGTCGCCCGAAGCCGGGGTCTGCCGGCCGCCGGACTGTGTCGCCGTCTTCCCGCCGCCCGCGCCCGCGCCGCCCGCGCGCAGCGACGCGACCTCTGAGCGCAACTTATCCTGCTCCGCGCGGTTGATGCCGTTGGTGATGAAGAAGCCCGCGGCCAGCCCTACGACGAGGCACGCCGCGCCGACGGCGAGTGTCCTTGCGCTGAGTGTGGGGTTGTCCGGCATCGTCTGAGAACCGCGTGTTGGCCGCGAAAGTTTAGCAGAAAGGGTTTGCGATGGCGACGGGAGGTCACGGCGGAAAGACACACGCCGGAAAGACAGATGCCCCCGGGCCGCCGCGCATGGCCTGCGTCGGCGGCCCCGGGGGCGTCGAAAAATTCCCGCTCACGCGCGCGGCGTCGCCCGTCTCACTCCTCGCCGCGACCGTCCGACCCCTTGAACGGGAGGTCGTCGCGGCGCCGGCGCGGCAGCGGGTCGGAGTCGCGGCGGCGCGGCCTCTGCCCCGGCGAGCGCCGCTCGACGAAGTTGGGCGGCAGACGCGGGCCTTTGACCGCCTCTTCGAGGATGCGCGTGATCTCCTGCGAGAGTGTGCGGTGTTCGCTGGTGGCGCGCTCCTGTAGCGCGCGCTTCAGTTCAGCGGGGACGTAAGCGCCGATGAAGACGCCTTTACGGTTCGCCATTCTCGGGTTCTCCTCCGGCCTTTGAGACTCGCCCGAGTCCCGTGAGGCTACGGCTCTGGTCCGGGGTGAAAGAGCTTTGGGGTGCCGCGGATTTGAGAACAGGTCTGTAAGCCGAATTCTGTCCACGGGGAACTCGCGGACGAGTCCCCGTTGGGCGATCATTCCTCTAGGCCGTGCGTTGCCGCACGGCTCAAGCGACCTACCCGGAGGCGTGTCGCGCCCGAAGGCGCGAATTCGGACGGGCCGCCCTTTGCCCGCCTCCCTATTTGGTCTTGCACCGCGAGGAGTTTGCCTGGCCGCGCCTGTCACCAGACGCGCCGGTGCGCTCTTACTTTAAGCCCGCGAGGGCCGCACCGTTTCACCCATCACCCGCTGCGCGACTCCGAAGAGCCGGCCCGCTGGCTGGTCTGTTCTCTGTTGCACTTGTCGTCGCCCGGCGGCCAAGCGTCTGCTCTCGCAGCCTTTAACCGGCGAGCGCCCCGCCGTTAGCGGGCTCGCTGCCCTTCGGTGTTCGGACTTTCCTCTCCCGCTCGCTCTCGAAAGAACTCGCGGCAGCGACCGCCCGACCTGTTCTCAAATACGCGGCGCGCGGATTATAGCAAAGCACCGTTCAACACGTACAGTCCCGAGGCGTTTACTGTTCAAACTTTGATGAATTGGGTACGAAATCGACTGCCCGAGCGGGCGCGGCCGGCAAAGCCGGAGGGAACTTTTCAGCCGAAATACTTGTATCCGACGCGCAGGTTGTGGAGCGCGGCGGGCGGCACGGACGAGATGAGCACCCACGTCATCAGCCCGTGACTCAGGCCGACGGCGATGAGGTTCGGCGCGCGCTGGTAGACCCACGCCCAGAAGAGTCCCGCCGCAAAGGTCGCAAGGGTCAGCCACGGGTTCGGCAGGTGGAAGACGGCGAAGAGGAGCCCGACGAGCAGCACGCTCAAAGTGCCGCGCCCGAGCAGAACCTGCGCGCGCCGGTTGATGAAGCCTTGCAGC
>DASWNR010000089.1:0-8809 GCA_036399155.1 Pyrinomonadaceae bacterium
CACAACGCGAGCCGGCGGAAGAGTCTCAACGCCTTGTCTTGAATCGCTGACATGTCCAGAGCCGACATAGTACCCACTCACGCGCGCGGGCGGCAAACTGAGCTTAAAAGCCGGAAGCGGATGTACCGTTACGAAACGTCCTCCCGCCGTACAAGCGGACAACCCGGCGCGCTTTTCTCAAAGCCGGTCTGATACTTTCCCCGGAATTTTTACGCGATTAGTCGTAGGAGAGTCGCGGCATATCGGTTGCCCTGCGAAATAACCCGACAGCTTTTCCGTTCGATTCAGGAGCCTTGAGATGAAAAGAAGAAGCCTCGCAAGTCTGTTCGCAATCGTGTTGGCGCTCGCGGCGTACGCGCCGGCTTTGGCGGCCTCGAACGGCGAACAGCCGAAAGACTCGGACGTGCGGATGGTGGACGCCAAGGTCGTCGAGGTCAACCGGCGGCACATCTCCATCATCGCCCGCAGCGGCGTCGAGCACGTCATCGCGACCGACGCGGCCGACACGCACGTCACGCTCAAGGGCAAGCGCATCGACCTGAAGAAGGTGCGCGTCGGTGACTTGGTCACCGTAGACCTCGACGTTGAGAACCCGCTCAAGTTCGCGCGCCGCATCGTCATCGGCGAGCAGTCCGGCGACGTGCTGGCCTCCGCGCGAGACTGAAAGATTTTCCGGCGCACGCGCGCCGCATCGGGATTGTCGCCCGTCGCCGTTGACCTCCTTCGGGAGAATCCGCTGACGCGCGGCATGACGAAGGCCGCCCGGCTCCCTCGCTCTTCGCGAAGCCGGGCGGCCTTCAATCTGTCCGAACCGCCGCGCCCGCCCTCATCCCGCTCAGGGCGTGGAACAGCGTCCCCGCCGAAAGGACGACGACCGCCGGCAGCGTGAAGTGTCGCTTGAGACCCGGCTCGCCCGGCTCCGCGAAGAAGGCGGCCAGCATGAGCGCCGGCGCCAGGAGCACGAGCGCCGAGCCGAGCGACTGCAAAGACCTCCGCCAGCCGCGCTCGCGCCGTACGAAGTAAGCGCCCAGCCCAAGATTCACCAGCCCCGCCAGCAGCAGGTAGATGTGGCGCGAGCGGTACATCACGCGCGCCGTCTCGCCGTAAGCGCCCGAGCGCACGTCCAGATAGTCCATGTACTGCCCCGACAGCAGGAACGCGAACACAACGAAAGCCCCGAACCAGAGGTGCAGACGTTTCATGGCTTGTCGGGCGAGGGCGGAAAGCAGGGTGATAGATGATGAGTGATAGGTGATGAGTGATAGGTGATAAGAAAAGACAAGTCCCGTTTCTTCTCTCTTATCACCTATCACTCATCACCCGGGTTAGAGTCTGTAGTGGATGTGGCCGCGCGCGCGTGCGTCCTCTTCGAGGCCGACGTTCTGGAGGCGGAGCGAAACGTCCGCGTCGAGGTCGAGGCGGTCGGTCTGGCCCGCGAGGAGTTTGACGGTGCCGGCGGCGGCGATCATCGCGGCGTTGTCGGTCGAGAGGTGGCGCGATGGGAAGTAGACGGGGACGCCCAGACGCCCGCCGGCCTCGCGCGCCGACTGCCGCAGGGCCTCGTTGCAGGCGACGCCGCCCGCGACGATGAGCGTGCGGGGACGGTGCTCGGCCGCGAGCCGCTCGGTCGTGCCGACGAGCGAGCGTATGACCACCTGTTGAAAGCTCGCCGCCAAATCCTTCACCGCGCGCGAAGGCTCCTCGCCCTCGGCCACGGGCTTCAGGCCGGTCTCGCGGACGTGCTTCGAGACGGCGGTCTTCAGACCGCTGAAGCTGAAGTCGGGCAGGCCGTCGCCCATGCGCGGCACCGCGAAGCGCACGGCGCGCGGGTCGCCCTCGCGCGCGAGACGTTCGATGACGGGGCCGCCCGGGTAGCCCAGACCCAACATCTTAGCGACCTTGTCGTAAGCCTCGCCCGCCGCGTCGTCGCGCGTGCGCGCGAGCACGCGGTAGCGGCCCGGCTCGGGCACGAGGAAGAGGTTCGTGTGCCCGCCCGAGACGACGAGCGCGAAGGCCGGGTACTCAATCGGCGGGTTGTCGAAGACGACCGAGTAGATGTGCCCCTCGATGTGGTTGACGCCGACGAAAGGCTTTTCGAGCGCGTAGGCCATCGCCTTCGCGAACGAGAGCCCGACGAGGAGCGAGCCGACCAGCCCCGGCCCGCGCGTGACGGCGACGCCGTCGATCTCCCCCTTCGCGACACCCGCGCGCGCGAAAGCCTCCTCGACGACGGGGACGATTTTTTCGAGGTGCTCGCGCGAGGCGAGCTCCGGCACGACGCCGCCGAAGCGTTTGTGAATCTCGACCTGCGAGGAGATGACCGACGAGACCATCTCGCGGCCGTCGCGCACGAGCGCCGCCGCCGTCTCGTCGCAAGAGCTTTCGATGCCGAGTACTAACATGATGAAAGAGTCCGTGTAAAAACTTAGGGGTTACTTCCGCTTCCAGCGGACGCCGTCGCGGGTGTCTTCGAGGGTGATGCCGCGCCCGGCGAGTTGGTCGCGTATCTCGTCGGCGCGCGCGAAGTCGCGGCGGTGGCGCGCCTCCTGCCGCTCGTCGATGAGCCGCTGGATGTCTTCGTCGAGCAGCGCGGCCTCGTCCTCGGGGAAGACGTTGAGCACGGAGTTGAAGCGTTCGAGGAGCGCGAGGATGTCGCGCCGGTCGTCTTCGCGCAGGACGCACGAGTCGAGCGCGGTGTTCGCCTCGCGCCGGAGGCCGTGGACGGCGGCGAGCGCGACCGAGGTGTTGAGGTCGTCGTCCATGCCGGCCTCGAACTCTTCGAGCGCGCGGGCGGCCGCCGTCTTCAGCTCGGCGTTCGAGCCCGGCTCGGTGCGCGCCTCGCGCAGCCGCGCGCGGAACGTGCGCAGGCTCTCGACCGTCTTCTCCGCGCCCTGCAAGCCCTCGAAGGTGAAGTTGAGCTGCTTGCGGTAGGGCACGCTGAGCAGAAGGTAACGGATGGCCGTCGGGTTAAAACCCTTCTCCTTCAGGTCGCGGAAGGTGTAGTAGTTGCCGAGCGACTTCGACATCGACTCGCCCTCGACCTTCAGGTGCTCTGCGTGGAGCCAGTAGCGCGCGAACGGTTTGCCGGTCGCGCCCTCGGACTGCGCGATCTCGTTCTCGTGGTGCGGGAAGACGAGGTCGATGCCGCCGGCGTGGATGTCGAAGGTCTCGCCGAGGTACTTCATCGACATCGCCGAGCACTCGATGTGCCAGCCGGGGCGGCCCTTGCCGATTTCGGTGTCCCAGGCGGGCTCGTCTGGGTCTCCCTGCGCCTTCCAGAGCGCGAAGTCGCGCGCGTCCTCCTTCTCGTACTTGTCGGTGGCGACGCGCTCGCTCCCGCCGACGATGTTGCCGGCGAAGTTTATCTTCGAGAGCTTGCCGTACCCGGCGAAAGCGCCGATGCGGTAGTAGTAAGAGCCCTCGGACTCGTACGCGTGGCCGGAGTCGCGCAGCCGCTTGATGATCTCGACCATCTCGTCGATGTGGCGGGTCGCGCGCGGCAGCACCTCTGGGCGCTCGGCGCCGAGCGCCCCGTAGTCGTCGAGGAAGGCTTCGGTGTATTTGGCCGTGTACTCGTCGATGGTCTGCCCGCGCTCGGCCGAGAACTTGATGATGCGGTCTTCCACGTCCGTGATGTTCATGACGTGCGTGACCTTGTAGCCCCTGTACTTGAGGTAGCGGCGGAGCACGTCGCCGAAGGCGGCCATCGTGCGGAAGTTGCCGATGTGCGCGAAGTCCCAGACGGTCGGGCCGCAGATGTAGAGCCTGGCCTCGCCCTCGACCATCGGGCGGAACTCCTCGACGCGGCCGGAGAGGGTGTTGAAGAATTTGAGCATCTGGTTCGGGAAGTTAAATGAAGAGCGCGCCGTCCGAAGTCCCCGGGATTCAGGCGGCGCGCTTTCGCGTCCGGCTACTGAAGCACGAAATTATACGTGATGACACCCGAGACTTTCATCGGCTGCCCCGAGAGCCGCGTCGGCGAGAAGCGCGCCTGCCTCGCCGCCGCCACTGCCGCGTCCCGAAGCACCCGCGGTCCGCTCTGCGCCTCGGCCTTCAATACGTTGCCACTTTCGTCGAGCACGACAGAGACGGTCACGGTGCCCTGCACCCCGGCGGCTTTCGCGGCCGGCGGGTACGCGGGCGCTGGCTTGCTCAACGCCTTCCCGTTGAGTATCCCGCCGGAGATGTCAAAGTCGTGACACGCGTGGCGCGGCGGTTCGTTCATTGACGGCGCCGCGACGACGACAGGAGCGGGCATGACGGGCGCGTGCGAGTAGACGCGCTTCCCACACAGCCTGGTCTCGGAGCCGCCGAGCCGGCTGGCGGTGACGCCGACCGCGAAGGTGATGAGTGCGACGAGAAGACGTAGGCCGTGGACGAGCATCTTATTTCTCCTTACCTGAACGACACGTGACCGGGGAGTGCTTCGTGGGAGAGTCTAGGCAAGGAGGGTCTGCGGAGTCAAACATTTCTCGAACCCGGCCGTCCCTCACCCCCGCGCGAAGTGCTCGAAGCCGTCGGGGCGGAGCAGACGGGCGCGGCCGTCGTGTACGAGCCTGACCTTGCCGCGCTCGCCCGTGACCTCGCCGACGCGCGTGACGGGTACGCCCGCCACCGCGCGCGGGAGCCGAGAGACTTTGCGCGGGCCGACGGTGAAGAGAAGCTCGAAGTCTTCGCCGCCGTCGAGCGCGAGCCCGAGAGCCTCGCCCTCGTCAACGCCCGAAGCCTTGAGCAGCGGGTCAACCGGCAGGAGCGACGCATCAACGCGCGCGCCCACGCCGCTCTCGCGGCAGACGTGCGCGAGGTCGGACGAGAGCCCGTCGCTCAAATCTATCAGCGCCGTCGCCAGCCCGCGCTCGCCGAGCAGCGCCCCCCACTCGACGCGCGGGAGGGGACGCGTCTGACGCCCGACGAGTCCGCGCCCTGCGCGCATCGGGACATTCGTTAAAGACAAAGACGAAGCCGACGCGCTCTGCCGCTGGGCCGGACGGCGATTTTCGACACGCGTCCTCTCAAGAATCTTCAGCCCGGCGGCGGCGCCGCCCAACGCGCCGGTGACGAAAATCTGGTCGCCCGGCCTCGCGCCCCCGCGCGTCAGGGCGCGCCCGCGGCGCACGTCGCCCAGCACGATTGAGTCTACGACGACCGCGTCCGGCGTGCTCGAAGTGTCGCCGCCGATGACGCGCACGCCGTGTCGCGCCGCCAGCGCGCGCACGCCCCTGTAAAACTCGTCGGCGAAGCCGCCGCGCCAGCGCGCGCGCGGCACCCCGACCGACATCAGGCAGAAGCGCGGCCGCGCCCCCATCGCCGCCACGTCCGACAGGGAGACGGCGAGCGCCTTATGCCCGAGGTCGCGCGGCGACATCCAGCCGGCCCCGAGGCGGAAGTCAACGCCCTCGACGAGCATGTCGGCCGTGATGACCGTGTCGAAGCCCGCGCGCTGCCGGAAGACCGCCGCGTCGTCGCCGATGCCTTGTATGAGTGATGATTGACGAGTGACGGGTGATGAGTTTTTGTCCCCGGCGCGGGTTCTGAGTTCGCGGCGGCGGAGTCGTTCAATGAAGTCGAACTCGCCGCCGCCCGTCAACTCATCGCTCATCACTCGTCACCGTCTTAGAGGTTCCGGCGGAGTGAGTCGAGGCCGGCCTGAATCGTCTCGGGCGAGGTCGAGAAGGAGAAGCGTAGGTGGCCTTCGCCGTGCTCGCCGAAGACGACGCCGGGCACGGTCGCGACCTGCGCGCGTTCGAGCAGGAGGTCGGCGGCGGCGCGGCTGTCGGCGTGGACGCGCGACACATCGGGGAAGGCGTAGAAGGCGCCCGCCGGCGGGTCGCAGACGAGGCCCAGCTCGTTCAGACCGCCGACGAGCAGGTCGCGCCGCGCGCGGTACTCGCGGCGGATGCCTTCGTAGAAGTCTGACGGAAGCCCGAAGGCGGCGAGCGCGGCGTACTGCGAGGGCGTCGAGACGCCGTTCGTCGTGTAGAGCAGGCACTTCTTGAGTCCCGTCATCCACGGCTCGGCCGCCGCGGCGTAGCCGACGCGCCAGCCCGTCATCGCGTAGGACTTTGAGAGCGTGTAACAGGTGACCGTCCGCTCGAACATGCCTTCGAGCGAGGCGATTGAAACATGCTCGCCCTCGTAGACGAGGTCTTCGTAAGCCTCGTCGGCCAGGACGACCAGGTTGCGCTCACGCGCGAAGCGCGCGACCTCCTCGGCCTCCTCGCGCGTGAAGACGAGCCCCGTCGGGTTCTGCGGCGTGTTGAAGTAGAGGGCGCGCGTCCGCTCGGTCGCGTAGCGCGCCAGCGTCTCCTGAAAACCCTCGCGGCGCGCCTCGGCGCTCGGGACGAGGACGGTTCGGCCCTCGCAGTGCGCGATGAGGTCGCGGATGGGCGTCCAGAAGGGCGAGAAGACGAGCACCTCGTCGCCCGGGTCGATGACCGACTGGAAGGCCGCGAACAGACCCTGCATCCCGCCGTTGAGGACGATCACGTCCTCTTCGCGCGCGGGGATTCGGTTGCGCTCGCGGAGCTTGGCGGCGACGGCCGCGCGCAGCTCCGGTATGCCGGACGAGGGTGCGTAACGCGTCCGGTTCTCGGCAAGCGCGCGCGTCATGGCCTCTTTGATGGGCTCGGGCGTGTTGAGGAAAGGCTCGCCGCCCTCGAACTGGTGGACGGCCGCACCCTGCGCGCGCAGCTCCATCACCTTGTTGCGGATCTTGACGATGTCGGAGAACCCGACATTCTCAAGCCGCCTCGACAGGCGGAAGACGGAAGAAGCCGACTTTGACACGGCGTGGGGCGGACCTCCAATGACGTTCTTGGGCAAGCGCGGATTATAGCCCCACAGTCGAGGGGCGTCCAAGCGTTCGACGACGCCCGTCGTCCCGCGCGTCGCGTCGCCCCTTCACCCGAAGCTCGAACACGGCGACGGGCCGGGTGAGGAAATCGTCACCTCGCGGCCCCATATCGTGTACAACTTTTCGAGGCGTACGGTCAGGGACGGCGGCCGCTTCTTACATTTCGGCGACAAAACGATTGCGGCGCGGCCGGAACCGCCACAAGTCGGGAAGAGTTTGCTAGATTGTCCGCGCGGCTGTCGGCGGTCGGAAAAGCGGAACGGCAGTTGCCACTCTCCCGGCGTGTACGCCCATTCACGTGCGTCCCGAAAGTTCATTCGACAATCTGAGGAGATACTGACCAATGACGACGACGAACAAGATTTTACCCGTGGCGCTCGTGGCGGCACTGCTCGGCGGCACCGTCGGCGCGTTCGTGATGCGCCCGAGCAACAACGCCCCGGAGGTCGCGAAGGCCGAAGTTCAGAAGCCGCTGGTCGCGGGTGAGACGGCCGTCAACCCGGCCGAGGAGCAGAAGAGCCTGCTCGACAACGAGCTGAACGACGAGACCAAGGACATGACCGAGGAGGAGCGCGCCGCCTTTAAGGACGGCTTCATGGAAGGCGTCGAGGCGGCCCGCGAGACGAACCTGACGACCGCCTCCGCCGCGAGCGCCTCCGCCGCCAGAGTCGCGCCGGTCGCGACCCGCGTCGTCAACCGCAGCCCGGCGCGCCGCACGCGCACCGTCGCGCGCAACAGCGCCCCGCGCCGCGTCTACTACGACTACGGCCAGACCAAGGGTCGCTCCTTCTGGCAGAAGCACCGCGATAAGCTGACGGTGGCGATGGGCGCGGGCGCGGGCGCCGGCATCGGCGCGCTCGTCGGCGGCAAGAAGGGCGCGCTCATCGGCGGCCTCGCCGGCGGCGGCGGCTCGGCGCTCTACACCTACAAGCTGCGCAAGCGCAACCGCAACTACTAAAGGGCGACGCCGATGCGTGCAAGTCTGAAGACGGCCCTGTTGGGCGTGACTTCGGCTCTGCTCCTGGCGCTGCTAACACAAGGGCGGGCGGCCCCGGCATTCGCGGGGGCCGCCCTTTCCCTTGTCTGGCAGGAGGAGGCGGGGCGCAGAGGTGGGCAGCCTGCGCCCGTAGACTTCCGCGAGTCGGACGGGCGCGGGCTGCTCGTCAGGACGTGGGTCAACGGCGCGGGCCCCTTCGACTTCGCCATCGACACGGGCGCGGGCGCGACCATCCTCTCGTCGCGCGTCGCTTCCGAGGCGCGCGTCCAGGTCGAGGTCGGCGGGCGCGGCATCGAGATAGGCGGCCTGAGCGGCGCGCGCAGGGGCGGCGCGCAGAAAGCCTTCGTCCGCACCGTCGCCCTCGGCACTCGCGAGAACAGTTTTCCGGCGCTGGGCTTCGTCGTCGTCGCACCCGGACTGCCTTCGGACGTGGACGGCATCCTCGACCCTTCGGAAGTCTTCGGCAAGCTCGGCTTCGTCATCGACATGCCGGCCGGCCGCCTGAGCTTCTTCGACCCGCGCACGCGGCCTCTGCGCGCGGGCGCGACGCCGAGGGGCGGGGCCGTCGTGCCCTGGCTGACCGAAGGCGGCGCGCACCGACCCTTCGTCATGCTCGCCGAAGGCCGCCGCGCGCTTCTCGACACGGGCTCCGGCTTCGGCCTCGCGGTCAACGAGACGGCCGCACGCGCCCTCGGCGTGCTCGCGACCGAAGGCCGCGAGCGCCGCGGGGCGCGAGACCTCGGGGGCGGGGAAGTGTCCGCGCGTCGCGTGCGCCCCGCGACCGTGACCATCGGCCCGCTCGTGCTGCGCGGCGTCCCCACAGACCTACTCGTGCGCTCCGAGAAGGGCGCGCCCGTCATCCTCGGGCGCGACGCGCTCCGCCCCTTCCGACTCGCCTTCGACCCCGTCAACCGCCTCGTCATGCTCGACCCCGCCGGCCAGTGACCCTTTCCGTACGC
>DASWNR010000090.1:0-4364 GCA_036399155.1 Pyrinomonadaceae bacterium
GCGGGCCGCTCGACGACGCGGCGGTCGCGCGACTCTTCCGCGCCGTCATACGCGAGTCGCGCCGGCTCCAGACGCTCGCGGCCGGGGCGGCGGAAGGCGAGGCCGCCCGATGAACGGCGCCGCCGTAGGCGACGCGCCGACGCGCGTCGCCTTCCAGGGCCAGCGCGGCGCGTTCAGCGAGGAGGCCGCCGTCAAGCTCCTCGGCCCCGGCGCCGCGCTCGTCCCGCGCCCGACCTTCGAGTCGCTCTTCGCGGCCGTCGGCGAGGGCGCGGCCGACCTCGCGCTCGCGCCCGTCGAGAACACGCTCGCGGGCTCCGTCCACCGCGTCTACGACCTGCTGCTCGACAGCCCGCTCCACGTCACGGCCGAGGTCGTCATCCCCATCCGGCACTTCCTCATCGGCCGCCCCGGCGCGACCGAAGCGGAGGTTCGCATGGTCGAGTCGCACCCGGTCGCGCTCGCGCAGTGCGAGCGCTTCTTCGCCTCGCGCCCCGACATACGCCGCGCGGCCGCCGAAGACACCGCCGGGAGCGTCGCCGAAGTCCTGCGGCGCGGCGACCCGACGCGCGCGGCCGTCGCCGGGCGGCGCGCGGCGGAAATCTACGGCGGCTCTATCCTCCGCGCCGGCCTCGAAGACCACGCCGAGAACTACACGCGCTTCCTCCTGCTCGCGCCCGAGGCGGCGGCGGACGACGGCGCGGACAAGCTCTCGCTCGTCGTCAAACTAACGCACCGCCCCGGCGCGCTCCACCACGCGCTTGAGCCTTTCGCGCGGCGCTCGATAGACCTGCTCAAGATAGAGAGCCGCCCGCTGCACGGCAGCCCGTGGGAGTATCACTTCTACCTCGACCTGCGCGCCTCGCCGCTCGACGCGGAGGCCGACGCCGCGCTCAGAGAGTTGCGCGGGCGCGCGGCGAGCGTGCGCGTGCTCGGGTTCTACAAGTCTGCCGCCGGGTGATTTATGAGCCGGACGTTCTGGGACAGTGTGACGGTTGTCGGCTGCGGCCTCATCGGCGCGTCGTTCGCGCTGGCGCTCAAGCGCGCGGGCGCGTGCCGGCGTGTCGCAGGCTGGGACACGGAAGCGTCGGCGCTCGAAGGGGCGTTGAAGGTCGGCGCGATAGACGAGGTTGACGAGGCGTTCGCCCGGGGCACGGTCTCGCGCGCCGACCTCGTCTACCTCGCCGCGCCCGTCGGCCAAATTGTCGAACACTTGCGCGGGCGCGCGCGTCAGTTCAAACCCGGCGCGGTCGTCACCGACGCAGGCAGCACCAAAGCCGAGGTGTGCCGCGCGGCGCGCGAGCAGCAGCCGCGCGGCTGGCGCTTCGTCGGCGGACACCCGGTCGCGGGCAGCCATCTGGGCGGCGCTTCGCACGCCCGCGAAGACCTCTTCGACGGCGCGCCCTACGTGCTCACGGAGGCGGAAGACCCGGCGGAAGCCGAAGCGCTCGGCGCGTTAGCCAACACCCTCGGACTCTTCGGCGCGCGCGTCCGCGTGATGAAGCCCGACGAGCACGACCGCGCTCTGGCGCTCGTCAGCCACCTGCCGCAGCTCGTCTCGTGCGCGCTGGCGTCGGCGGTCGAGCGGCGCGCGGACGCGGACTCGCTCGCGGGCCTCGCGGGCGCGGGCTACCGCGACACGACGCGGCTCGCCGCGAGCCCGTGGGGCGTCTGGCGCGACATCCTCGCGACGAACGCCGGGGGCGTCGCCGACGCGCTCGACGCCTTCATCGCCACGCTCGCCGCCGCGCGCGACGAGCTGCGCGAACATTCTCAGGGCGAGCGCGGCGCCGCCGCCGAGCTTGCCGCGACGCGCTCGCTCTTCGCGCGCGCACACGTCAACCAGATCAAGTCAGGGGAAGTTATAAAGCCATGATTCTCATCCTCGAACAGAGCGTCGCCGCCGACGACGAGACGTACGGGCAGTTGATGGAGCACCTCTCGCGCCTGCCGGGCATCGAGCTGCGCGTCCACCAGGAGCAGGGCGCGGAGAAGGCGCTCACGGAGGTTCATCTCATCGGCAACACCGCCGGCCTCGTCGTCGAAGACATGCGCCAGCTCCCCGGCGTCGGCCACGCCGTCCGCGTCTCGGAGCAGTACCGCGTCGTCGGGCGGCACCGCGGGGACGACCGCCCCACGCACTTCGACTACAAGGGCGTCCGCTTCGGCCAGGACACTTTGAACGTCTTCGCCGGCCTCTGCGCGGTGGACACGCGCGAGAGCGTCGAGCGGATGATGCGTGCGCTCGGCGACGCCGGGCAGGTCTGCACGCGCATGGGCGCGTACAAGCCGCGCACCTCGCCCTACTCCTTCCAGGGGCACGGCCGCGACTGCCTGCCCTACGTCTTCGAGCTGGCGGGCAAGTACGGCATACGCGTCATCGCCATGGAGATCACGCACGAGTCTCACATCGACGAGATACGAGCCGCGCTCGAAGAGACCGCGAGCCCCGCCGGCGTCATGCTCCAGATAGGGACGCGCAACACGCAGAACTTCGAGCTGCTCAAGATAGTCGGGCGCCAGCGCGAGTTCCCCGTCCTCCTCAAGCGCGGCTTCGGCATCACGCTCGACGAATCGCTCCACGCGGCCGAGTACCTCGCCAGCGGGGGCAACCGCAAGGTCGTCTTCGGCCTGCGCGGGATGAAGACGAGCATCGGCGAGCCGCACCGCAACTTCGTGGACTTCGCGCACGTCCCCGTCGTCAAGCGTCTGACGCGGATGCCCGTCTGCATCGACCCCTCGCACTCGGTCGGCACGCGCGCACGCGCCCCCGACGCCCTGCTCGACATCCTCCACGTCACCGCGCAGGGCGTCGTCGCCGGCGCCAACATGATCCTCGTAGACTTTCACCCCGAGCCGGCGAGCGCGCTCGTGGACGGCCCGCAGGCGCTCACGCTGCGCGAGCTGCCGCACTTCCTCGAAGACGTGGCGCTCGTGCGCGAGGCGTACGAAAAGCGCGTACAGCTTGCCGCCCGCGCTTCGGGCTTGCCAGAAGTGGCGGTGCCGGTTCTATAATCGTTCGCGCCCCTCGAATCTCAGGCAGCCGCTTCTTCACCTCGCTTCCGGCGGCAGTGTGACGACGCGGCACCGAGGGGCTGGCGCGAACTTTTCCCCGTCAAAAACATGAAAGCCCTCGTCATAGACGACAACGAACTTGTGCGCGATAACGTCGCCGAAGTGCTCCGCGGCGAAGGATGGGAGGTGTGCGAGGCCGACTCGGCCGCGCGCGCCTTCGAGATGCTCGGGGGCGGCGACGCCTGGCAGCTCGTCTTCTGCGACGTGAAGCTGAGCGACACCGACGAGGCCGAGGGCTACGCCGTGCTCCGGCGCTTCGTCGAGGTGCAGCCCGAGGCGCAGATAGTCCTGATGACCGGGCACGGCTCCGCCGCCGGCGCGCTGGACGCCGTCAGCTCGGGCGCCTACGACTACCTGATGAAGCCGTTCGAGGTGGAGGACGTGCTGCGCATCGCGCAGGACGTGCGCCGCGCGTTCGAGAAGAAGGAGCGGCCGGGGACGACGGGCGAGCTTCCGCCCGCGCCCGTCTACACCTCGGACATCAACCTCGTCGGCGTCAGCAGCGGCTTCGTCGGCGTGATGAAGATGGTCGGCCGCGTCGCCTCGACTTTGCTCCCCGTGCTCATCACAGGCGAGTCGGGGACGGGCAAGGAGGTCGTCGCGCGCGCCATACACTGCCGCAGCCCGCGCGCCGAGGGCGCCTTCGTCGCGGTCAACTGCGGCGCGGTGCCTTCGGAGTTGATAGAGTCGGAGCTGTTCGGGCACGTGCGCGGCTCGTTCACCGGCGCCGAGCGCGACCGGCGCGGGCTCCTGCAGGAGGCGGACGGCGGCACCATCCTGCTCGACGAGATAACCGAGACGACGCCCGCCTTTCAGGTCAAGCTGCTGCGCGCGTTGCAGGAGGGCGAGATTCGACGCGTCGGCTCGAACCACACGATACGCGTGGACGTGCGCGTCATCGCCGCGACCAACCGCGACGTGGAGCGCGAGGTGCGCGAGGGCCGCTTCCGGCAAGACCTCTTCTACCGGCTGAACGCCGTCACGCTCCACCTGCCGCCCCTGCGCGAACGGCGCGAGGACATCATGCCGCTCGCGCGATACTTCGCCGAGCGCGCCTGCCCCACGGGCGGCGGCGTCAGCTTCTCGCGCGACGCCGTGCGCGCGCTCGTCTCCTACGACTGGCCCGGCAACATACGCGAGCTTGAGAACGCGGTCATCCGCGCCGTCGCGCTCTGCGAGCGGCTGGTGCGACCCGAGGACTTGCCCGAGCGCGTGCGCGAGCACGCCGCCGCGCGCGAGGCGGAGGCCGCCGCCGCGCACGCACATGCCGACGCCGCGGGCGTCGAGCCCGG
>DASWNR010000091.1:0-12262 GCA_036399155.1 Pyrinomonadaceae bacterium
CCACGCGGTGGACGTGGCCGCAGACGGCGCACCTTGGGTTGTTCATGAGGAGTCTCCTTCAGTCTGAAAAGCTGTCGGCGGGGCGCTCGAAGGTTCCCGTGGTCGCGGCCGCGGCCGCGGCGCGCGCGGACAATATCCAACGCCGCGAACTTTCCTGTCAAACTCAAGGCGGAGCCCCCGCGGCGTTGTGCTAAACTCGCCTCTCCCGAACATTTCCCGAAGCTCTGCGAACTCGAAACCGAGACGCCCGAACGCCCATGCCGAAGCACCTTCCCTACCGCGCGCTGCTGCTCTCAATACTCCTGCTCGTCTCGCACGCCGGCGGCGGCCGCGCGCCGCACACGCGCGCGCAGGCGCGGCCCGGCGCCGCGCCCGCGCCCGAGGACGTGCTCGGCTTCCGACCGGGCGACGACCGCAAGCTCGCCTCGTGGGCGCAGACCGTCGAGTACTTCCGGCGGCTCGACGCCGCGAGCCCGCGCGTGCGGTTCGAGGAACTGGGGAAGACGACACTGGGCGCGCCCTTCGTGCTCGCGACCATCAGCTCGCCCGAGAACCTCGCGCGGCTCGAAGAGTTCAGAGACATCCAGCGCCGGCTCGCCGACCCGCGCACGCTCGGGCGCGCGCCCGACCGCGCGGCCGAAGACCTCATCCGGCGCGGGCGCGGCGTCGTGCTCATCACCTGCGGCGTGCACTCGACCGAGGTCGGCTCGTACCTCTCAAGCATGCTCATCGCGCACCGCCTCGCCGCGTCGGACGAGCCGGCGGTGCGCGAGATTCTTGAGAACACCGTCGTCCTCCTCGTGCCCTCGCTCAACCCCGACGGCGTGGACATCGTCAAGCGCTGGTACGACCGCACGCTCGGCACGCCCTTCGAGGGGACGAGCCCGCCCGAGCTTTACCACCACTACGTCGGCCACGACGACAACCGCGACTGGTACGCCTTCACGCAAATCGAGACGCGGCTCACCGTCGACAAGGTTCACAACGCCTGGCGCCCGCAGATCGTCCACGACATACACCAGCAGGGCGCGTACGGCTCGCGCCTCTTCCTCCCGCCCTACATGAAGCCCGTGGAGCCGAACGTGCCCGCGCAGCTCGTCGAGGGCTACACGGAGCTCGGGCGCTTCATGGCCGACCGGATGCTCAAGGGCGGATTCAAGGGCATCACGTGGGACTCGACCTACGACGCGTGGACGCCCGCGCGCGCCTACTCGCACTACCACGGCGGCGTGCGGATACTCTCCGAGACTGCCTCGGTCGGCCTCGCCACGCCCGTCACGGTCAGACCCGAACAGCTACGCGCCGGCGAGGGCTACGACTCGCGCAAGGCGAGCGAGAACTTCCCCGCCGTCTGGCCCGGCGGCGAGTGGCGTCTGCGCGACATCACCAACTACATGACGACCGCCGCGTTCGAGCTGCTCACGCACGCCGCTCAGAACCGCGAACGTTGGCTCCGACGCTTCTACTCAATCGGCAGAGAGGCCGTCCGCCCGCGCCGGCGCGGCGAGCTGCACGGCTTCCGCATAAAGCCCTCCGAAAACACCGACCGCCTGCTGGCGATACTCCAACGGGGCGGCGTCGAGGTCGAGGCGTACCCGCCCGTGCGCACGAACAGGCGCGCGGGCATCCCGCGCGCGGAAGGCTACTTCGTCCCGATGGCGCAGCCCTACGGCGCCTTCGCCAAGGCGCTGCTCGAAAGGCAGGACTACCCCGACCTGTTCGACGCGGACAGGCGACCCATCCCGCCCTACGACGTGACGGCGCACACGCTCCCGCTGTTGATGGGCGTCGAAGTCGAGCCGGCCTACGTGCCCGTCGCCACGCGGGGGCCGCTCCCCTTCAGCGGCGAGTCGATGCCCGAGCCGTTCATCATCCGCGACACGCCCGGCGCCACGATGACCGTCGACCCGGCGCTCGTCCGGCCCGAAGACCGGCCGCGACTCGGGCTTTACAGGTCGCACGTCCCCTCGATGGACGAGGGCTGGACGCGCTGGGTTCTGGAACGCAATGGCAGGAGATACACCTCGCTGTCGGACGCGGACGTGCGCGCCGGCGACCTGCGCGCGGAGTACGACTCGATCATCCTCCCCGACCAGTCGCCGCGCTCGATTCTCGACGGGTACCGGAAGGGCTCGATGCCGGAGGAGCTGACCGGGGGCTTGGGCAAGGAGGGCGTGAAGGCTCTGCGCGAGTTCGTCGAACAGGGCGGGACGCTCGTCGCCTTAAACGCGGCGTCGAACTTCGCCATCGAGCAGTTGAACCTGCCCGTGCGCGACGTGACGGCGGGGCTGAAGCGGACGGAGTTCTACTGCCCCGGCTCCATCCTGCGCACGGTGCTCGACACCACGCACCCGCTCGCCGCGGGGATGCCGCGCGAGTCCGTCGCGTGGGTCGAGGACTCGCCCGTCTTCGAGATAAAGAGCGACCCGCTCGCGCTCGTCCGCGTAAAAATCGTCGCGCGCTACCCGCAGTCGGGCACGCCGCTGCTCTCGGGCTGGCTGCTCGGCGAGGAGAAGCTGCGCGGCAGGGCGGCGCTCGTCGAGGTCGGGCTCGGGCGCGGCCGCGTCTACCTCTTCGGCTTCCGCCCGCAGTACCGCGCGCAGTCGCTCGCCACCTACCCGCTCCTCTTCAACGCCCTCCCGGCGGCGCGCGACTGAGGGCGTGCCGAGTCAGCCGGCGATGACGACGACCATGGCGACGACGAAGGCGCCGACGAAGACGAGCATGTAGGTCAGGAAGTAGCCGGCCGTCAGGAACAGCGCGGCGGCGAGCGTGCGGCCGGTCTTCATCCGGTAGACGGCGCGCACGGCGAAGAACATGTAGGCGATGTCGAGCGCCCACTTGAGGACGCCGACCGTCGTGTTGACCGGGCCCGGCTTGAGGCCGATGAAGAAGTAGACCGGCCACATCAGCAGCACCGTCAGAATCGAGAACGAGACGAAGTGCATCGAGAAGACGAGGTGCTCGACGAAGTAGCGGTGCGAGAACATGAAGAAGAGCTGGAGCACCGCCGCGAAGCCGAGGATGAAGAGCAGCGTCGAGAGCGAGGCGTAGCGCTGCCACCTGTCGCTGATGCGTTCGAGCACCGCCTCCAGCGGGACGCCCTTCCTGGCGGCTATCTTCTCGAAGACCTTCTTGGCGCTGCCGTACTGGTCGTGCCTGATGACGTTCTCTGCGTCGTAGAGCGAGACGGGCTTGTAGGCCGAGTAGGCGAAGAGGCTCACGGCGAAGATGCCGAGGCAGAGGTTGAGCGGCTTGACGTAGCGGCGGCGGCGCCCCGCGACCCACTCGTTGGTGAGGAAGCCGGGGCGGAACAGGAGCGCCCAGACGGTGTGGAAGAGCTTCGAGTGCTCGACGCTCATCAACTCCTGCGCGGCCTCGGAGAAGAAGTGCCGCACGGAGAGGTCGCGCGCCTCCGGGCGCTTCTCGCCGCAGCGGTGGCAGAAGTCGCCGACGAGCGCCTCCTCGCACTCGGGGCAGACGCCCGGAGCGTCGCGCTCGGCATCGGGCGCGACGGCCGTCGCGTTTAAGCCCGCGCCCGCCTCCGCGCGCCCCGCCGTGTGCGCGACCTCGGCCAAGCCCTCAGCCCTCCCCCTCGCGCCGCCCCGCGCTGACCGAGCCGGAAATCTTCTTGCGCGTCGTCTCGCCGGTTTCGAGGACGGGGAGCCCCTCGCCCACCTCGTCGTGCGGGCGCGGGATGACGTGCGTGGCGACGACCTCGCCGACGCGGCGTGCGGCGGCCGCGCCGGCGTCCACGGCCGCGCGCACCGCGCCGACCTCGCCGCGCACGATGGCCGTCACCAGCCCCGCGTCGATCTTCTCGTAGCCCACCAGCCGCACGTCCGCGGCCTTGACCATCGCGTCGGCGGCCTCGATCATCGCCACCAGCCCGCGGCATTCGACCATCCCCAGTGCCTGCATACGTCTCCCTCCGTCTCCGTCTCGTAGCGTGCGCGCCTTCGGGGCGCGCGGCGGTAGACCAGCCTGACCTCCCGCACGCCCGCCTGCGCGCCGCTCATCACGGTCGAGTTCGTCAGACTCTTCCCCACGTCCCCGAAAGGTCGGGCCGCGCCTTCCCCTTCTTCCCGTCGCCCCGCGCCTTAGTTCCGCAGCGAGTGGATGGGCGCGGGGATGCGCCCGCCGCGCCGTATGAAGACGCCGGGGGAGAACTGGTTGATCGGCATCACGGGCGCGCTGCCTAGCAGCCCGCCGAATTCGACGAGGTCGCCGACCACCTTGCCCGGCGCGGGGATGATGCGGACGGCGGTCGTCTTGTTGTTCATCACGCCGATGGCCATCTCGTCGGCGATGACGGCGGCGATGGTCTCGGCCGAAGTGTCGCCGGGCACCGCCACCATGTCGAGCCCGACCGAGCACACGCTCGTCATCGCCTCAAGCTTCTCCAGAGTGAGCGCGCCGAGCCGAGCCGCCTCGATCATCGCCCCGTCCTCCGAGACGGGGATGAACGCGCCGCTCATCCCGCCCACCGCGCTCGAAGCCATCGCGCCGCCCTTCTTGACCGCGTCGGTGAGGAGCGCGAGCGCGGCGGTCGTCCCCGGCGCGCCCACGCGCTCGAACCCTAGCGCTTCGAGAATCTCGCCGACCGAGTCGCCCGGCGCCGGCGTCGGCGCGAGAGAGAGGTCGATGATGCCGAAGCGCAGACCCAGACGCCGCGCGGCCTCGCGCCCGACCAGCTCGCCCGCGCGCGCCAGCTTGAAGGAGAGCTTCTTGATGAGTTCGGCCATCTCGTCCAGAGGCGTGTCGGCCGGGGCGTGTCGCACGGCGTGGTTGACGACGCCGGGGCCGGACACCCCGACGTTGATGACGGCCTCCGCCTCGCCGACGCCGTGGAACGCGCCCGCCATGAACGGGTTGTCCTCGACCGCGTTGGCGAAGCAGACGAACTTCGCGCACGCCAGCCCCCCGCGGTCGCGCGTCCGCTCGGCCATCTCCTTGATTATCTCGCCGGTGCGCCGCACGGCGTCCATGTTCACGCCGGCGCGCGTCGTCGCCAGGTTCACGGACGAGCAGAGCCGCTCGGTCGAGGCCAGCGCCTCGGGGATGGAGTCCATGAAGACAGACTCGCCGCGCGTCGCGGCCTTGTGGACGAGCGCCGAGTAGCCGCCGATGAAGTCCACGCGGACGCGCTTCGCGGCCTCGTCCACGGCGCGCGCGAGCGGCATCAACTCCTTCGTCGAGCGCGCGCGGTCGGCGACGAGCGAGGCCGGCGTGATCGAGATGCGCTTGTTGGCGATGCGCAGCCCCAGCTCCTCGCCTATCTCGTCGACGACGGGGACGAGGCGCGCGGCCGTCGTCTCTATCTTCTCGCGGACGGCCTCGGCAGTCTCCTCGACGGACGCGCGCACGCAGTCGTGCAGCGAGATGCCGAGCGTGACGGTGCGCACGTCCAGGTGCTCCATCTCGGTCATGCGCACGGTCTGAAGAATTTCCGCCTGTGTGTAGTCCATGCCGGTCGGGCCCTACCTGAGGACGGTGGTGCTCAAGAAAAGGAGGACGACGAAGACGACGAAGAGCGCGGCGGCCGCGACGACGAAGCGCAGCCCCGAGTCGTCGGGCGTCTCTTCGAGCACGACGATGGCCTCGTCGCGCATCCGCCCGACGCGTGCGCGCGTCCCGTCGCGCACGCGCGCCACACGCCCGCGCGCGTCCGACGCGTCGTCCCGGGCCGCGTCGTCACCGTCGAGCCGCGTCTCGACCTCCGCGCCCGCGCCGTCCGAACCCTCACCCGTGACCGCAGGAGTCGCCTCCGCGCGCGGCGTTTCGACGGCGACGTGCGGCGTTTCGACGGCGATGCGCGGCGGCGGCGCGCCCAAAGGCTCGGCCGGCTGCGCGGCGACCTGCTCGGGCCGCGGCCCCGCGGGGGAGTCCGCCGGCGCCGCGCCCGCGGACTGCCGCGCGCGCGCGCCGTCGAGCGACTGTGCGAAGGCCGCGAACTCCCTGGTCGGCGGCGCCCAGTCGCGCGTCCGCGCGTCCGCGGGCGCGGCGTCGCCCGGCGACTCGACCTCGTCCGGCGACTCGACATCGCGCGTTTCCGGCGCGGCCGATGTCTGGGCGGCAGCCTCCTCGCCCATCAACTTGCCGCACTGCGGGCAGAAGCGCGCCCCCGCGCGCACCGCCGCGCCGCACGAACGACACCTGCGTGAGATTTCGGGCAGCATAGAAAACAGGCTCTGAGTGATAAGAAGGCTGTCGGCTTTTAGCTGCTGGCTTTTAGCCTTGTGCCCGGCTCACAGCTAATAGCTAACAGCCAACAGCCCCTCTTATCACCCGTCACTAAATTCGGTGCATCGCGTTGAAGAGGTCTTCGCGCTGTGCGTAGACGCGGACGCCGAGGCGCTCGCCCTCGCCGCGGAAGCGCTCCTTGAGCGCGGTGACGGACTCGCCGGCGCGCGAGATGTCGGCGACGATGACCATCGCGAACTTGCCCTGCACGACCGTCTGGTTGATGTCGATGATGCTGCAACGCGCCTCGGCCAGAATCTGCGACACGGCCGCGACGATGCCCGGGTGGTCGACGCCGAAGACCGAGACGATGAGCCGGTCGGCCCTCCCCGCGTCCGCGCCGCCGGCCGCCGCGCGACCTCCGCCGCCGCCCTCGCCGACCACCGGCTCGATGGCGCGGTACACGTCCATCACCAGCGCCTCGACCGTCCGCTCGTCAACCTGCGCGCCGAGCCGCCCGTAGACCGCGCGCGTGATCCTGTAGATGAGTTCCTCGTTCGCCATTTGAAAGTTGAACGCCGCCCGCCGCTCACCGCCCGCCGCTCAGCTCGCGCGAAGTCTCGACCAATTCGTCCGAGCGCGCGAGGTCGGCCTGCACGTCCACGCGATCCACGATGCCGACGACCGCCGCCTCGATTGCCATCTCCTGGTCGCCGACGGCCGTGCGCGCCGCCTTCCCGTACGCGCACAACACGACCTCGCCGACGCCCGCTCCCAGGCGGTCGGCGACGACGACGATGTTCTTCGTCGGCTCCTTATCCAAATCAATCGGGTGGACGACCAAAAATCTGACGCCCTCAAGGTCGGGCGTCTTCTTCGTTGACCACACCGTGCCGACTACTTTGCCTAGAAACATAATCAGGAGTAGACAGTAGACAGTCGTCAGTAGAAAAACCTTCGTTGGCGAATCGTCCGGGTGTCAGCCTCAACGTCCGTCGAGCGGAGCCTGCCGGCTACTGTCTACCGTCTACTAAGCTTTCGCAAAGACCTCCGAGGCTTCGCCCATGTCGCGCGCGGCGGGGGTGATGATGGTGCGCGCGTTGGTGTAAATCTTCTCGCCCTTCTGGATGGCGCGGCGCACGTCGTCTTCGCAGACGAAGTCCACGGCGCGCTTGCCGTTCGAGGCGGCGGGCGAGGGCGTCTTCGGCGCGGGCGCGGAAGCCTGCCCGCCGTCGCCGACCGACGGCGTGCTCGGGGCGGGCGCGGCCTGTGCCGCCGAGCCTCGGCCGCCGTTTCCGCCGCCGCCGTTCGGGGCCTGCGCGGTCGGGGCGGCCTCCGGGTGCGGCGCGGCACCGCCCGAGTGCGCCGCGCGCTGCGGCTCTATGTCAACGTCCTGCTGCACGTACGCGTGCGGCTGCGCGACGGGGAGCGGCTGCGACGCGGCTCCGGACGGCTGGCGTTGGGAAAGGAAGCGGTCGACTATCTGCGCGATGTCGTCGCGGCTGATGCTCGCGCCGGCGGCGGCGACTCCGGCCGCGGCGGGCGCGGGTTGCAGCGGCGACGAGGCCGTCGAAGTCTGCGCGGAGCGCGCGGGGCGCTTCGAGGGCACGGCGCGCGTCTCGAAGGCGACGCGCTTGATGTCCATCAGGTGCCACGGCGAGACGTTGTCGCTGGTGACGTTTCCGCCCCAGGAGCCGCAGCCCAGGGTCATCGACGGCGGGAGCGCGGTCGAAAACCCGATGGCTCCGTGCGTCGTCGGCGAGTTGACGATGATGCGCGAGGCGGGCATCTCCACCCCGAAAGCCTTCGCGGCCTCGCGCGAGCGCGTGTGGATGCCGGCGGTGTGACCCATGCCGCCGTAGCTCAAGACCTCGAAGCAGCGAGCCGCGCCCCTCTCCAGCCCGTCCTCGACGTAGAAGGCGAGAATCGGCGAGAGCTTCTCCATCGAGAGCGGGTGCTCGCGCCCGACGCCGCCCACGTCCGCGACGAGGCAGCGCGTCCCCTGCGGGACGGTCAGGCCGGCCATCTTCGCGATTGTCTCGACCGAGCGGCCGACTATCGCGGGGTTCAGACCGCGCTTCTCGGTCGTGACGATTTTGGCGAGTTGGTCGGCCTCGGCCGGCGAGAGAAAGTATGCGCCCTGCGCAACGAACTCCTCCCTCACCTGCTTCGCCACGGGCGCGTCGGCGACGACCGCCTGCTCCGAGGCGCAGATGGTTCCGTTGTCGAAGGTCTTCCCCGTCAGGATGTTCTGCACGGCGACGGGAACGTCCGCCGTCCTTTCGACGAAGACGGGTACGTTTCCCGGGCCGACGCCGAACGCGGGCTTGCCCGAAGAGTAGGCCGCGCGCACGAGCCCGATGCCTCCGGTGGCGAGGATGACGGCCGTCTGCCGGTGCTTCATCAAAGCCTCGGTGCCTTCGAGCGACGTGCTCGTCATGCACCCGACGGCCTCGGCCGGCAGCCCTTCTTTGACCCCCGCCTCGCGCATGACGCGCGCCGTCTCGTTGATGCACCTCGCGGCCGACGGGTGCGGCGAGAGCACGATGGCGTTTCTCGACTTGACGGCGATGAGGATTTTGAAGATGGCGGTCGAGGTCGGGTTGGTCGAGGGGATGATGCCGGCGACGACGCCGCGCGGGCTGGCTATCTCGAGCACGTCCTTCGACTCGTTGATGACGCCGACCGTGCGCAGGCCCTTGAAGTAGTTCCAAACGTCCTCGGCGGCGAAGCGGTTCTTCTCGCGCTTGTCGTCGGGGATGCCGTAGCCGGTCTCCTCGGTCGCCATCGCCCCGAGCCGCGCGGCATCCTTCAGCGCCGCCCGCGCCATCGCCTCGCAGACGCAGTCGATCTTCGCCTGGTCGAAGCGCGCGAGCAAACTTTGCGCGCGGTGCGCGGCCTCGACGAGGTCGCGCGCCTGCTGCACGGATACTAAATCTTTATCCGCCATAGCTCACTCCGTTCGCCGTGATGGGTGACGAGCGACGGGTGATAAGAAAAGCCGTCGGCTTCCCCCTTATCACCCGTCACCCATCACTTACTCCGTTCCTTGCTGTTGTCGCGCTGGCCGGCCGGGAGCGAGCGCCCCTGGTCGCCTTCGCCGAGCGCGCCGGCCGAGCCGCCGCCGCCGATGGCGCGCTCGTCGGGGCTGTGGCCGGTGCGGCCGTTGTGCGGGAGCACGCGCTCGACCTCGCCGTGCGGGCGCGGGATGACGTGGACGCTGACCAGCTCGCCGACGCGCCGCGCCGCCGCCGCGCCCGCGTCCGTGGCCGCCTTGACCGCGCCCACGTCGCCGCGGACGAAGATCGTCACGTAGCCGGCGCCGATGTACTCCTTGCCGATGAGTTGTACGTTGGCCGCCTTGACCATCGCGTCCGCGGCCTCGACCGCGCCCACGAAGCCCTTGGTCTCGACCATTCCGAGTGCTTCCAGAGGCATTCTCTTATGTCCTCGCTTCGTAATTGTGTAAGTTAAAAACTGGTTCTTTCGCCCGGTGTAGAGCAACCGTAGCACCGCGCGCCGCAAAGTTCAAGACGCGCGCTAACTTCGTCTGCGGGCGAAGTTTGACACGCCTCGGAGACGCACATTATATTGTGCCCGAAGGCGCGGCGCACACAGCGCACGGCGGCGGACGAGGGTTTTCGAGCGCGGCCGACGCGCCACTTTCCGTAGACTCGCGCGAGCAGTGAATCCAAAGACCTCCGAACAGACACCCGAGCCCGGCCGAGCCGGAGGGGCCGAAGGCTCCCTCGGCGAACAGCTCCGCCGCGCGCGCACAGAGCGCGGCGTCGGGCTGCGCGAAGTCTCCGAGCAGACGCGCATCACCATGCGCCACCTCGAAGCCATCGAGGCCGACGACTACAAGGCGCTCCCCGGCGGCATCTTCAACAAGTCCTTCATCAAATCTTACGCGCGCGCGGTCGGCTTCCCCGAAGAGCGCGCGCTCGAACTCTACGAGCGCACGTCGCGCGAGCGCGGCTTCCAGAGCGAGGAGCCCGCCACCTCGCCGCAGCGCTCGCGCGTCTACATGGGCGAGTCGGCGCGCTCGCCCCTGATGACCTACGGGCTGAGCGTCCTCATCGTCGGGCTGCTCGCGCTCGTCGTCTACGCGGGGCTGCACTACTACCGGCGCGCCGAGGCCGAGCCGGGGGGCGCGGCCGCCGCGACGCCGACGCCCGCCGCGCAGCAGCAGGCGGCCGCACAGCCGACGCCGCCCCCGGCCGCCGAAGGCTTCAAAGTTCAGGTCAGGTCGACGCGCATTTTCTGGCTGACCTCTTGGCAGGACGAAGACAAGAAGAGGCGCGGCCGGATGCTCAAGCCGGACGCGCCCGAGGAGTTCGAGCCGGCGTCCGCCCTGAACCTGCACTACGACCGGGACTCGGCCGAGGCGCTACAGGTTTCGGTCAACGGCCGTCCGCTCAAGGCCCCGGCCGACGCCACGACCTGGACGATAACCAAAGACAACTACACGCAGTTCGCGCAGTAGATGCGAGTTCAAAGTTCAAGGTTCAAAGTTCAGGGTTCGCCCGCCGGGTGCAACATGAACTCTGAACCTTAAGCTTTATCGGGCGGGAGATGCCCAGCCCGGTTCCGAACTTTGAGCCCTGAACTTTTGAACTTTGAACCGGAGCTTTACCCATGATTACGCCTGACTTGCAGGAGGGGCTGACCTTCGACGACGTGCTGCTCGTGCCGGCGCGCTCCGAGATACTGCCCGCCGAGACCGACACCTCGACGCAGTTCACGCGCGGCATACGTCTGCGCATCCCGCTCTGCTCGGCCGCGATGGACACGGTCACCGAGAGCCGGCTCGCCATCGCCATCGCGCAGCAGGGCGGCATCGGCGTCATCCACAAGAACTTCCCCGTCGAGCGGCAGGCCGAAGAGGTCGACCGCGTCAAACGTTCCGAGTCGGGGATGATAGTCGACCCCGTCACCATCCGGCCCGACCGCCCCGTCCGCGAGGCGCTGGCCGTGATGGAGCGCTACAAGATTTCGGGCGTGCCCGTCGTGGACGAGGGCGGGCACCTGGTCGGCATCATCACCAACCGCGACCTCCGGTTCGAGACGCGCTTCGAGATTCCCGTCTCGGAGGTGATGACGCCGCAGCCGCTCGTGACCGTCCCGGTCGGCACCACGCTCGAAGAGGCCAAGGGCGTCCTCCAGAAGCACCGCATCGAAAAGCTCCTCGTCGTGGACGGCGACAAGCACCTCAAGGGCCTCATCACGGTCAAGGACATCCAGAAGGCCATCCGCTACCCCAGCGCCGCGAAGGACGACCTCGGGCGTCTGCGGGTCGCCGCCGCCATCGGCGCGACCGGCGACTTCAAAGAGCGCGCCGACGAGCTGGTCAGGGCGCGCGTCGACTGTCTCGTCGTGGACACCGCGCACGGGCACTCCTCGCGCGTCATCGACGCCGTGCGCGAAATCAGGCGCCGGCACCCCGACACGCAGCTCATCGCCGGCAACGTCGCCACGGCCGAGGGCACGCGCGAATTGATTTCGGCGGGCGTGGACGCCGTCAAGTGCGGCATCGGCCCCGGCTCGATCTGCACGACGCGCGTCGTGACGGGCGCTGGCGTGCCGCAGATAACCGCCATCCACAACTGCGTCCAGGCGGCTAAGGGGTCGGGCGTCCCCGTCATCGCCGACGGCGGCGTCAAGTTCTCGGGCGACGTGGCGAAGGCCATCGCCACCGGCGCGGACGTGGTGATGATCGGCTCGCTCTTCGCCGGCACGGAGGAGTCGCCGGGCGAACTCATCCTCTTCCAGGGCCGCTCGTTCAAGGCGTACCGCGGCATGGGCAGCATCGGCGCGATGCGCGAGGGCTCGCGCGACCGCTACGCGCAGGAGACGACCGAGGTCGAGTCGAAGCTCGTCCCCGAAGGCATCGAGGGGCGCGTCCCATACAAGGGGACGCTCGCCGACATGGTCACGCAGCTCGTCGGCGGCCTGCGCGCCGGCATGGGCTACACCGGCTGCCGCGACATCAAAGAGTTTCAGGAGGAGACGCGCTTCATACGCATCAGCTCCGCCGGCCTCAAAGAGTCGCACGTCCACGACGTCATCATCACCAAGG
>DASWNR010000092.1:0-14498 GCA_036399155.1 Pyrinomonadaceae bacterium
GGGCCGGCACGGCGGGCGAGGCGGCCCGCCCCGTGGCCGTCGCGTTCGCGCGTTTCGACTGGGGGACGGGCCCGGCCGCTTTACGCGCGTCGGCCGCCGAACGACCGGCGCGGGTCGAGGTCGGCTCCAGACGCCTGATCGCTTTGGCGGGGGCCGACTGACGCCCCGGCGGCGGCACCGCACTTTAAAGGGGCGTCCGAAGATTCCCCCGGGCGGCCCTGAAAGGCAGGGTGGCGCGGACGGTCGTGCCCCCGCCGGGCCGGCTGAACAGTGAGAAGGATTGTTGTGAGCCGTAAAGGTACTGAAGCCGCGCGCGCATGTTGGCGAGCCCGACCCCGCCGCCGGCCTCGACGGGCCGCACTCCGCACCCGTCGTCGCTGACCGTGACGAGCAGACTCTTCCTCTCGCGCCGCGCCTCGATGCTGATGACGCCGCCCCCGCTTCTCGGCAGAATGCCGTGGCGGATGGAGTTTTCCACCAGCGGCTGGAGCATCATCGTCGGGACGGCGGCGTCGAACGCCTCCGGGTCGATGTCGGTCCGCACCTCAAGGCGGCCCGGGAATCGCGCCCGCATGATTTGGACGTACCTGTCAACAAACTCCACCTCTTCGCGCAGTGAAGTCTCCTGCTGACCCATCTCGTACAGGTTGACGCGGAGCATGTCGCTCAGGTTGAGCACCGTCCGCTCGGCCTCGGCCTGGTCGCTGTAGATGAGGCTGGCGATGAGGTTGAGCGAGTTGAAGAGGAAGTGCGGCTGGAGCTGCGTCTGTAAGAGTCGTAGCTGCGCCTGCTGGAGCCTGAAGGCGCGCTCGCTGGCCTGGCGGTAATGTAGGACGGCCTGGTGGACGGCCAGGATGCTCATGTACGCCACAATGCCGTTGAAGATAAAGCTGAGCGGCCCGTCGAGTCGCGGCAGCTCTTTCGCCGACGCGCCGAACCCGCCCGGCGTGAGTAAGGTTAGTGCGGCGTGGTAAAGAAGAGTTTGCGCCGCGGCGAAGAGGAGGCTAAAGCAAAAGTGTATGAACAGATTCGTCAGCAGGCGCTGACGCTCGACGATCCACCGCCGGCTGACCAGAAGTATCGGCGGGGTCAGCAGCGCCCAGGAGTAGACGCCGAGGGCGAGTTTGAGCAGCACTAAGCCCAGTGGCAGCGGGGTCTGCGAACTGGAGTTATAGAAGTAGACCTGGGGGACGAACAGCAAGAATTTGACAGTGAAGATCAGAAAGATTAACAAGGCGGTCAACCATCTCGGCACCGCCTTTGAATGCTCGCTTATCATCACGCCTCCCCAAAAAGCTCGGGCCGCGTCGCCGCGCGCCTCAGAGCACAGACTCGCTTCACAACATACACACCAGACTCATCCGCCTCGGCCGACGTTCCGCTATTTCTCCCGCCGTTCCGGTCGGGGAAAAGTGCCCCGGTAGTGTCGCAAAAAATTCCTGGCCACCCGATATATTGAGGCAGCCGCCGCACTGCTCCTACTTTAGACGGAGATAAAAACGGCTGTGTTGCAGGAATTGCTTCCGCAGCACGATTATGATTCCGGAAGAGTGGTGGATGAACGGGAGGAGGGATTATAGCCGGAGAAGCAATTCCTGCGACACAACCTTCGGCGCCGGGGCGCCCGCGCCGTGTCCGTGACGCCACTCGGCAGTGCGGCCGGTTCGTGGAGGCCGCCGGGCGGCGCCGCGTATTCGCCGGGCGCGACCTCCACCGCCTCGCCCTCCCCCACCGCCTCGCCCTCCCGCGCGGCGTAGACCGCCGACCGGGAGGAGGGTCATTGGCGACCTCCCGCGTTTGAAATAATCTTCGCAATAGCGCCCGAAATCAGGCGACCGTCACCTGATCCCGTTCGCCTTCTTGTAGAGTTTGTGGAAGGCGCGCCCGAAGTTGGTCGCCGGGTCGCGCTCCCAGAGCGTGCTTTTCGTGTTCTCGAACGACATCACGCCCCAGGGCTGGCCGTCTTCGACCACGAACACCCGGCCCCGCCCGATCAGGATTTGCCTGCGGCTCTCGACCGTAGCGAGGCTCGGGTTCGAGTAGGGGACGTGGACGGTGAGTTTCTCGTCGCGATGCTCGGTGCGGGTGCCGAAGTCGAGGATGATCTCCGCGCCGTCGGGCCCGTCGAGCAGCGTCAGGCCGAGTTCGGGCTTGTTCAGTTCGCGGATGATGCGCTTCCTGCTTTCCGGGTCGGCGCCCGTGTCTACGTAGACCTTCTTCAGCCCTTGAAGGTCGGAGGGCTGGCCGAATGTAAGTACCACTACGTATCCCCTAAGCTCAGCCTTCTGCCGGTCATCGAGCGGGAGGTCTTCGATCATCCGGGAAACATTGTGCTCGATCAGGTGGTCGGGCGTGCCGCATTTCTCCCCCCCGGCCGCCCTGACGTACGGGTAGTTCTTCTCGTCGTCGGTGTCGACGTTGAACGAAAGTGGGTGACCATCCGCCATGATGAACGAAAGGTTGGAACCGCCCGCGAATCTGATGTTGTACTTCACGCCGTCGAACTTGCGCGAGATTCTCACCTCACCGTCGGGGTGTACGAAGACCTCGTAATCACGTTTCGGCCTCACGGCCTCGACCAGCCGTGTCGGGGGGTAGTAGAAGCTCAGCTTTTGCTTCTTGTTGTACATGACATGGGCGACCCCGATGGTTTTATATGCGCAAGTCGTCGAAGGGTGCCGGGGATTCGGCCCGGGGCGGCGGGCCCGGGCGTAGCCGCTCCCGCCGGCGAGGACGAGGGCGCAGGACATAACGGCGGTCACGCAAAACAGTCTTTTCATCACACTCCAAAGATAGCGATTTTCGGTGTCCACCTTTAATTCGCCTTCCCCGACCGTAGAAGCGGCGGTAAGCGAAATTAAGGGGGAGATAAGCGCGTAAATCGCTCTCATCCGTATGCCTCCTAAAAAAAGATCAGGCCATTACCTATGATTACCAACTAATAAAAAAAGGTTCGCGCGGCCCCCGATTAAAAATGGCTCCGCCGATCCGGCGCATAACTACGATGACGCGGTAAAAGCCACTCTCCGGCTAACATCGGTATGCACCCGACTGCCGACGCGCCTGTTCGCTTTTCCGCGGCACGCGCTCTCTTCTCAAAAGTCCGACTCTAAGCGCCGCCACTTGAACGGGGACTTATTCTGCTTCACGGGTATGGTTCCGGGGGAAGCGGTGGATGAGCCGATTGGCGGGCCATACCGGAAACGCGATTCCTGCAAGACGGCCTACTCGTGTGAGTTTTATGTGGCGGAGAAAGAGGGTGATAGTTAGCGCCTCGTCCTGACGCGAATAAAAGGCAGATGATAGACAAAAGTTTCGCAGTCAGGAAGACGTCTGTGTGTCAGCCCTCGCCGGTGATTTAGGAGTCTAAGGGCGTATTCACAATCGAGCGCGGCGAATGATTCTCTTCCCCCTATGTCTTCGAGAATCGATTCTGGTTACCAATACTATCCCTGTAGCCTCCGAGGGTTTCTGTCTCACGGCGTTAGTTCAGCTTCGGATTCCGGCGTTTAATTCGAGAGGGTTTTCCGACCGGTGAACGCGTTCACGTTTTACCTCGGCGCCGGGGAAATCTTTCAGGGGTTGAGGCTTTATAGCGTTTTGCGGTCGGGTGCGACTGCTCTCCAAGGCCCCGGGAAGCTAAAGGCGAGGTGGCATACAAGGCTTTATCCAACAAAGACGGCGACGGAGGAAAGAGCATGAGCGATCAGAACAGGCACAGCATTACGCTGGCGATAACGCCGCCACCCACGGGCGGCGGCGACGCTTCGGCGGTCTCGGCCTCGGCCGACGGCTCTACCGCCGGGGACACGCCCCAAAGCGCGGGCGAACTCCTCCACCTAACGCTTAGCGTCGAAGCCCCGGGGCAGGGCATCATCCGCATCAGCGCTGTCGACGGCCGAGGGAGAAGCTATGAGGGAATGCTGAGCTTGAGACTCGTCGCTAGCGAGAATCTCTGTTACATCTGTGACGCAAACGGATGCCGGTGGGTGAGTCCGTGCGCTTAATGAGGCGTGAGATGCCCCTCCTTTTTCATGAATAGAAGAGTCGGTAAGCGAAGACGGCATTTCCTGTCTCTTCCGGGCTTTCGACTTTTCGGGCGCTGTGGCGCGGCTAGAAGGGTCTGACGATCACGGGGGTGTAGGTCTTCGTATGGCGCACACAGATGAGTTGGCTGCCATCGCCCGACCAGGCGAAGGAGCGTATCTCGGCGTCTTTGAAGTCGGTCAGCCGGTGGGCGGCGGCGCCGTCGAGCGGCTGCGCCCAGAGGTTGGCGGCGCCGTCGTCGCTGCTGATATAGGTCAACCCGTTTCCGCCGGCCGTCCAGCGTAGGCCGTTGAAGGGGTTGGCCGTGTGGGGCAGCGGAAGGCTCTTGACGACCGAGAGGGTTTGCAGGTCGATGACCTCAAGGAGCCAACTGCGGCCGTCGGGGCGCCCGTTGGTGAAGTAGGCGAGCAACCGCCCGTCCGGCGAGATGGTCGGGCACAGCGCGCTCTTGTCGAGCAGCATGGCCGGTCGCCCGCCTTCGATTGAGACTTTGTACAGGGCGTTACCCGTGCGGTAAATCACCGACGCGCCGTCGGGCGTCACCGAAGGCATGTCTTCGTAAGTGCCCGTAGTCAACTGCCTGGGTCGCGTCCCGTCGGCGTCGATTCGCCAGATGTTAGACGTGCCCGCGCGCGTGGAGACGAAGACGACGTGGCGGCCGTCCGGGCTCACGGCCGGCCTGTAACCGTTCTGCTCAAACGTCAACTGGCGGGCCGGCCCTCCGCCGACCTCCTGCGTCCAGAGGTGCGGATTTCCCCGGCCGTCTGTACCGACGTAGAGCAGTCCGCCCCCCGGCTTTGAGACTATCTCACTGACCCCCTTTTGCTGGCTCACGAGAGACGACTGGATGGGCGAGGCCGACCCGCGCGCGGCTTCGGGCGCGACGAGCCAGATGCTTGAGCTTTCCTCCACGCTGAGTGTCAGGAACACGTCCGAGTCGGAGGTCGTGCTGACACGGCCGAAATTGTTAACGTCGTTAGTGAGTCGGCGGCGGGCCCCCCCGGGGTATGAGAGCAGCGTCAACTGCCACGGGGCTTCGGCCGACTCTTTGGCGGCCACGACCAGCCCGCTCCCGTCGGCCAGCCAGGCGACGCGGGAGATGTCGTACCACGGCGCGGCGTCCAGGACGCGCCCGCTGCCGGCGGCCGCGTCGAGCACTTCCAGATATACCTGTCGCTGTTTGCCCGAGAGGCTGAGGGTAGGACAGGCCAGTAACTTTCCGTCAGGCGACCAGGCCGGCCCCGCGCCGTTCATGTCGACGAGGAAGGCGTTCGCGTCGGTTCGCGTGCGCCTGGCCAAAACCTGCTCGGAGGCGCCGTCGGCGCGCGCGACCGTCAAGTCCGGCGTGTCCTCGGCGGCGTTGTGGCGGACGAAGGCGATCCGCGTCCCGTCCGGTGAGAAGGTGACGGGCGTGTTGATGTCGCTCAGAATCTTTCGCTGTCCACTCCCGAACTTGGAGACCCGGTGGAGGTCGCCCCTCTCGACCTGCTGCTCAAGGTAGTAGACGTAATTGCCGTCAGGCGAGAAGGAGAGGCCGCTGTAATTCTTCCCCGTCGGGGGGACGACCCGGAGGTCGCTGGCAGTCGCCATCTCCGTGATGTGCACCGTCGGCTTTCCCTTTTCGACGACGACGCTGGCTATGTATTTCCCGTCCGGCGAGATGACGATGTCGCTGATGTCGCCCGACATGTTCAACCGCTCGAACCGCGGTTTGAAGTCCCTGGCGAACAGCGCGTCCCGGCGTTCGCCGGATAGCGCCCGGTAAAGACCCGCGCAGGCCACCGACGTTAGCGCCAGCAGCCCGACCCACGCCCACACGCCCATCCGCCGGCGGTAGGCGAGCGCGTCGTCAACGACGCGCCCGCCTGCCGTGGAGAGGCGCATCGGGACGGATACGGGGCGTTCGATTTCGGCCGTGACGGGCGCGGCCGGCCGCGCGGCCGAGTCGGGCGAGGGCGTCTCCGTCGGTTCCGGGGAAGTATCCGGCGCGGTGCGTGCGGCAGGGTCGCCCGTCTCTATCTGACGGGCGACCTCTCGCAGGTCCTTCAAAAGGTCTTCGGCCGTCTGGTAACGCTCGTCCGGGTCTTTGCGCAGGGCCTTCGTCACGACCCCTTGCAGACGGGGCGGCAGGTCTGCCCGGATGCTCCCGAGTGGCTCGGGCTCCCGCTCCAGAATCGCCGCGAGGACTTCCGCGTGCGAACCGCCGCGGAACGGCCGCCGGCCCGCCAGCATCTCGTAGAGCACCACCCCCAGGCTCCACAAATCCGTCCGGGCGTCTACGACTTCGCGGCGCACCTGCTGCGGCGACATGTAGTGTGAGGTGCCCATCAACAAGTCCGGCTCCGTGCTCAGAGGGGGCGCGGGCGGCGCTTCATCGCGTGGCCCGCGCCCCTCGTGCTCGGTAAGTTTCGCGAGCCCGAAGTCGAGCACCTTCACGTACCCGTCTTCCAGAAGCATGATGTTCTCGGGCTTGATGTCGCGGTGTATCACCCCGGCCCTGCGCGCCGCTTCCAGCGCCGCCGCCACCTGGGTGGCGAAGTCGAGCGCCCGCGCCAGGCCCGGCAGCCCCCGCTCCAACTCCCTGCGCAGGGTGCGGCCGGGCACGTACTCCATGGCGATGTAATGCCGCCCCTCGGCCTCTCCGATCTCGTAGATGTGCGCGACGTTGGGGTGAGGGATGGCAGAGGCCGCCCGCGCCTCCTGCTCGAAACGCCGGACGCGCGAGGGGTCGCCCGTGAAGTCGCTCGGGAGCAGTTTGAGCGCGACGCGACGACGGAGGCGCGGGTCGTGCGCCAGGTAAACGTCGCCCATGCCGCCGCTCCCGAGCAGCTCCGTCAGCCGGTACCGGCCGACGCTCTCCCCGACCAGCGCCCCGTGCTCAAGATTCATCACCGCCATCCCGAGGCTTACCAAGGGTTCTTCGAGAAAACTGTCGGCGCTCTCGGCGGAGGCCAGGAGGCGGAGGAGGTCGAGCCGCAAGCTCTCGTCCCCGGCACAGGCTTCTTTCAGGAAGGCTTCGCGGGCGGCGCCGCCGAGTCGGAGGGCGGAATGATAAAGACTCTCTATCAGTCTGAAGCGGTCAGCGTCCATGGCCGGAGATTCGTCTACTCGCACGAGTATCGGGTGGTAAGGTGGCGGCCCTCATATTAATATCGCGTCAAATCGTCGGCGCGGCTATCTCATCTGCTTTTCACCGCGCACCTCACACCGGAGCCAGGACTTGGCCAGCCCCCAGTGCCGCATCACGGTGATCTCGGCGATGTTCAAAACCTCCGCCGTCTCCTTCACGCTGAGGCCGCCGAAGTGGCGCAGCTCGACAATCCTGCTCTTCAGCGGGTCGAGTTCGGCCAGGCGGGAGAGGGCTTCGTCGAGGGCCAGCAGTTCGGCGGACTTCTCCTGGGAAAAGGCGACGACGCCGTCCAGCGACAATTCGACCACGCCGCCCCCGCGCTTACCTCGCAGGCGCCGCCGCGCGTGGTCGACGAGGATGCGCCGCATCAACTGGGCGGCGATGGCAAAAAAGTGCGCCCGGTTGTGCCACTGTGCCCTCTTCTGGTCGACGAATTTAAGGTAGACCTCGTTAACGAGCGCCGTGGTTTGGAGCGTGTGCGCTACGCCCTCGCGTCGCATCTGGTGTTTGGCGAGCTTGCGAAGCTCGCCCTCCACCAGCGGCATCAGGTGGTTGAGGGCCGAGGCGTCTCCGTCGTTCCAGGCTACGAGCAGTTCGGTCACGTCTCCGTAAGTGGTCATTGTGGCGGTTATCCGGAGAGCCGGGAAAAAACGACCATTTCAATAGGAATAACGTCGGCGGCGATGCCTGCGTCATCCGTATACGCCGTCCGGGAGTGCGACGAAAGCCGCCCGAAAAAATTTCGGCCGCGCTGATAGATTTCGGTCGCATTCGGCGCGGTAAATAGCAAGAGTGGCAGATGAAACAGGGCATACGGCCTTAACAGTAGAAGGCATGGCAGAGCGTGCCCGGTCTCAGGCGACCTGATGGGCGTGCATTGTAAGACCCGCGCCGTGGGACGCGCAACGTGACTATATCCCGAGAATCGGACGCATCAGCCCCGCATCGGACGCGCGCGATGGGCGTGTCCGTGCGCCTCACCGGCGCGCTCACAGGGCGTACGGCGACGACCGTCATCAAGCCGCCGGAGCCGGAGTCGAAGTTTAAAATGTTAGAGGAGTCACGGGGGGGCGGCGGTCAGTAGTCCCCCCGGGTCCCGGCGCGTCGCCTTGCGGTCGTAGGTGGCCTCTCACCCCCCACCTCCCGCCGCGCCGCGCCGCCCAGGCGCGCCGGTCTGTACGACGGCGCGTCATTAAAATCGTGACACGCCGTTCCGGCGGAGCCTGATGCCGGGTCGATGAGAGAAGGGCTCCGCCGGGCGGTGGTGTCGCGCCAATCGGGTGTCTGATTATTCTCGCCCTGCCCTCAAGCCTCGTAGCCACTCGGGGGCTGACTCCGTGAAACTTCCTGCAACACAGTCACCTTCTCTTTCCCGCCCGCTGAAATTTTTGCCCCGAAATTTACCTCTCAAGCTCACCCTCACATGATATATTTCATATGCGTTTGGCAATCTCTTTACATGCCCTTAAATAAGTTCCACACGCGCCGCTTCCTCACCTTGTACGTATTTGTTGATGCGCCATAACCCCGACTCACGATTTTGTGACTTTATCCGAACGAGGTGTGCGGCCTGTCCGTCTACGCGGTAACGGGCGAAGGGAAGAACCTTGTTCAAGGACTATTCACATCCGATAGTTTTGCGGGTGGGATGGGATGGGGGCCGGCGGAAGGTAGTTTAGAGATGCACGCGCTGGTGATCGACGACGAGCCGCAGGTGCGAGGCTTCGTCAGCCTCGTGTTGAGCGAGGACTGGGAGGTGAGCGAGGCCGAATCGGCGGAGCGCGCCTTCGAGATGCTACGCGACCGGGAGTGGGGGCTGGTCGTGTGCGACGTTATGCTGGGCGGCGAGGACGGGTTTAGCGTCCTGCGACGGTTCAAAGAGGAGTCGCCGGCGTCGCAGGTCGTGCTCATCACCGGGGACGGGTCGGCGAGCGGCGCGATAGACGCCACGGCGCAGGGGGCCTTCGACTACCTGCTGAAGCCGTTCACCGTCGACGAACTCAAGGCGCTGTCGCAGACGGTTAAGGAGAGGGTGGAGGCGCTGGCCGCGCAGGCCGGCGACGCGGAGCCCTCATCGGCGTCGCGCGCCGCGGCCTCCGACGCCGGCCTCGTCGGGCGCAGCCGCTCCTTTGTAGAGATTATGAAGCAGGTCGGGCGCGTCGCGCAGACCGACCTCACCGTCCTTCTGGCGGGGGAATCGGGGACGGGTAAGGAGTTGGTCGCGCGTGCGCTGCATCAACGCAGCCGCCGCAGCGGCGGCTCCTTCGTGGCCGTCAACTGCGGCGCAATCCCCGCCGAGTTGATAGAGTCCGAACTCTTCGGACACGCCCGCGGCTCGTTCACCGGCGCGGAGCGCGACCGCCGCGGCCTTTTTGAAGAGGCCGACGACGGGACGATCTTCCTTGATGAGATCACCGAGACGACTTCGGCATTTCAGGTGAAGTTGCTGCGCGTCTTGCAGGAGGGCGAGATACGTCGCGTGGGGGAGAACCGGACGCGGAAGGTGGACGTGAGGGTGGTCGCCGCGAGCAACCGGAATGTAGAGCAGGACGTGCAGGCCGGTCACTTCCGCACAGACCTGTTTTACCGCCTGAACGCGGTCAAAATCTATCTCCCGCCTTTGCGCGAGCGCCTCGAAGACGTCCTCCCGCTGGCGACCTATTTTGCCGGGCGCGTCCGGCTCCTGAGCCCCGCCACTGTCTTCTCGCCCGAAGTTATTCACCTGCTGGAACAATACCCGTGGCCGGGAAATATCCGCGAGCTTGAGAACGTCGTGGTGCGCGCCGCGGCACTCTGCCGGGGCGCCATCCGCCCCGAAGACCTGCCCGAACACATCCGCGACTACCGCCCTCCGGCCGCGCAGCCTTCACCCGAGGCCGCGCCCGTCCCCGCCGGGGGCGAGGAAGCATGGCCCTCGCTCGCCGAGGCTGAAGGGCTGTACGTGGCAAGGGTTCTCGCCCACACGGGCGGCAACAAGCAGGCCGCCGCGCGCATACTTAATATCGACCGCAAGAGGGTAGACCGCATCGTCAAGCGCCACGAACTCGCGGCGCGCAAGGGCGGGCGCTCGTCGTCTTCCGAGCCTTAACCGCGTAATGATGCGCGGGGGCCGGCGGGCCTGACTCCCGCCCAGATGGCCGGGCCCACCGGCCCCCGCGGTTGCCGCGCCGGACCCTTCCTCCGCGCGGCTGTAAAATATGTCTACTCTCCGGCCGGCTCGACGCCGCCGCCGTGTGTGGGGTCAGCGGGGCGTCCTCCGGGCGCGCTCTGAATCTGAAGCTCACGCAGGTAACAGGGTTCACACATCCCGTGCGAGTCTTTAACGTTGCTCTCGCCTATCACTCGCTTGCACCACGCGCACTTCAGGTCGAAATAGCCGGCGGCATGTTCGTGGACGTTTCCGCACCGCATCAGTAATTCACCCTGCCAGTGATAACACGCGCGGGCGAATGCCCGCCGGCGCATCTCGTATTCCTGAGCCGCGCCCTGCCCGCGACGTGGTCGTGAATCACCATTCTTTAGTTCGCTACCCGGGTTATTACCTCCCGCGGAAGTAACTTCTCCCGGCAACCGCCGTCCAGGCAATGCCAGTGCCGCCGCCGCGCGCAAGACCCGACCGCCGAAAATCGTACTCGTTTAGAGTCATTTCAAGTGGTGACTTGACGAGTTTGGCAACGAGTCCTGTCGACGGGTGGGGCAAAACGGGCGCTGCGGCGGGCAAAATAGACCGCCCGAGTGTGCCCGCCCTCCACCGGGGCAAACTCGTCAGGGCGACTTCCGCGAGATTGAAGGACGAAGCGTCTGGCATACGAGGTGCAATCCGGCTAACGCCAGCCACGCCCGCCCACACCACCGGCGGGTAATTATCAGGCGTCGTCGTCGCCTCACGGATTAATAACAGAATGGGTTCGGTGATGGCAGGGAGGGTGCGGCTCCTCTGCGCGACAATTCCACGCGACACGTCGAAAGGATGGAGCCCATGTCAGGAAATGGCGAACGTAGAGAAAAAGTTTTGATAGTGGACGACGACACGTCCGTGAGAGAGTTCATCGCCGATGTTCTAAGGGATGAATACGCGTGCACGGCCGTCGCGTCCGCCGACGAGGCGCTGGCGCACTGCCGCGAGGGCGAGTACGACCTGGTTCTGAGCGACATCCTGATGAACGGCATGGGAGGGCTCGATCTGGTCCCGCGCATCCTTGAGTTCGCGCCCGACACGGCGGTCGTTATGATTAGCGGCTTGCAGACCGCCGAGAGCGCCATCCAGGCCATGCGCGCGGGGGCGTTCGATTACGTCGTGAAGCCGTTCGATATATCTCACTTCGAGGCGGCCGTGCGGCGGGCTCTCGAACACCGCTCCCTCCTACTCGCCAAGCGTAACTACGAGAGCCACCTCGAATCGCTGGTCGCGCAACGCACCGAAGAACTCGCCAACGCTTACCGCGCGTTAGAAGGCGCCTACCGCACGACGCTCAAGGCGCTGACGGCCGCGCTCGAAACGCGCGACCAGGAGACGCACGGACACTCGGAGCGCGTCGTCAACTTCAGCCTCCGTCTGGGGCGCGAGCTGGGGCTGGGCGAGGGGCAGATGCGTTCTTTGGAGTTCGGCTCACTCCTCCACGACATCGGCAAGATCGGCGTCCCCGACGCCATCCTGCGCAAGCCCGCGCGCCTCACCGCGGAGGAGTGGGTGAAGATGCGCGAACACCCGCTGCACGGCAGTGAGATTCTCGAAGGCATTGATTTTCTGGAGGGCGCGGCGCGCGTCGTCGCGCAGCACCACGAGAAGTGGGACGGCTCGGGCTACCCGCTCGGCCTGCGCGGGGAGCAGATTGACTTGAACGCCCGCATCTTCGCGGTCGCCGACGCCTTCGACGCCATCACCAGCGACCGCGTCTACCGGCGCGGCCGCACATACGAGGCGGCGGTTGACGAGTTGACCCGCTGCGCGGGCACGCACTTCGACCCGCGCGTGGTCGAAGCATTCTTACGAGTCCCCCGGCGCGACTGGGTCAAAATGCGGCGGGGGCGGAAGGCGAGCGCCCCCGCCGCCACGCACCCCCGGCCGCGACGGTCACGAACCCGGCCGACGCCGCAAGGCGGCGGGGCGCCGCCGGGTATCCTGAGACGCGGCGCGGGTGCGTCCCGTGCCGCCTCCCGCTGAGACGCGCCGGCCCCGCCGGGACGGCGAAAGGTGAGCCTCATGGTTGAGTTACCAAGACAGAACATCCAGCCGCAACTCGCGCCCGGGGTGTACCTCCCCGACGAGCAGGACAGGCGCATCCTAATCGTGGACGACGAGCAGATGCTGCGCTCACTCTTCTCGATGCAACTGTCGGGAAGCTACCTCTGCGACACCGCCGCCAACTACAACGAGGCGGTGTCGCTCCTCGGCCGGCAGACGTACTCCCTCGTCATCACCGACCTCATCATGCCGGGACTCGGCGGCATCGAGTTGATGCGCGAAGTCCACGCGCGCTTCCCCGACACGGCCGTCATCATCGTCTCCGGCGTCGACCGCCCGCAGCGCGTGCTCGACGCCCTGCGCCTCGGCGCGCATGACTACCTGATCAAGCCGTTCGACGGCGACACGCTGGAGCTGTCGGTCGAGCGCGCGCTCGAACGGCGGGCGCTGCTGCGCGACGCCCGCCGTTACAAGCACGACCTCGAACACCGGAACAGCGAGCTGCACGAGACTAACGCCAGGCTCGAACGGCTCCAGGCGCGGATGGTCCAGTCCGAGAAGATGGCCTCGCTGGGGCAACTCGCGGCGGGAATCGCGCACGAGCTGAACAACCCTTCCGGGTTCATCTACGGCAACATGCAGATGCTCAGCGAGTGCGTACTCGGCCTCGAACGGCTGCTCTCGTTCTACGAGGGCGTGCGGCTCGCCCCGGAGGAGGGCGCCGCGCTGCGCGCCCTCAAGGACGAAGTGGATTACGAGAACACGATCAGCGACCTGCACTCGATGATCGTCGACTGCCGGGAGGGGGCCGAGCGCATACGCGATATCGTGCAGAACCTGCGCACCTTCTCGCGTCTCGACGAGGCCGAGTTCAAGAAGGTGGACATCCACGACGGGCTCGAATCCACGCTCCGGCTCCTCTCGCGCTTCTTCAGCTCCGGCGACGTCACGCTGCGGCGGGAGTACGGGCGACTGCCGCCCGTGGACTGCTACGCGGGCCAGCTCAACCAGGTGTGGATGAACCTGCTCGCCAACGCCGCGCACGCCGTCAAGTGCGGGGGCGTGGTGTCGGTCTCGACCGAGAGCCGCAGCGATTCCGTGACAGTCCGCGTCCGCGACACGGGCTGCGGGATTGCGCCGGAAAACCTTTCGCGCATCTTCGACCCGTTCTTCACCACGAAGCCCGTGGGCGAGGGCACGGGCCTCGGCCTGTCGGTCACCTACGGCATCATCGAGCGACACGGCGGCACCATCGAGGTCGAAAGTCGGCTCGGTGAAGGCACGGTCTTCACCGTAACAATACCCGTCGACGCCCGGCGCGGCGCCGTTCAGGAGGAGGCGACGGCGGAGGCCGCCGAGCTCGCCTGCCGGTACTGAGAAGGAGCTTCTTACGTGACCCATAAAATATTGCTTGTGGACGACGAGCCGGCCAACCTCCGCCTGCTCGAACGTCTCTTCCGACGGGATTATGAAGTAATGTCCGCCGCCTCGGGCGAGGACGCCTTGCGGCTGCTGTCGCAGCACGACGTGGCGCTCATCATCACCGACCAGCGGATGCCGGGCATGACCGGCGTCGAACTGCTCAAGCGCACCGCCGGCATGCGCCCTCACATGGTGCGCATCATCCTCACCGGCTACACCGACATGGAGGCGCTCGCCGACGCCATCAACTGCGGCCAAATCTACCGCTACATCACGAAGCCCTGGGACAACGAAGACCTCAGGCTGACGGTCGCGAAAGCTCTAAAGCATTACGAGGCGAACAGGTCGCTCTACGAGGTGGAGGAGGCGAACAGGCGGCTCGCGGGCCGCTTGCAGGCGATGACGGAGGGAGTCGTCCGCGCCATCGCCGACACGCTGGAGGCGAAAGACCGCTACGTCTACGGCCACGCGCGGCGCGTCAGCGGCTACGCGTCGGCCGTCGGCCGGCGCATGCGCCTGGGCGTCGACACGCTCGAACAGCTCTCGCTGGCCGCACTGCTCCACGACGTCGGTAAGATCAGCACGCCCGACTCCATCCTGCTCAAGCCCGCCGCGCTCGACGAAGAGGAGCGCGCCGTCGTCCGCCTCCACCCGGAGCGCGGGGCGCGGCTGCTCGCCGCCATCCCCGAGATGGAGGAGGTCGCCGCGGCCGTG
>DASWNR010000093.1:0-33661 GCA_036399155.1 Pyrinomonadaceae bacterium
CGCAGGGAGGGACAACGCGATGAGATACGCGAAGCTTTCGACACTGGCACTCTCGTCTTTAACCGCCGCCGCGCTCGCCGTCATGCTCGCGGCCGGCGCGTCCGCGAGACAGACGCCCACGGCGGCCGTCTACAGGCTCGACGCGGCGCGGAGCACGTTCGTCGTGCGCGCCTTCGCGGGCGGCGCACTCTGGTTCAAGGGGCACGACCACATCGTCGCGGCGCGCGACTTCACCGGCGAAGCGCGCCTGACGCCCGGCGCGGTCAGCCCCGCCTCGCTCACGCTCTCCGTGCGCGCCGCCTCGCTCGCCGAGACGCGCGAAGTCTTCGACGAGCAGCAGAAGAGAATCATCGACGGCGAGCTGCGCGACACCGTGCTCGAACCCGACAAGTACCCCGAGATAACCTTCCGCAGCACCGACGTGACGGTCGAGCCGGCGGGCGGCGACCTCTTCAGACTCAAGCTCGGCGGCGACCTGACGCTGCGCGGCGTCACGCGCAGGGTCGTCATCCCCGTCGAGGTCACGCTGCGCGGCGACGAGATGCGCGCCCGCGGCGAGTTCAACCTCAAGCGGAGCGACTTCAAAGTCCCCACCGCCTCCGCCGCCCACGGCACCGTCCGCGTCCGCGACCGCCTCAAAATCTCCTTCGACATCGTCGCCCGCCGGAGCTGAAGGGGCAAAGGGCAAGCGGAAAGGGGAAGGGGTAAGGGAAGAAGGCCGACGTGCCTTCCGTCCCTTACCCCTTCCCCTTTCCGCTTCGCCTACTCGGCGGCGGTGGCGATGACTTCGGCTTGGAGGCGCGCGCCGAGCGAGCCGCGCCAGATGGCTTCGAGTTCCGAGACTTCATGCGAGACGCAGTCGCGGCCGCCGGCCTTGACGTGGAGGCGCGGGCCGCCCACGCGGCCGATGACCTTGAGCGGCGCGCCGGCCTGCGCGGCGATGCGTTCGAGCCGCGTGCGCTGCGACTCCTCGAAGCTGACGAGGACGCGCGAGGGCGTCTCCCCGAAGAGCGCGGCCGTGGCCGAAGTCTCCCCGCCCAAATCGACCGACGCCCCCAAGGACGCGCGCCCGAGCGAAGAGAAGCAGCTCTCGGCGAGCGCGACGGCGAGTCCGCCGTCCGAACAGTCGTGCGCCGACTGTAGCAAGCCCTCCTCGGCGGCCAGGAGCACCGCGCGCTGCACGGCGCGCTCGCGCGCGAGGTCGAGCCGCGGCACCCGCGCGCCCGACTCGATCATCTGCTCGACGCATTGGCCCAGCACCGAGGCCGCGTACTCGCTCGCCGCGAGGTCTTCTTCGCCGCCGTTCGTGCCGACGAGCGCGACGAGGTGTCCGGCGCGCTTGAAGCCCTGCGTGGCGACGCGCCTCACGTCTTCGATGAGCCCGACCATGCCGATGACGGGCGTCGGGTGGATGCCGCGCCCCTCGGTCTCGTTGTAGAACGAGACGTTGCCCGAGACGACCGGCGTCCCCAGTGCCTCGCACGCCTCGGCCATGCCGTCGATGACCTCTGAGAAGGCCCACATCACCTCGGGCCGCTCCGGCGAGGCGAAGTTCAGACAGTTGGTGATGGCCAGCGGGCGCGCGCCGACGCAGACGACGTTGCGCGCCGACTCGGCGACGACGAGCTTCGCGCCCTCGCGCGGGTCGATGGCGCAGTAACGGCCGTTGCCGTCGAGCGACATGGCGAGCGCGCGCCGCGTCTCCTTGATGCGCACGACGGCCGCGTCCGCGCCGGGCAGCACCGCCGTGTTCGTCCTGACCATGTGGTCGTACTGCCTGTAGACCCACTCCTTCGACGCGAGGTTGGGCGAGGAGAGCAGGAGGCGCAGCGCCTCTCCGTGGTCGGCGTCCGCGACGACCGCGCTCGGCGCTTCGAGCACCTCGTCCAGCTCGTCCGAGTTGACGACCGAGGCGTTGGCCGGCGCCCCGGCGCCCACGCCGTTCGCGCCCGGCACCTGACTCCCGACGCCCGACCCGCGCACGGGCGCTCGCATCGGGCGCTCGTAGCGCGGCGCTTCGTCGGTCAGGTACTTCGAGGGGATGTCGGCGAGCTTCCGGCCTTCGTGGACGCAGACGACGCTGCCGGTGTCGGTGACGCGGCCGATGACGACGGCGTCCAAATCCCACTTGCGGAAGATGTCTATGACCTGCCGCTCGCGGCCGCTGTGCGCGACGATGAGCATGCGCTCCTGCGACTCGGAGAGCATGATCTCGTATGCGGTCATCCCCGCCTCGCGCTGCGGGACGAGCGAGAGGTCAAGCTCGATGCCGTTGCCGGCGCGCGCCGCCATCTCGCACGAAGAGGACGTGAGCCCGGCCGCGCCCATGTCCTGAATCCCCGCCACCGCGCCCGCGCGCATCGCTTCGAGGCAGGCTTCGAGCAGGAGCTTTTCGAGGAACGGGTCGCCGACCTGCACGGTCGGACGTTTTTCGAGAGCCTCGTCGTCGAACTCGGCCGACGCCATCGTCGCGCCGTGGATGCCGTCGCGCCCCGTCTTCGCGCCGACGTAGAGCACGGGGTTTCCTATCCCTGCCGCCTTGCCGAAAAATATCTGGTCGTGGCGAACGAGCCCCAAAGCGAAGGCGTTGACGAGCGGGTTGAAGCCGTACGCGTCGTCGAAGACGACCTCGCCGCCGACGGTGGGCACGCCGAAGGCGTTGCCGTAGTGCGCGATGCCGGCGACGACGCCGGCGAGGAGCGCGCGGTTGCGGCGGCCGTGCTGCGGGTGAGAGAGCGTGCCGAAGCGTATGCTGTTCATCGCGGCGACGGGGCGCGCGCCCATCGTGAAGATGTCGCGCAGAATGCCGCCGACGCCGGTGGCCGCGCCCTGAAACGGCTCGATGAACGAGGGGTGGTTGTGCGACTCGACCTTGAAGGCGGCGCACCAGCCGTCGCCCACGTCCACGACGCCGGCGTTCTCGCCCGGCGGGACGATGACGCGCTCCCCCTCCGTCGGCAGCCGCCGCAGGTGCGTCCGCGAAGACTTGTACGAGCAGTGCTCCGACCACATCACCGAGAAGACGCCCAGCTCGACGAAGGTCGGCTCGCGCCCGAGCAGCTCACGAATGCGCGCGAATTCTTCCGGGGTGAGGTTGTGTGCGGCGACTACTTCGGGGGTGATTGTTTCAGAGTTCATGGCGAGAAACGGCGGCGACCCGGTCTGTACTGTACGCTTGTCAGGAGGACAGCACAGGATAAAGGCTGGCGCCGTTTTCTCCAAACCGGCGGGGGCGGCCGTTCAGTTTTCCCTCGGGGGGACGGACTCGGGAGTCGGCGTCGGCGTGGCGGCTGGCGTCGGCGCGGGAGTAGGCGTAGGCGTCGGCATGGGCGCGGGCGAGTCTTCGTAGCGCAACTCGCTGGCGGCCGTTATCGCCTTGCGCAGCTCGTTCGGCTTGATGCGCCCCGTGTGTTTGAAGGAGAGGGCGCCGCGCCGGCCGAAGAGGAAAGTCGCGGGCAGCTCGCCGCGCCAGTCGCGGTCGACGAGGTCGATGGCCTCCTGCGGCTCCGTCGCGTTGAGCAGGAAGGCGGGCATCCGCGTGGCGCGCATCTGCGAGAGGAACTCGGGCACGGCCGTCTTGATGTCCGTCACGTCGTCGAGCGAGACGGTGACGAACGAGAACTCTTTCCCGAGGCGGCGGAACTCCTCCTCGATGCGCACGAGGTCGGGGAACTCCTCGCGGCAGGGGACGCACCACGTCGCCCAGAAGTTGACGAGCAGGACGCGCCCCTCCGCCGCGTTCGACTCAAGCAGCGCCTTCAACCCGGCCGCGTCTATCTCGCGCACCTCCGGCTTCGGCGCGGGCTTCGCGGCGCGCGGCTTAGCCTTCGCGGGCGCGGGGCCTCTGCGCGTCTGCGCGCCGGCGGGGTTCGCGCCCGCGCCCGCGAGTGCGAGCGCGGCGCAGAGCAGCGTGGCGGCGTCGAAGACTCTTCTCATCGCGGTCGCACCCTTCAGCCGCGCTTGATGGAGCAGCCGAAGGCTTTGACCTCGGTCTTCTGGACGGGCTTGCCTGCGAGCACGGCCTCGACGGCCTCGCGCAGCTCGGAAGAGGTGATCGAGTCGCCGTTGCGGGAGTTGTCGATGCGGCCGTGGTAGACGAGCTTGCCCGCGGCGTCGAGCAGGTAAGCCTCGGGCGTGACCTGCGCGTCGAAGCGGTCGGCGATCTGGTTGCCGGCGTCCTTCAGGATGGTGAAGGTGAGCCCCTTCTCGGCCGCGTGTGACTTGACCTCGGAGGCGGGCTCGCTCGCGTTCGAGTTGATGCCGACGACGTTGACGCCCTTGGCGCGGAAGTCGTCCGCGAGCTTCTGCATCCTCGCGTTGTAGGCGTTCGAGACCGGGCACTTCGTCGCGACGAAGATGATGACGGTGCCCGACTTGCCCTTGAGCGAGGCGAGCGTGTGCTGCTTACCGTCGGCGTCGGGCAGCGTGAAGTCCGGGGCGACGGCGCCGACCGCCAGCGCCGCCGGCTTGGCGTCGGCGGCGCCCGAGGACGGCGCGACGAAGGCCGCCGCCGCGAACAGGGAACAGAGCGCGAGGAGCGCGACCGCAAAGAGCTTCTTCATATTCTTGCCTCAACTCCTTTTGATTTCGGAAGGCCGGGGAGTGCCGACAGAGTAGCGAATTTGAGTTCAAAGTTCAAAAGTTCAAAGTTCCAAGTTGAAGAACGAGGTCGTGAACCTGGAACTTTGAACTTGTAACTTGGAACTCCTTAGCGCGCTGCGGCGAGCATGGCGGCGAGCGAGCGGAAGACGCCGCTGCCGTCCGAGGAGCCGAGCAGGTCTTCGCAGGCGCGCTCCGGGTGCGGCATCAGCCCGAGGACGTTGCGCCCGGGCGAGCAGATGCCGGCGATGTGGTCGCGCGAGCCGTTCAGGTTCGAGCCCTCGCCCGAGACCCCCTCCGCGTCGCAGTAGCGGAAGACGACGCGGTCTTCGCGGACTAGCTCTTCGTACGTCTCGTCGTCGCAGACGTAGTTGCCTTCGGCGTGCGCGACGGGGAGGCTCAAGACCTGCCCGTCGCGCAGCTCGTGCGTGAAGGGCGTCTCGGTGGTCTCGACGCGGACGTTGACGTGCTGGCAGATGAAGTGCAGCTCGCGGTTGCGTATGAGCGCGCCGGGCAGCAGCCCCGTCTCGCACAGGATTTGGAAGCCGTTGCAAATCCCCAGGACGACGCGGCCGCGCGCGGCGAACTCCTTGACCGAGGCCATCACGGGCGAGAAAGAGGCGAGCGCGCCGGCGCGCAGGTAGTCGCCGTAGGAGAAGCCGCCGGGGATGATGACGGCGTCGTAAGTCGAGAGGTCGGTCTCGCGGTGCCAGATGAAGTCCACGGGCTGCCCGACGTGCTTCGAGATGACGTGGTAAGCGTCGTGGTCGCAGTTCGAGCCGGGGAAGACGATGACGCCGAATTTCATCCCTCGACCTCCACGCGGTAGTCCTCGATGACCGGGTTCGAGAGCACGTCTCGCGCGAGCGCCTCGGCCGTCTCGCGCGCGCCCGCGGCGTCGAGGCCGGAGTCGAGCGCGATCTCGAAGTACTTGCCCTGGCGCACGTCGGCGACGCCGTCGTAGCCGAGCAGCGCGACCGAGTGCCGGATGGCCTTGCCCTGCGGGTCGAGCACGCCCTGCTTCAGTGTGACGTAGACTTTTGCTTTCACGTTTGCTCCCGAAGAGTTACAAGTTCCAGGTTCAAAGTTCCAAGTTAATTGAAGACGCGTCGCACTTCAAGCGCGGGTAGTCGCGCCGTTCCAACTTGCAACTTTGAACTTTGAACTTGTAACTCTGAACTCTACAACTCCATCGACATCTCGTGCTGGCGCGTGACCTCCGCGAAGCCGTGGCGCAGCAGCGGGGCGGCGAAGGGGCTCCGCTCCGGCTCGTTGACGACGCGCAGCACGCCGTGCGTGCTTACGAGCGCGGCGCACAGCTCGTCGGCCTGCGCCTCGCCGGCGGCGGCGAGGTCGGAGACGTACGTGCTGCCGTCGTGACCCTGCCCCGTGAGCGCGTATGCGCGCGGCCGGGCGCGAGGGCCGACGTAGGTGCCGCGCAGGTCTGCCGCCAGCAGGCTCGCCAGCTCGCGCTGCCACGCGGGCGGCTCCGCGTGCAGCCGCCAGTAGTGCGCGAGCAGCTCTTCGGCCGGCGCCTCCTTCGGCGTGCGCGCGCGCCGCGCGGCTCGCGGGTCTTTCGGCTCGCGTTCGCCGGCCGCGCGCTCAAGCACGAGCAGGTCGCGCGTGACGCTCATCCCGGCCGACTCGTAGAGCCGCCGCGCCGCGACGTTCGGCACCATCACTTCGAGCGAGAGTTGCCGCAGCCCCGCCCCGCGCGCACGCGCGACGAAAGCCGACATCAGCTCGCGCCCACGGCCCCGGCCGCGCAACCCCGGCACGATGCCGAAGCCCGCGCACCAGCCCCTCCGGCCGCGCACCGAGAGCGTCGCTATCCCGGCGACCTCGCGCCCGTCGTACGCGACGAGCGAGTTCGCGAGGTCGTACTGCTCAAACCTGACGCGGCGCGCGAGCGACGCGCCGTCGTGCGAGACGGGGTGGTAGTAGCCCTGAAAGGCGTCGGTGAAGGCGGCGGCGAACGCTTCGAGCGAAAGGGTCGCGGCGGGGACGATTCTCAGCGGGCCGGCCATGCTTTAAGTCTCGCCGAAGACGCGCGCGAAGACGGCGCCGACGTTCCGCATGTAGGCGGCGGGCGAGAGCGCGCGCTCGACCTCTTCGCGCGTCAGGCGCGCGGCGACCTCCGGGTCTGCGAGCAGGTGGTCGCGGAACTCGCCGCCCCCGTCCCACGTCTTCATCGCGTTGCGCTGCGTCCACTCGTACGCCTGCTCGCGCGACACCCCCGCGCGCGTCAGCGCCAGAAGGAGCTGCCCGCTGTAGACGAGCCCGCGCGTCGCGTTGAGGTTCGCGAGCATCCGCTCGGGGTAGACGACTAAGGTGTCTAAGAGCGAGGCCGCCTTCGCCAGCATGTAGTCGAGCGCCTGAGAGGCGTCGGGCAGGACGACGCGCTCGGCCGACGAGTGCGAGATGTCGCGCTCGTGCCAGAGGGCGACGTTCTCAAGCCCGACGACCGCGTAGCCGCGCAGCAGACGCGCCATCCCGCACAGGCGCTCCGACAGAATCGGGTTGCGCTTGTGCGGCATCGCCGACGACCCCTTCTGCCCCTTCTTGAAACGCTCCTCCGCCTCGCGCACCTCGGTGCGCTGCCAGTGGCGCACCTGCAAGGCGAACTTCTCTACCGAGGCGGCGACTACCGCGAGCGTCGTCAGGTATTCGGCGTACACGTCGCGCTGGATGACCTGCGTCGAGACCGGCGCCGCCTTCAAACCCAGTCGCGCGCAGACCCTCTCCTCGACTTCCGGGTCGAGGTGCGCGAACGCCCCGACCGCGCCGCTTATCTTGCCGACCGCGACGGCCTCCCGGGCCCTTTCGAGTCGCACGCGGTTGCGCCGCGTCTCGTCGTACCAGAGCGCGAAGACGAGGCCGAACGAGGTCGGCTCGGCGTGGACGCCGTGCGTGCGGCCGACCTGCGGCGTGTCTTTGAACTCGAAGGCGCGCCGCCTGAGAATTTCCAGAAGCGCGTCCGTCTTCCGCAAAAGCAGGTCGCACGCGTCGCGCAGCAGCAGCGCGTTGGCCGTGTCCACCACGTCCGAGGAGGTGAGCCCGTAGTGAACGAAGCGCGCGGGCTCGCCGATGTTTTCGGCGAGCGCGGTGGTGAAGGCGATTACGTCGTGGTCGGTCGTCTTCTCTATCTCGCCTATGCGCTCGACCGTGAAGGAGGCGCGCGCCTTGATGGCCTCGACGGCGTCTGCGGGGATGGTGCCCATCTCGGCGTGCACCTCGCAGACGGCGATTTCCACGTCGAGCCACTTCTGAAACTTGTTGCGCTCCGACCAGAGCGCGCCCATCTCGGGCAGCGTGTAGCGTTCGATCATAAGTGATGAGTGATGAGTGATGAGAAAGATGAAAGGGCCTTGTCTTCTCTGATCACTCGTCGCTATTTCAAAACGTCCGAGGTGACGGTGTAGCCGGCGAGGAGCCATTCGCCGCCGCGCTCAAGCAGCGTGAAGCGCTCCATCGCGGAGCCGCGCTCGAAGCGCGTCTGGTAGACGAGTTCGAGCGCGTGGCCGGAGAGCGGCGCGGGGGCGCTCCGCTGCTCGCGACCGGTGTGGAGCGCGCGGCTCTCGACGCGCCCCAAACGCTCGCGCACGCGCGCCAGTGTGCGCGCGCTCTCTTCGGCCGAGACGGTCGCGCGCCACTCGGGGGCGGCCTCCTCGTAGACCTTCGCGTCGCGCCCGGCGGCCACGTCGTCGGTCACGCGCTCGACGGTCGCCTGCGCCTCGGCCGGCACGCCGCGCCGCTCGTCCACGGCACAGCCGGAGAAAAGAAGTAGGCAGTAGGCGGTAGACAGTCGCCAGTAGAAGAACTTTCGTCGCTTGAACCCTGCGGTCGTCATCCTCAATCTCCGCCGAGCAAAATTCTACCGACTACTGACTACCGTCTACTTCCTTCCTCACAGCTCTATCCAAGGCGTGGGTTCCTTGTGGTGCGAGAGCGTGATGCTCGTCGCCGGCTGGAAGAGGCCGCCGCGCTCGCGCAGCGCCGACTCGGCGGTGAACTTGGCGAGGTCCGGGTTGTTGGCGCGCTGCGAGAGGTGCGCCAGCACGATGTGGGAGGCCGTGCCGTCGAAGCCGTCGCGCAGCCACACGGCCACGTCCTCGTTCGAGAGGTGGCCGGTGCGCGAAAGTATCCGCTGCTTCAGCTCCCACGGGTACACGTCGCACGCCTTGAGCATGTCGCGGCTGTGGTTCGACTCGATGACGATGGCCGAGCAGCCCCGGAGGTGTTCGGAGACGAGCGTGGTGACGCAGCCGAAGTCCATCAGCGTCGCGACGCGCACGCCGTCGTGGGTCGCGACGAAGCCGAAGTTGTCGGCCGCGTCGTGCGGGACGGTGAAGGGGTGGAAGTCTATCTCGCCGATGCGGAAGTCGTGGCTCGAAGAGATTTCGACCGCGCGGTCGCGCAGCGCCTCGGCTCGCCGCTTCGGCTCGTCGTCGGTGCGCGCCTTCTCGCGGATGTATGCGTCGCGCGTCGCGCCCGAGATGTAGACCGGGCAGCCGAGCGACTTCAGAAGCACCCGCAGGCCGCCCGCGTGGTCCGAGTGCTCGTGCGTGATGACGACGCCGTCGAGCCGCGCCGCGTCCACGCCTACGAGCGCGAGCCGCCGCACGGTCTCCTTCGCACTCAGGCCGGCGTCGACGAGCACGCTCGTCTGCCCCGCGCAGATGAGCACGGCGTTGCCGGTCGAGCCGCTTCCTAAAACTGTGAGTCTCATTCGGGAGTCGTCTGCGCTCTGCGCTCTGCCTTCGGTCGGAGGAAGGCGAGCCGGTGTTTTAACTACGCTTCAATTATTGATTGTGCCGCGTCGGATGGCAAACCCGTCGGGCCGCAGGCCGGCCGCTCACCTGTCGAGCAAGAGTTTGGAGACCGTGTGGCGGCCGGCGACGTAGAGGTCGCCGCGCGCGTCGAAGGCCATCGCCTCGACCGCGTGCGGGGCTTTCAGCGTGCGGACGTGGCGGCCGTCGGGCTCGTAGACGTGAATCTTGTAGAACGACTCGGAGACGTAGACGCGCCCCCCCGGGTCGGCCGCTATCGCGGACGGCGGGCCGTACTGCCCCGGCTCGCTCCCCTGACCGCCGAAGCGCCCGAGGAGCTTGCCCTCGCGCGAGAGGCGGAAGACGGCGATGTCCTCGTCGTCGTACCAGTGCTCGCCCGCGACGCCGCCGATGCAGTAGAGCGCGTAAGCCTCGCCGCCCGCGCCCGCCGCGACGCGCAGCGCGCGGACCAACAGACGCTTGTCGAGGTGGGAGCTGACGAAGCGGTGCGTGCGGTGTGCGGCGCGGCCGTCGCCGCCGATGAGGACGAGCTCGTCGTCCTCGCCCTTCTGCGAGACGACGAGCAGGCCGTGGCCGGGCGAGAGCGCCGCGTCGTGTATGTGGTCGGAGCCGCGCGCCGCGCCGAGCACCTCGCCCGTCTCGCCGTCGAGCTTGAGGATGACGCCGGCCAGCACGGCGTAGACCTCGCCGCGCTCGTTGACGATGATCTTGGCGGGGCCGCCGCGAACCTTGGCGTACCACTTGGTCGCGGGCGGGATGTTCCAGGTGTTGAGGAAGCGGCCGGCGGCGTCGAACCTCTGCACGCGCCGCGTCTCGTCGGAGACGTAGACGCGCCCCTCGGCGTCGAGCGCGAGCGCCATCGAGTCCTTGAAGAGCCCCGGCCCCGTGCCCTCGCCGCCGAAGGTGTAGGCGACCTCGTAGCCGTTAGGTCTGGGTTTCGGACTCGGGGTCGGGGTCGGCATGAGCCGGCGCGTGTTGGCGACGTTCGAGACGCCGGGCCCGCCCGCGCCCGACGGGCGGTCGCGCGTGGCGACGAACAGGCTGGCGCCGCCCCCGGCGAGCGCGAGCGCGACCGCCGCGAGCACGACCTTCTTCGTCGACGCCTCCGGTCGGCCGTAGGAGGTCTTCAACTCTTCGGGCGGCGTGGGCGCGGCCGGGCGCAACTCGGCGGGCACGACGACCATCGAGTTGCAGTAGTGACACTTGACCCAGGGATTTTCTATCCGCTCGAATTCGAGCGAGGCGGCGCACTGTGGGCAGTTGAAGACTTTCAAACGGGAAACCCCCGCTCAAGGCTTACGCCCGTCCGTCCGTTCAGACTTCGAGGCGCGAGCGGTCGACTTTGAAGCCGTTGAGGTCGCCGAGCGCGCCGAGGGCGAGCGCCTCGGTCCTGAAGTGCTCAGAGGCGACGCGGAGAAGGTCGTCGGGCGTGACGGCCTCGATGCGCGCGATGACCTGTTCGGGCGTGATGCGGCGGCCGTGGACTATCTCCTGCCGCGCGAGCGTGCCCGCGCGCGCGCTCGTCGATTCGAGCCCGAGCAGGATGGACGAGACGGCCTGATCCTTGACGAGCCGCAGCTCTTCTTCGCCCACCGCCTCGCGCAGCACGCGCCGCATCTCCTGAAGAGAGATGTCGAGAACCTCGTCCAACTGCTCGGGCGAGGTGCCGGCGTAAATCTGGAAGAGGCCGGCGTCGGTGTAGTGGCTCCCGACCGCGCCGACCGAGTAGGCGAGCCCGCGCTCCTCGCGCACGCGCTGCCAGAGGCGCGAGCTCGTGCCGCCGCCGACGACCGAGCTTAAGAGGCTCGCCGCGTATCGGTCTTCGTGGCGCGCGGAGGGGAATGGCGCGGCGATGATGAGGTGCGCCTGCTCAAGCTCCTTCTTGCGCTGGACGAGAATCGGCGCGGCGGGGCGCGGCGCGTCACCGCCGGACTCTTCGGAATCCTCGACGCCTGACGCGGGCGCGCCCTCGAAGGCGCGCGCGGCCAGCTCGACCAACTGCTCGTGCCGGACGTTGCCGGCGGCGGCGACGACGAGGTTGCGCGGCGCGTAGACGCGCGCGTGAAACTCCGCCGTGCGCTCGTGCCCGAAGGTCGAGACCGTCTCGGCCGTCCCCTCGATGGGCCGGCCCAGGGGGTGCCCGGGGAAGTACGCGGCGTTGAAGATTTCTGCGAGGAACTCGTCGGGCGTGTCCTCGACCATCTTCATCTCTTCGATGATGACGCGCTGCTCGCGGCGCAGCTCCTCCTCGTCGAAGCGGGGCCCGGCGAGCATGTCCGCGAGGAGGTCGAAGGCCTGCGGGAGCGCCGCGTCCACGACCTTCATCGCGAACCCGGTCATCTCGTGCGTCGTGTAGGCGTCGAAGTGCCCGCCGAGCCGGTCGGATTCGACCGCGATGTCGAGGGCCGTGCGGCGCCCCGTCCCCTTGAAGACGGCGTGCTCGATGAAGTGGCAGACGCCGTTCCAATCGGCGGGCTCGTGGCGCGAGCCGCGCCTGACCCAGATGCCGACCGTGGCGGAGCGCAGGTTGGGCATCGGCTCCGTGAGGACGGTCAGCCCGTTGGGAAGTCTGGTCAACTGAACTTGTTCGGTCATTACTTCGGAAAGCTTTTAAGGAGACCCCTCGGCCGGAACCGGTCTGAAACGTTGAACGCGCATCGTAGCACGCGCGCCGGGGGCGGGCAAACCAACCCCCCGCGCGGGCGCATCATACGGCTCGGACTACCACGCTTAGCACGACGACCTGCTTGACACCCCCTCGAAGTTGGCGGAAAATGCTGGCTCCGCCTGAAGCGGGTTGGACACGACCAGAAGGGTTTACGCCTGAAACAGTGTCGCTCGTAGTGACGTCGGGATTGGAGCCGCACACCCAGACAGCTCCCAACCCTCGCCCGTACGCCGCCCTGGACACAGTAAAAGTTAAGGGTTCGCATCCGCCGGCCCGGTCAAATCGCCGGAGGTGAGTGCCGGCCGGGGAGGGCCCGGAGGTTTTGCTGCGATGAGAAAATTCAACTGGCGCATCTTCCCCGTCCTGTTCGCGACGCTCGCGCTCGCGGCCGGCTCGGTCGAAGGTGCCACGGCCGCGTCGGGTGGGGCGCGACGCGCCAGCAGTCTGGGCACCATCAGCGGCGCCGTCCTCGACGCGCGCGGGAACCCGGTCTCGGGCGCGCTCGTCAAAATCCTGCGCGACGGCTTTAACGAGGTCGTCAAGGAGACGAAGAGCGCCGCCGACGGCACCTTCGCCGCGCGCGTCACGCCCGGCCGTTACCTGATTCGCGCGCTGGCCGACGGCTTCACGCCGGCCACCTTCTCCGCCGTCCAGGTCTCGCCCTCGACCGAACTCGTCTACCGCTTCAACCTCCAGCCCGCGGGCTCCGGCAACACGAGGCCCGAGCGCCGCGCCGACCGCAACGACCCCAAGTTCCGCATCCGCGCCTCGCACGCGCGCCGCTCCGTCTTCAACGCGGGCGACGCCGAGGACGAGACCGTCCGGCAGGTGCTCGAAGAGCTTGAGGCCGGCGAGCAGGAAGATTCGGGCTGGACGACGGACGACGGGCTGGCCGCCGCGGACGAGCCCGGGGAAGAGGAGCGGACGAAACGCACGCGGACGCAAGGGTACGTCGAGACCTTCTTCGCCACCTCCGGCGTCCCCGGCGCGGGCCCTTACGCCGGCGTCAACTTCGCGGTGGCGACGCCGGTCAACCGGCAGGTTCAACTCATCTTCGCGGGGCAGGCCGGCGAGTTCGAGCGCCTCGAAGCGACCGCGCGCATCCGCGCCGGCGCGCGCCACCGCCTGAGCGCCACCATCGGCGCCGCGCGTCTGCCGACGATTCCGGCGGCGGTTGAAGAGTCCGCCGGCGAGAAACTCGGCTTCGTGCGGCCGCGCGCCGACAGGCTCGAACAGGTCTCGGTGCGCGCCGTGGACGAGTGGGTGGTGCGCGACGGGGTCGTCGTGGTCGTCGGGCTCGACTACTCGCGCTTCGTGGGCGCGGGCGGCGACTCTTCGCTCACGCCGCGCCTCGGCTTCGCGTTCGACGCGAACGCCCGCACGCGCTTCCGCGCCGCCTTCGCGCCGGGCTCGGACGCCGGCACGCGTGTCGACGGGGTCGAGTTCGAGGACGGGCAGGTTCTCTTCAAGGAGAACGCGGGGCAGGCCGTCGCCGTCATCGACGGGCAGGCCGTGCTTGAGCGCAGCCACCGTCTGGAGTTCGGCGTCGAGCGCATCCTCGACGAGAACTCGACCTTAGAGGCCACGGCCTTCTTCGACACCGTCAGCGGCCGCGGCGTCGGGCTTCTGAGCGCGCCGCTCGAAGGGCTGACGGGCGAGGGCGGCGCCGCGCTGCTCGACATCGCCAACCAGCAGGGCGGGGCGCGCGGCGTCCGCGTCGTCTACACGCGCCGCGTCAGCAGCCGCCTGAAGGCTTCGGCCGGCTACGCCTTCGGGCGCGGCCAGCAGCTCTCGCCCGAAGGTTTGACGAGCCCCGAACAGCTCTTCCAGAACACCTTCTTCCAGACCGCCGCCGCGCAGCTCGACGCCAGCCTGCTCGACGGCGTCAACGTCCGCACGGTGCTCCGCTTCTCGCCGCGCGCGGCCGTCTTCGCCGTCGACCCGTTCGCCGGCCGGCTCGCCGTCTACGACCCGTCGCTGAGCATTCTTGTGACGAAGGAGCTTCCGAACTTCGGGCTGCCCGTGCGCGCGCAGGCGACCGTTGACGCGCGCAACCTGCTCGACGTTTCCACGGGCGTCGACGACGGCGAGACGCAGCTCTCGCTCGGCGCGCTGCGCCGCTCTCTGCGCGGGGGAATTTCGGTCAGGTTCTAGCCCCGCCGGCGGCCGCTTCGGCGGCTCGCCCGAAGCACAGTCCCCGCGCCCGCGCGACACGCGTCCGAGGCGCGGGGCTTTTGTGTATCAACGGTTTATCCGAATTTTCGGAGGCGATACGAAATTCTGAATCGGCGCGGACGACGCCGCAAATACGCGGACTCGGACGCGCCCATGCGCCCCGCGCGGGTAAGGGCGCGCAGTGACAGGGATTCGAGTCGCGCGCGCCGCAGGCCCCGCGGGCGCGGGCGCGGGGCGGCCGTGGCCGCCGAAGCTGGAATACAGCTTGCTTCAAAACTTTTGATTTACCAGGGCCGAAACCCGCGCAAGCCGCGCCGGACGCGCTCCTCAAGCTCGAACCAAAGCTGACGCGTGTGAGACGATGAAGGATTCCGTGCTGACGACGAAGGGCTGGGCGCTGCTGATCGTGGCGGCGGTGCTCGTCGCGGCCGGCACCGTCAACTTCGCGCAGCGCCTCACGCACACCGCGCCCCCGACCGACGGCATCGACTGGGTGAAGACGCCGGCGGGCATCGTCGCCGACTCGGTCAAGTCGGACTCGCCGGCCGGGCGCAAAGGGGTCTTCGGCGTGATGCCGGGCGACCGGCTGGTCGGCGTCGTCGTCGGCGACGGCGACGGCGGGCAGCGCGACGAGGTGACGACGACCTACGACGTGCAGGTTCTGCTCGAAGAGGCGGGCGTCGGCGGGCGCATCGGCTACCTCGTCGAGCGGCCGTCGAACCCGGCCGACACGCGCTTCTACTGGGTTTACCTCGACAACCTGACGCCGCAGCGTACGCTCACCGCGCGCGACCTCTACATCAACTTCATCGGCGTCGTCTCGCTGCTCGTCGGCCTCTTCGTCTTCTTCAAGCAGGGCGGGCGCGCGCCCTTCGCGCTCCACTTCGCGACGCTCTGCCTGATCGCCTTCGTCTTCCAGTTCTACAAGCCCTACGGCGGCCTCGAAGACCTCGACCTCGCCGTCGATTTCCTCGACAACGCCGCGCTCGCGCTCTTCGCGCCGGTCTTCCTGCACTTCTGCGCGGTCTACCCCGTCCGCTACAAACTCTCGGAGCGCCGCCCGCGGCTCGTCTACCTGCTCTACGCGCCGGCGGCGCTGCTCGTGGCTTTCGCGGCCTTCTTCGACTTCGCGCCGGCGCTGCACAACCGCTGGCCGGCCTCGTCGCCCTTCTCGCTGCTGTTTTCGGCCTACGCGGCGCTGCCCGAGGACTTCCCGGCGCTGCTCGCGCGCGCCGGCACGGGCTTCATGACGGCGGCGCTCGTGGCGGGCTCGGCCATCCTCGTGCGCCGCTTCGCGCGGAACGAGTCGGCCATCGTCCGGCAGCAGTTGAAGTGGGTCGTGTGGGGCTCCGCGCTGGCGGTGACGCCGTTCACGCTGCTCTACGCCGCCGGCTACGTGTTCGGCGCGGGCGACGGGCTCCTGAGCGAGACGACGCGGAGGTGGCTGACCGACGCGGCCGTGCTGCCGCTCGTGCTCATCCCGCTCACGTTCGGCAACTCGGTGGTGCGCTACCGGCTGATGGACGTGGACATGGTCGTGCGCCGGACGGCCGTCTACGCGCTGACGACGCTGACCATCGCGCTGCTCATCGGGTCGGTCGTCTACGTCGCGGGGCTCTACGCCTTCGGCGGCGAGGTCATCGCGCCGGGCGTCGTCACGATGCGCGTCATCATCTCGGTCGCGGCGATGGCCGTCATCGTGATGACGGCCGCGCCCCTGAAGAACTTTCTTCAGGAGCGCACCGACCGCTTCTTCTACGGCGAGCGCTACGACATGCGTGCGGGTCTGCTCGACTTCGGGCGGACGCTCTCGGCGACCACCTCGCTCGAACCGCTGCTCGACTCGCTCGTCGAGCGGCTGCGCGAAGTGCTGGGCGTCGAGCGCGTCGCCATCTTCATCGAGGACGCGCGCGCGGGCGGCTACCGCGTGGCGCGCACCGCCGGCCTCTCGGGCGAAGTTCTCGTCCCGCCCGACTTCCGCGAGATGATTCGCGCTCGCTCGGCCGAGGACGGCGTCGTGCGCGCCGACGGGCTCGACATGCCGCCCGAGACGAGCGGCTTCGTCCGCCGCGCGCTCCACTACTACGTGCCGTGCGTCGTGCGCGGGCGGATGGTGGCGGTCATCGGTCTGGGGCGCTCGACGGGCGGCGCGCTGCTCTCGTCGGAAGACCTCGAAATCCTGCGCACCGTCTCGGGCTACGTCGCCGTCGCCATCGAGAACAGCCTGCTCTACCAGGAGCAGAAGGAGCGGGCGGAGGAGCTGGCGCTGCTCAAGGAGTTCAACGAGTCCATCGTCGAATCCATCAACGTCGGGATACTCACGGCCGACGGCTCGGGGCGCGTCACGGCCTGCAACTCCGCGCTCGAAGAGATGCTGGGCCTCCGCCGCGACGAGGCGACGGGGCAGGGGGTCGAAGACCTCTTCGCGGAGGACTTCGCCGAGACGCTCCACCAGGCGCTCGGCGAGCGGCGCTGGGAGCTGGCCGAGCTGCGCAACATCTACAAGCTGCACACGGCGACGCGCAACGGCAGGACGCTCATCCTCAACATCGCGCTCGCGCCGCTGAAGCGCGCCGACGTGCACGAGCCGGGCGGCGTGCTCGTCGTCCTCGAAGACGTGACGGGGCGCGTCCGCCTCGAAGAGCAGTTGCAGCAGCGCGAGAAGCTCTCCTCCATCGGCCTGCTCGCGGCGGGCGTCGCGCACGAGATCAACACGCCCCTGACCGGCGTCTCGTCCTACACGCAGATGCTTCTGGGCATGCTCGCCGACACCGACCCGAAGCACGCGCTCCTGCAAAAGATTCGGCGGCAGACCGACCGCGCCACGGGCATCGTCAACAACCTTCTCAACTTCTCGCGCACGGGCGGCGTCACCGAGTTCGCCGACCTCGACCTCGCGCGCGTGCTCGACGACACGCTGCAACTGTTGGAGCCCCAGTTGCGCCAGAGCCGCGTCGAGGTCGTGCGCGAGTACTCCGCGGAGCTTCCACGCGTCTACGCCAACGCGGGGAAGCTCCAGCAGGTCTTCACCAACCTGCTCCTGAACGCGCGCGACGCCATCCCCGACGGCGGGACGATCACGCTGCGCGCCGCGCCCACCGAGCGCGACTCCGTCAACGTCGAGGTCGCGGACACCGGCATCGGCATCGCCGCCGAGAACGTCGCGCGCATCTACGACCCGTTCTTCACGACGAAGGGCGTCGGGCGCGGGACGGGTCTGGGCCTCGCCGTCTCTTACGGCATCGTGCAGGAGCACGCCGGCCACATCGCGGTCGAGAGCGCGCCCGGGCGCGGCACCATCTTCCGCATCACGCTGCCGACCTCGGCCGCGCGCACGCGCCTCCAGGCCGCGAGCGACTAGAGTTCAAAACCCTCCCCGACGACAGAGTCCCGCGTTGACTTCGGCGCGCGGCGCTTATAACCTCCCCCGCGACGTAAGACACCTTCCGCGCGGCAATCTTCCCGGACGCCGCCACCGCCCCGTTCCGCAAACGCGAGAAAGTCGCCACCATGAAATCCCTTCGTTCCGCGCCCCGAATCCGCCTCGCCGCCGCAGCGTGCCTGTCGGTCGCGCTCCTGTACGCGCTCGCGTGGCTGCTCCCCTCGGCCGTCACGCCGTCGGCCTCGGCGCAGGCCGACCCGACCCCGACGCCCTTCCCGGCCTTCGTCCGCCAGGTCGAGCAGAGGGTCGTCAGCCTCGCCTACAACCACGCGACGCAGACCATCTTCGCCACGCGCAACTCGTCCGTCGGCGCGGGCGGCAACAGCGTCGTGCAGATAAACCCCCTGACGGGCGCGGTGGGCGCGCCCGTCTTCGTCGGCAGCGAGCCTTCGCGGATGGCCTTCAGCGACGACGGCCTGACGATGTACGTCGCGCTCGAAGGCGCGCGGGCCATTCGGCGCTTCGACGTGGCGACGGGGACGCCGGGCGCGCAGTACACCGTCGCCAGGCCCGCCACCTGCAGCTCGCCGGTCCCGCGCTACCTCGCCGTCATGCCAGGGCAGCCGCAGACCGTCGCCGTCACGCGCTCGTGCGGCGGGACGGTCGTCCTCGACGACGGCGTCGCGCGCCCGCAGGAGGCGACGGCCACGCTCACAGGCCAACCGCACTTCGGCGTCTCGCCGTCGAGGCTCTACACGACCATTGACGTGTTCGGCGTCTGGAAGTACACGCTCAACGCCTCGGGGCTCACGCCCGACGGCGACCTCGTCAGGTTCGCTAATGGCGGCCAGACGCAGTTCGACCGCGCGCGCGGGCTCATCTTCTCGGCGCGCGGCGCTGTCGTGAACCCGGAGACCGGCCAGGTCCTGGCGCAACTCCCCGGGACCGGCAGGATGGCGATAGACTCCGAGGCCGGGCGCGTCTACTTCCTCGGGGACGACCCGTCGGGCGTCGCCGGCCTCTACAGGATCACCGGCTACGACATGACGACGTTCCAGACGGTCGGCTACACGACCGTCTCGGGCGTCCCCGGCACCGCCACCGAGTTCATACGCTGGGGCTCGAACGGCTTCGCCTTCTCCGCGCTCACGGGAATCGCGGGCCAGCCCCCGCGCGTCTTCCTCGTCCAGACTCAGTTGGTCGACCCGTCGGCCGCGCTGCCGACCCCGACGCCCACCCCCGAGGCGACGCCCACCCCGACCCCGACGCCGGGCGCGCCGACCATCATGACGCGGGTCAACCTGCGCGCCAACGACCTCGTCTACAACGCGGCCACGCAGTCGCTCTACGCGAGCGTGCCCACGGCGGCGGGCGCGGGCGTCGGCGACAGCGTCACGCCGATTAACCCCTCGACCCTCGCGGTCGGCGCACCCATCGGCGTCGGCGGCGAGCCGTCCCAACTCGCGCTCGCCGATGACGGCCGCACGCTCTACGTCCACCTCGCGGGCCCGAACGCCGTCCGCCGCGTAGACCTCCAGACGCAGACGGCCGGTCTCCAGTTCGCGCTCACGACCGAGGCGGCCGACATGGAGGTGATGCCCGGCAACCCCCAGACGCTCGCCGTCTCGGGCGGCGTCGACCCTGACCCCGTCACCGGAATCATTAAGGAGGCCGCGCAGGTCGCCGCCGCCACGCGCGGTGTCACCCTCTACGACGACGGCGTGCCGCGCCCCGACAGGGGCACGAATGGCCCCTTCTACAAGGGCGTCCGCCCCATCGAGTTCGCCTCCCCCTCGGTGCTCTACGGCTTCAACACCGGAGCGAACGAGTTCGAGCTGGTGAAGTACACCGTGGACGCCGGCGTCCTGACGGTGGTCGACGTGACACCCAACCTCACGGACGACCGCCCCGGCGAGCCGATGATCTACGCGGGCGGCCGCCTCTACTTTTCTGGGGGCGAGGTGATCGACCCCGTGACGAAGAAGCTCCTCGGCACCTTTCGGGGGAACATCTTCTACGCGTTCACCGTGGACGTGGCGCTCGGCCGCGCCTACTTCATCCACCGCGCCGGCCCGTCCGACGCGAACAAGGAGCTGGTGGCGTACGACCTCGACACCTTCCTGCCGGTCGGCCGCGCGCCTCTCACCCTGCCGGGCAGCCCGACGCGCCTCGTGCGCTGGGGCACGAACGGGCTCGCGATGCGCGTGCAGAACAGCAGCTTCAGCCCGAACTTCGGCGACGTTTACGTCATCGAGTCGGCACTCGTCTCGTCGGCCGAGCCCATCGCCACCGGCCTCCAGTTTGGACAGGAGTCGGTGACGAGGCCGGAGTCGGGCTTCCAGGCCCTTTTCACCGTCACGCGCACCGGCGACCTCTCGCAGACGACCACGGTCGATTACGCGACCGCCGACGGCACGGCCACGTCCGGCGAGGACTACACCGCCACCTCGGGGACGCTCACCTTCGCGCCCGGCGAGACGGCCAGGACCGTCTCCGTCCTCATCACGCAGGACGACATCTTCGAGGGCACCGAGTCGCTCACCCTCAACCTCTCCGCGCCCTCGGGCGGCGCGGCGGTGTCGGGGACGGCGGCGGCGGCCATCAACATCACCGACGACGACCCGTTCCCCACGCTCAACGTCGCCGACGTGCGCGCCGTCGAGGGGCACGCGGGGGCGAAGGACGCGGAGTTCCTCGTCACGCTCAGGGGACGCTCGCCCGACGCCGTCACGGTCAACTACGCGACCTCGGACGGCACGGCCGCGGCCGGCTCGGACTACGAGGCCACTTCGGGGACGCTCACGCTCCCGCCGCTCGCTACCTCGGGCGTCATCAGGGTCAGGATAATCGGCGACACGCAGGTCGAGCCCGAGGAGACGTTCAAGGTCACCATCTCCGGGCCCGTCAACGCGGGGTTCGATAAGTTCGAGGGGACGGCGACGATTATCAACGACGACGGGCCGACCCTCGTCCGCTTCTTAAATAACTTCCGCGAGGTGAACGAGTCGGCGGGGCAGGTCGTCCTCACCGTCGTGCGCTCGGGCGATCTTTCGGCCCCCTCGACGGTGAGCTACGCCACGTCGGACGGCACGGCCAACGAAGTATCCGACTACACGCTGACGCTCGGGACGCTCGGCTTCGCGGCGGGCGAGGTCGAGAAGAGCTTCCCCGTGCTCGTCACGAACGACGTGTTCGCCGAGCCGCAGGAGACGTTCAACGTCACGCTCTCGGCGCCGGACGGGGCCGCGCTCGACGCGCCCGCGGCGGCGGCCGTCGCCATCCTCCAGAGCGACACCGTCACGGGGCAGAACCCGGTCGTCCCGCCCGGCTTCAACCCGGACTTCTTCGTCCGACAGCACTACCACGACTTCCTCAACCGCGAGCCCGACCCGGAGGGGCTGGCGCACTGGAAGAACGAGTTCACGCAGTGCGGCGGCGACGCGCAGTGCCTCGAAGTGAAGCGCGTCAACGTCTCGGCGGCCTTCTTCCTTTCGATAGAGTTTCAGGAGACGGGCTACTTCGTCTACCGCGTGCACCAGGCGGCCTACGACACGCGGCACACGCTGCGGCTGCGCGCCTTCCTCCCCGACACGCAGGAGATAGGGCGCGGCGTGCAGGTCGGCGTCGGCGACTGGCGCGCGCGGCTCGACGCGAACAAGAAGGCTTACGTAGACCGGTTCGTGACCGGCCCGGCCTTCGCCGTCTACCAGCCGCTGTCGAACTCGGAGTACGTCGACCGGCTACTGTCCCACACCTTCGACCCGCGCAACCCGGCCGCCGGCTACGCGCCCACCGAGGACGAGCGCGCCGCGCTCATCGCCGACCTCGACGCGTCGCGGAAGACGCGCGCCGACGTGCTCAGAGCCGTGGCCGAGAACGCCGAGTTCTCGCGCCGCCAGTTCAACCACGCCTTCGTGCTGATGGAGTACTTCGGGTATCTGAGGCGTAACCCGGACGACCCGCCGGACGGCAGCTTCGACGGCTACAACTTCTGGCTCGCGAAGCTCGACGAGTTCGACGGCGACTACATCGCCGCCGAGATGGTCAAAGCCTTCATCACCTCGACCGAGTACCGCCGCCGCTTCGGGCCTTGACCCGCGCCCGGCCTGAGGCAGAAGAGCCGCCGCGTCCGCCCCCTCGACGGGACGGACGCGGCGGCTCTCTTTTGTCCCGCCGGGCCATCAGATTCGGGAAGCGCCCGCGGCGCTCAACGCCGCCCGGGCAGCAGCGCCTCGGCCTGTTCGAGCCGTTTGCGCGCGTTGCTCAAGGTCGTGCGGAGCGCGTCGTTGGTCATCCTGGCGGCCTCCTCCGACGGCTTCGACTGACTCGCCTGCTCCGAAATCTCCGAGGCCAGCTCGAAAGCCTTGAGCACGTCGCCGATGGCCTCCCTCAGGTCGCCTTCGGGGATGAGCGGGAGCTGGTCGTCAACCACCGCCTTAACTTCGAGGAAGCGATTTCTGTAATCGCGCGCGGCGGAGGCGGCGGCCCTGCCGACCGGCGACAGAGACTTGAGGGCTTCGACGGCCCTGGCGGCGGGCGAGTCCGGCCCGGGCCGCGTGAAGACGAGGCTGGCGACGTTGTCGAGGTCGAACGTGAGCCGCTCGCCGTCCGACTCCACGCTGACGGACTTCCCGTCCGCGCCGAGGAACGCCCCCGACACCGGCTCGCCCTTCCTCATGTTCACCGTCACGCGCCGTCCCGGCTCGCGGGCCGGCGCGGCCTGTGCGTGGGCGGCCGGGGCCGCGCAGAGGAGGATTAAGGTCAGAAGAAAAGCTCTCATAACGGCCCCCCGCTCCAAACGGAAAGAGTCACCCCGTCAACGGAACTCAGCGGAAGCGCACCCTCGCGCCCGGCCTCGTCAGCCACGACGCGCCCTCGGACAGATAGAACGACCCGAACAGGATGGCGAACAGCCCGAACACTCTGGCCAAAACGTCCCCGTCAGCCGGTACGTAGGTCGCGTCGAGAAAGCTGCCGTCGGGAGGCGGCGTGAGTCGCGGGGGCGAACGCGGCCGGAGCCGTCAAAAAAAGGAGGCCGGGGGCGCGGGCACGATACTGCCACGCGCCGCGGGGTGTCAAGACACTTCCTTCGGCGGCGCACGCGCTGCCTCGGACGCGCGGGCCCGCAAACCCCTCCGGGCGAAATACCTCTTGCTTTTATCCGGGCCGGTGCTAATCTCGCAGCCGCTTTCGGCTGACACTTCGGACGACAGGACGGCTCTCCCTTTTATGAGCAAGCTCGGACAGGTTCGTTGGGCGTGCGCCTGCGCCGCCGCGGCGGGGCTGGCGCTCGCGACGCTTTCGCACGGCGACGCGGCCGGCGCGCGCGGCGGGGGCGCGCGCCGCGGGGGCTTCGCGAAGGCGGCGCAGGAGCAGCGCGTGGACATACGTCTGCGCTCTCTGACGACGCGTGCGACGGGACAGTTGACCGTCGAGGCGAGCGAGGGCGGCGGGCGCGCGCGCCTGACGGCGATAAACCTGCCCGACCCGCAGACGGTCGCGGCGGGCGCGCGCGTCTACGTCGTCTGGGCCGCGGGCGGCGGGCGCGTCGTCCGCCTCGGCGAGCTGCGCCGCGACGAGCGCGGCAACGGCGGGCTCGCCTTCGACCGCCCCGAGGGGCTCGAACGCTACGGCGTCATCGTCACCGCCGAAGACTCGCCCGAGGTCGAGCGACCCGGCGACCCCGTGCTCACGACGCGCGCGGACGAGGCCGCCGCCCTCTATCCGTCGAAGACCGAAGGCGCGCCGGCCGCGAGACCCGCCGACGCAGCAACGTCCGGCACGGCGTCGAACACGGGCGCGTCGAACACGGGCGCGTCGAACGCAGCCGTGCCCGTGCCGCCGGCTTCGCGCGGCTCGCGCTCGCGCCGCGCGGCGGCCGCCGGAGACTTCTACGCGGAGGTCGAGGACGCGCTCGTCTCGCAGGGGGGCGGCCGTGTTATCGAGCTCGAAGGCGACTCGGCCGCGCCCGACGCGCGCGGCGCTGCGCGCGCCACGCTCAGCTCGAACCGCGCATACGTCCGCGTGAACTTCCGCGGCGTGCCGCTCCCCTCGTCGGTGGGCGCGAGCGTCTACGTCCTCTGGGGCGTCATCCCCGACGGCCGCATCGTCTACATGGGGAGCCTGCCCGCGGCGGAAGACCTCAACCGCGCGGAGGTCTACGTCCGCGTCGCCGGCTTCGAGTCCGACGACTACACGCTCTTCGTCACCGCCGAGCGGGCGCGCCCCGCCGCCTCGCCCGAAGGCCGCCGCCTGCTCAAGCCCAAAGACTCCGCCTCCGTCAAGTGAGCGCCCGCGGGCGTTCGCCGCCGCGCCGCCGCGCGTTATAAGATAAGCCGTTAGCCGTTAGCCGTTGGCTTTTAGCTCTTGTCCATCGGGGACGGCTAAAGCTAAAAGCTAACAGCTAACGGCTAACAGCTTATTACCGAGGTACGGATGGCGAGAAAAGGTTCCGTCCTCGTCGTTGACGACGAGGAGATCATGCGCGACGTGCTTGAGACGCTGCTCTCGGCCGAAGGCTACCGCGTCGATCTGGCGAAGACCGGCGAGGAGGGCCTTGAGTTTTACGGCCGGCGCGCCTACGACGTGGTGCTCCTCGACGTTTCGATGCCCGGCATGGGCGGCCTGCGCGCGCTCGAAGAGATCCAGAAGGCGGACCCCGAGGCCGTCGTCATCATCATCACGGCCTACGCGACCTTCGACACGGCAATCGGCGCGTGGGAGCGCGGCGCCTTCAACTGCGTCCGCAAGCCCTTCCAGAACGAGCAGATTATTGAGACGGTCGCCTCCGGCATCAAGCGGCGCCGCAAGGAGGAGGAGCGACAGAACCTCCGGCGCGCCATGAGCCGCAGCGTCGAGCGCGGCTCAATCATCGGCCGCTCCGACAAGATGCAGGCCATCTTCCGGCTCGTCGATCAGGTCGCGCCCGCGCGCTCGACCGTGCTCATCACCGGCGAGTCGGGCACGGGCAAGGAGCTCATCGCGCGCGCCATCCACATGCAGAGCCCGCGCGCCGCCCGAACCTTCGTCACTGTCAACTCGTCGAACATCCCGTCCGAGCTTCTTGAGTCGGAGCTGTTCGGCCACACGCGCGGCGCGTTCACCGGCGCGGTCGCCGCCAAGAAGGGGCTGTTCGAGGTGGCCGACGGCGGCTCGATCTTCCTCGACGAGATAGGCGACATCCCGCCCGAGACGCAGGCGCGGCTCCTGCGCGTGCTTCAGGAGCGCGAGTTCACCCCCCTGGGCGACACCGCGCCGCGCAAGGTGGACGTGCGCATCGTCGCCGCCACCAACATCGACCTCAAGGAGGCCGTCCGGCAGGGCGCCTTCCGCGAAGACCTCTACTACCGGCTGGCGGTCGTCCCCATCGAGCTGCCCCCCCTGCGCGACCGGCGCGAGGACGTGCTCGCGCTGGCGCAGCACTTCATACGCAAGTACAACGACGAGAACGGCCGGCACGTCTCCGAGCAGCTCGCGCCCGACGTGCTGGCCCTCCTTGAGCAGTACACGTGGCCCGGCAACGTGCGCGAGCTTGAGAACGTCATCGAGCGCGCCGTCGTCATCGCGCCCGGGCCCGAGGTCACGCACGAGTGCCTGCCCACCGAGATCGCCGACCCGTCGAAGGCGGTCGGCTCGGCCCCGCTCTCGACGGGCACCGGCACCCTCGACGTGAGCCGCGGCGTCAACTTCTACGACGAGGTGCGCCGCTTCGAGATAGACATCATCCGCCGCGCCCTCGACCAGACTGGCGGCCACCAGTCGCGCGCCGCGCGCCTCCTCGGCATGAACGCCACCACCCTCAACTCCAAAATCAAGACCTACAACATACAGCTCCGACCCTGAAGACCCGGCGCGCGCGGCCGCGAGGCCGCCCGACGCGTCCGACCCCATATGAAGAAGCCCTTTCGGGGCCGCCGGGCGCTCGGCGTCGGGTTGGCGGGTGCGGGTTTAAGGCCGGCGAACTCGTCGGCGCAAACGCCGGCGGATGGTTTACACTCCGCGCATGGACACTGGGACGGAAGCTGTCGGACAGCCTCTGGCGGTCGAGCGCATCACGGAGGCCGAGGCGCGTTTCGAGCGTTGGCGTCGCGCGGCCGGGTTCGTCGTCGCGCCCGCCATCTTCGTCACGCTGCTCCTGCTGCCGCTGCCCGGGCTCAAGCCCGAGGCGCACAGGCTCGCGGCCGTGATGGCGGCGGTCATCGTGCTGTGGATTACGGAGGCGCTGCCGCTGCCCGCGACGGCGCTGCTCGGCGCGGCCGCGTGCGTCGTGTTGAGGGTCGCGCCCGCGCGGGACGTGTTCGCGCCGTTCGCGGACCCGCTGATGTTCCTCTTCATCGGCTCGTTCATCATCGCGCGCGCAATCTTCCTCCACCGGCTCGACCGCCGGCTCGCCTTCGGCGTGCTGTCGATCAAGTGGGTGGGCGCGAGACCCGCGCGCATCCTCTTCGCCTTCGGCGCGGTGACGGCCTTCCTCTCGGCGTGGATTTCCAACACGGCGACGACCGCGATGATGTTCGCCATCGGGATGGCCATCCTCGCCTTCCTCTTCGAGCAGGAGAAGGAGGGCGGGCAGAAGGTCAGCCGGCAGTACGCGACCGCGCTGATGCTGATGACCTCGTTCGCGGCGTCGGTCGGCGGGCTCGCCACGCCCATCGGGACGCCGCCCAACGTCATCGGGCTCGGCTTCATACGCCAGCTCACGGGCGTCGAGTTCCCCTTCTTCAAGTGGGCGGTCATCGGCGTGCCCGTGGTCGTCGTCCTCTTCCTGTGGCTCTTCTTCTACCTCAACTGGCTCTCGCCGGCCGGCGTGCGCGAGATCGAGGGGAGCCGCGAGATGCTCGTGCGCGAGCGCGGGCGTCTGGGCGCGTGGACGCGGGCGCAGAAGTCCACGCTCGCGGCGTTCCTCGTCACCGTCGCGCTGTGGGTCGTGCCCGGCCTCATCGCGCTCTTCGCGGGCGACCAGAGCGCCGTCTACAAGAGCGTCAACGCGAGCGTGCCCGAGGCGGTGGCGGCCGTCGTCGGAGCGTCGCTCCTCTTCCTGCTCCCGGGCGACGGCGTCGGCGCGCGCGCCATCACGTGGGACGAGGCCGTCAAGATCGACTGGGGTGTGGTGCTGCTCTACGGCGGCGGGTTCGCGCTCGGCGTGCTCTCGTTCCAGACGGGACTGGCCGAGGCGGTCGGGCGCGGCCTGACCGGGCTGCTCCCCGTGAGCGGCGGGACGGGATTGCTGTTCGCGTCGGTGGTGGTGGCGGTCGTCACGTCGGAGGCCACGTCGAACACGGCCTCGGCCAACATGGTCGTCCCCGTCGTCATCGCCATCGCGAAGGCGCAGGGCGCCGACCCGCTTGAGCCGGCGCTCGGCGCGACGATGGGCGCGAGCCTCGGCTTCATGCTGCCGGTCTCGACGCCGTGCAACGCCATCGTCTACGGCTCGGGCTACGTCCCCCTGGCGCGGATGATTCGCTACGGCATCCTGCTCGACATCGTCGGCGTCTTCGTCATCGTCGCGCTCGTCAGGCTGCTCGTCCCGTTCCTGCGCTAGTCGGCGGAGGTGAGCTTGAGGCCGACGAGCCCCGCGACGATGAGGCCGATGCAGACGAGGCGCGCCGCCGTCGCCTGCTCGCCGAAGAGCACGACGCCGAACGCGGCGGTGCCGACCGCGCCGATGCCCGTCCAGACCGCGTAGGCCGTCCCGAGCGGGAGCGTCCGCAACGCCGCCGCCAGCAGCAGCATCGAGAGCACGAGCGCCGCCCCCGTCCACACGCTCGGCCACAGCCGCGTGAACCCTTCCGTGTACTTCAGCCCGACCGCCCAAGCCACCTCCATCAACCCCGCCACCAGCAGGTAAAGCCAAGCCATCGAACGCCCTCCTCGCGAACCCGGATTTACGTGCGCGCGGCCCGAGTGTAACGCGAAGGGCACCCCGGCGGGGATTCAGAATTTCAACTTTGAACTTTGAACTTTGAACTCGGGACTTTACAGAGTCACCAGCCGGTGGCGAAGAGGTTTTGCGCGGCGCGGAGGCCGCAGTTCTGGTAGGTGTTGTAAGCCTTCGCGGCGCGCCGCCTGACCTGCTCGCCGTCCTCGCCCGCGAGCCAGCCGTCGAGCGCGGCCTTGAGGACGTAAGCCTCCGGCGCCATCAGGTTCGTCGTCCAGAGCAGTGGGTTGGCGCCCGTCTCGCGGAGCGCGGGCGCGAAGTAACGTTTGCTGACGCAGGCGAGGATGACGGCGTCGCGGCGCACGTCGTCGCCGCGACGGGGCAGCGCCGGGAGTCGGAAGTCCATCAGCCCGTCGTGCCCGACGTATGCGACGAGGTGCGCCGCCGCGCCGCGCCCGAGCCCGTAGGTCTTCCCGCCGTCCTCGAACGTCGGGTCGAGGTTGCCGGAGGCGACGTTGAGGAAATCCGCGGTCGCACGCGCTATCTCCGCGCCCCTGTAGGCGTCGGCCACGAGGTACGCGTCACGCGTCCTGTGCTTGAAGACGACGCGTTCGAGGACGTTCGGCGCGGGGTTCTGGACGGCCGAGACCGCGCGCCACTCGCGGGAAGCATTGAAGTGCGTCTTGACGCCGAAGCGCGCGCCCCAGTAGAGGTTTCGCGCGGGGTCTTCGCCGTTGCCCAGCGCGGCCGGGACGGGCACGATGCCCTGGTTGACGTTGTCGCACAAGGCGACGACGACGTAAGCCACCTTGCCCGCGTACGGCTCGGTCTTCACCCCGGACTGCGCCGCCGCGGGCGGCCCGGGCGTGGCGACGCGCATCTCGCTTCCGCGCCCCGACCCGCCCGCGCACGCCGCGAGCGCGACGAGCAGGCCGCAGACCGCCAGCGAAAGGTCGAACCAGAACTTACGTGCAAGCGTGCGACTCACGTGTGACCTCCGCGGGAAGGGTGTTAGGATTCGGACTATAAACTTCGGGCTATAAACTTTTGACGCTTGCACGCGCCCCGCGGTTCCGAAAGGTTATGGAGAGAATCGTCTTTCTCGAACGCGACACGCTGACGGTCGAGCCGCGCCGCCCCTCGTTCGAGCATACCTGGCAGGACTACGGCTCGACGCGCCCCGATGAGGTCGAGGCGAGGCTCGCGGGCGCGACCGTCGCCGTCGTCAACAAGACGCCGATGAGGGCGGGGCTGCTCGAACGTCTGCCCGACTTGAAGCTCATCGCCGTCGCGGCGACGGGCACGGACAACATAGACCTTGAGTTCTGCCGCGAACGCGGCATCGAGGTCGGGAACGTCCGCGGCTACGCGCGCGAGACGCTGCCCGAGCACGTCCTCATGCTCGCCCTCGTGCTCAGCCGCGACCTCGTCGGCCACCGCGAGGACGTGCGCGCCGGACTATGGCAGAGCGCGGGGCAGTTCTGCCTGCACACGCGCGAGATACGCGACCTGCACGGCGCGGCGTTCGGGGTCGTCGGCTACGGCACGCTCGGGCGCGGCGTCGAGCGGCTCGCGCTGGCCTTCGGGATGGAGGTCTTAATCTCGGAGCGCAAGGGCGCGACCCGGCTGAGGGAAGGCCGCACGCCGTTCGAGGAGGTGCTGCGCGCGAGCGACGTGTTGAGCCTTCACGTCCCGCTGGGTGACGAGACGCGCGGGATGGTCGGACGCGTCGAGCTGTCGCTGATGAAGCGGTCGGCCGTCTTGATTAACTGCGCGCGCGGCGGGGTGGTTGACGAGGCGGCGCTGGCCTCGGCTCTGCGCGAAGGGCGGATCGCGGGCGCGGGCGTTGACGTGCTCTCGGCGGAGCCGCCGGGCGACGACAACCCGCTGCTCGACCCCTCGGTGCCCAACCTCATCGTCACGCCCCACGTCGCCTGGGCCGGCCGCCGCGCACAGCAGATACTCGCCGACCGGCTCGTAGACAACATCGAGGCTTTCGTCTTACGACGAAAGCAGTGAGGGGTGACGGGTGATAAGAAAGCGTCCTGCTTCTCTTATCACCTGTCACCCCTCACTCATCACTGCCCAAATTATTCTCCGTGCTCGGCCGTGTAGAGGCGGAGTATCTCCAACCCCTGGCGGGAGCGCGGGTCGATGGTGCGGAGGTGCTTGCGCCCCTGCATCTCCCAGATGGCCGTGACCTGCCCGTCCTTCTCGACGGCGTGGTAGGTGATCTCCTCGGGCGGGGCCTCGGGCTCCGGCGCGGCCTCCTCGGCCTGCGGCGCGGTCTCCTCGGCGGTGGCGGCCGCCGCCTCCGGCTGCTGCTCCTCCTGCGCGGGCGCGACCGCGTTCTCGTTCTCTGCCATGTTCGTTCCTCTCGGTACTCTCGTCAGAATTTTGTGATTCGGTTTGTGCCGAAGGATTGTAATCAGGCGGGGATTAAAAGGCAAAAGGAAGTAGACGGTAGACGGTAGACGGTCCACGCCAGGCGGAGACTGCTGACTACTTCTTCCCTCACGCAGCCTCGCGCCGGGCGAGCCGGACGGCGGGCGCGTGCGAGGCTTCGCGCTTGCGTTCGAGGTCGTGCCGCCAAAGCTCGCGCTGCGTGCGGTAGGCGAGGACGCAGAGCGCGACGAAGCCGCAGGCGGCGACGTAAGGCAGCACCTTCGTCATCCTGCGCGTGCCGTAGAAGACGAGCAGCGAGTTGACGAGGACGAGCGCGAGGCGGAACTCCGTCGGCCCGAGCTTGCCGTGGCTGATGTGGAAGCGCCCGGTCGCGGCGAAGGCCAGAAACGAGTTGACCATGAAGCCGCCGAAGACCGCCAGCACCATCAGCAGGCTCAGGTGCGCGCCCGCCGGGAGCACCAGCGCGTAGCCGCCGAGCACGGCGCACAGGAACGCGTAGTCGAGCAGGTGATCCGTGTAGAAGCCCCACTTGACGAGCCCCGTGCCGCGGTGCTTGCCGACCTTCCCGTCGAAGAAGTCCGTCACCCACTGGAGCAGAATCATCGCGGACGAGCCCCACAGCCAGCGCGTGTCTCCCGCCGCCAGGTAACCGAACAGCAAAAGCCCCGCGCACCACGCGAGCGTCATGAGCGTCAGGTGGTGCGTGCCCAGCCACGCGGGGATGAGCGGCACAAAGCGCTTCGCCAGGCGGCGTTCGAGGGGGGACAAAAGCGACGTGCTCGACTTCGTCGCGAGGGCCAAAGGTTCTCTATGCATCTCTTAAAAACTCCGCCCCGAAGATTCGGGAGAGCATTGCCACCAGAGCAAGGCGCGCGCCACGCGCGGGGGGACGAAAGCGCCGCCCCCACGGCGCTTCGTCGGCACGGGGCGTCAGTCCCGGCGCATGAAAAAGGTTGCAGTTGGCGGGTCTGCCCCGTCAGTGCGGGCGGAGCGAGAGCGCGACCTCGACGGCGCGGCGCGGCGCGATGACGCCCCAGCCCTGCCGATCCATCTCGATCTGCGGCAGCCGCTCGGCCGTGTCGATGAGGATGCGCTTGACCTGCTGCGGCGACAGGTGCGGGTTGGCTTCGAGCATGCAGGCGACGGTCGAGGAGACGATGGGGGCGGCGAACGAGGTGCCGTCCACGAACTTGTAGTGCTCGGAGATCACGTCGGCCTCGTGGAGCTTGACCGAGACGAGCTGCCGGATGAGGTACTTCGGCAGAGTGCGCGCGTCGTAGATGTCGCGGTCTACGCCCTTGTGCTCCTCGATGAGCGGGAGCAGCTCGTCGTCCGTCGCGCGGTCGAGTCTGGCGTACAGCTCGGCCTCTGCGGCGGTCGGCGTGTGCGGGAGGATGGGCGCGGGCACCCAGATGCCGGGCGCGATGACCTCGGGCTTCTGCAAACCGTCGGAGGTCGGGCCGTAGGACGAGCGGTAGAGGCTGTGGCGCGCGCGGTCGAGCGAGTTCTGGTCGTTCAGCCCCCCGACCGCGATGGCCGACGGCGACGAGGCCGGCGGGACGACGGGGTGACCCGGCTCCCAGCCGGCGTTGCCGACCGCGCAGACGACGACCAGTCCCTCGCGCACCGCGCGCTCGACCGTCTGGCAGAGCGAGTTGTCGAGGTAGGACATCTCCCTGTCGCCGCCGGCCGAGATGTTGACGACGCGTATGCCGTACTTCTCGCGGTTCTCAACGACCCAGCGCAGGCCGCGCTCGATGTTCTTCTCGGGGATGTGGCCGGACTTGCTGACCTTGACTAAGACGACGTTACAGTCGGGCGAGATCGAGCGGAAGAAGCCGCCCGAGAGCGCGCCGTTGCCGGCGGCGACGACCGAGGTCATCATGCCGTGCCAGCTCGCCGGGTCGATGGATTCGAGCGTGCCCGTGCCGCGCGGGACGACGTTGTGGTAGGCGAGGATGCGGCTGTGCGGCGTCGTCAAATCCGGGTGCGGGTAGAAGCCCGAGTCGAGGAAGGCGATGGTGACGCCGCGCCCCGTGATGTGCTCGTGCGCGCCGAGCCGCAGCCACGTGGGCAGCACCTTCCGCCCCTGCTCGAAGACGGTGGCGTACTTCTCCGCCTGCGCGCTCGCGCGGCCGAACAGCTCGACGCAGCGCGCGCAGACGGCCGCGACGCCTTCGGGCGCGTTGGCCGAAATCAGGCGGCGCAGCTCTTCGGGAAGCTGGCCGAAGGGCGCGAGCCCCTCGCCGGCCGAGCGCGAACAGACGGGACAGGTGGGACGCCCGGCGGGCATGTCCGAAGCGTGCGCGGGCTCTACAGAGATCATCTCAGACACTTTTAAACCGCCCCTTATTTTTTCAGCCTATCATGCAGGCGCGGACGCCCCGACGCAAGGCCGGACGGGCGGGGGCTCGCGGCGGCGTCCGAAATGTTATAAATTACTCGCAAGCGCAACCCTTAAAAGTTGGGACGGAAGCGGGTGGGGAGGATTGATGGCGAAAGAACAGACCGGCGTGTCCGACATCTTCCGCCGCGCGCAGGCGTTGGCGCGCGAGAACGAGGGGATGTCGCTCAAGGATTTGCGGCGCAGGCTCTACGACGAGTTCAAGGATAGCCCGATGCCGCCGATGGAGAACCTGACCATCCCCGAGCAGGACGCGCGCGCGCCCCAGGAGGACTGGACGGCCGGGCTCTCGCTCGTCCGGCGCGGGATACAGACCGAGGACTGGCGCGAGATAGTCAACGGCATCGCCCTCAGCCTCGACCAGACGATGCGCTTCGAGCGCGAGCGCGGCTCGATGGGGCAGGCGGACGATTGGCACGACCGCACCGTCGGCATCGAGGGCGCGCTCCAGAAGGGCGTCTCCAAGTGGATGCCCGAGGAGCTGATGCGCCTCGCCGAGAACGCTGGAAAGAAGTAGACAGTAGTCGGTAGACGGTAGCGCTCCGCGTCGCTGTCACCGACTCCGACGCACGGACGTTTCGACTGACGAAAGCTTTTCTACTGTCTACCGTCTACTGACTTCTGACTACTGCTTTATGAGTTTTCTTGACACGCTTTTCAAAGACCCCTTCAGGCAGGAGGGCGAGCCGCGGCGGGCGGAGGAGTTCGAGGGCGGCGACGTCATCGTCAGCCCCGACACGCGCCGCGAGAAGCGCGTCCCGCCCGGCCAGACGCGCACGCGGAAGTGGCCGGTGCTCGACGCGCACGGGACGCCGCGCGTCGAGCTTGAGACGTGGGAGTTCGAGGCCGGCGGGCTGGTCGAGCGGCCTCTGAAGTGGTCGCTCGACGAGTTCCTGCAACTGCCCGCCGTCAAGGTCTACGCCGACTTCCACTGCGTGACGCGCTGGTCGCGGCTCGACAACCTCTGGGGCGGCGTCTCGACCCGGACGATAGCCGAGATGGTCGGCGTCAAGCCCGAGGCGAAGTTCGTCGTCGCCGAAGGCCACGACCACGGCTGGACGACGAACCTGCCCGTCGAATACTTCCTCGCGGAGGACGCGCTCTTCGCGTGGACGAACGACGGCCGGCCCATCCCGCCCGAGCACGGCGGCCCCGTCCGCCTCATCGTGCCGCAGCTCTACGCGTGGAAGTCGGCCAAGTGGGTCAAGGGCGTCCGCTTCCTCGCCGAAGACCGCGCCGGCTTCTGGGAGGAGGGCGGCTACCACATGCGCGGCAACCCGTGGAACGGCGAGGACGGCGAGCGCTTCCGCCGGCAGGGCGAAGAATAAAGTACTGAGTGCTGAGGACTGAGGACTGAGTG
>DASWNR010000094.1:0-2245 GCA_036399155.1 Pyrinomonadaceae bacterium
AGCCCTTTCGGGCGGCAGTTTTCAAGACTGCTGCATTACCAATTATGCTAACCCTCCGCGCCGAACCTTACGCACAAAATATAACCCGTGAGGAAAGTGAAGGCAAAAGGCGCGGTCGCGCGGCGCCGGACTTAAAACAGAAGCGTGGCCCCGGCGGGAGGAATTGAAAGGCGGTGGACGGTAGACAGTCGGTTGGTACCACGCACGCCCTAAAGCTTATCGCTCACCCCGCAAGGACGCGCAGCATCTCTTCGTGGACGAGGCCGTTGCTGGCGGCGATGTGTGTGCCGTAGATTTGGAAGGGCGAGCCGTCGTAGTGCGTGACGCGCCCGCCCGCCTCCTCGACGAGCAGCACGCCGGCCGCCACGTCCCAGGGGCGCAGTCCCTCCTCGTAAAAGCCCTCGAAGCGACCCGAGGCGACGTAAGCCAGATCGAGCGCCGCCGCGCCGTCGCGCCTGACCGACTGCGCGCTCATGATGAACCCCCGGAAGTGGCGCGCGAAGTCGCCGCGCTCGCGCACGTCGTAGGGGAAGCCGGTGCAGACGAGCGCGCGGTTCAACTCGTCGGTGTCGGAGGCGCGCATGCGGCGGCCGTTTAGGGTCGCGCCCTCGCCGCGCTCGGCGGCGAACAGCTCGTCGCGCGTCGGGTCGTAGACGACGCCGAGGACGACGCGCCCCTCGTGTTCGAGCGCGACCGAGACGCAGAAGACCGGGTAGCCGTGCGCGTAGTTGGTCGTGCCGTCGAGCGGGTCGATGATCCACTTGTACTCGGCGTCGGCGCCGCCGGCCTCCTTCACGTCGCCGGACTCCTCTGTGAGGATGGCGTGGCGCGGGTGGTGGCTGCGTATGCGCTCGACGATGAGGCGCTCGGCCGCGATGTCGGCCTCTGTGACGAGGTCGATGTCGCCCTTGTTCGAGACCTGGAGCGCCCGCCCGAACTTGTCGGCGAGAACCTGACCGGCGTCGCGTGCGGTTTGGATTGCGAAGTTGAGCATAGGAGTCAGTAGTCAGTAGTCAATAGTCAGTAGAAGAACTTTATCAGGCGGGCGGTTGGTGTGTCAGCATCAACTCGCGTCGGGCGGAGCCTGCCGACTACTGACTACCGTCTACTTCTCTTTCAGTATCGCCACGATTTCGGTTTGGACGGGCTGGCCGGTGACTTCGATGTCGCGGTCGCCGACGTAGACGTTGATTTCGGAGCGGACGCCGAAGCGGCCTTCGAGGTAGATGCCGGGCTCGACGGAGAAGACGGTGCGCGCGATGATGCGGCGCGAATCCCTCGTCTCGAAGTTGTCGATGTTGGCGCCGTTGCCGTGACCCTCTTCGCCGATTGAGTGACCCGTGCGGTGCGTGAACTGCTCGGCGTAGCCGGCGCGGCGGATACGGCCGCGCGCCACGTCGTCGACTTCGGCGGCGCGAACGGGGCGACCCTCGCGCACGGCCGCGCGGACGAACTCTGTGGCGGAGTCGCGCGCCTCCCGCACGATGTTGAAAATTTTGACGTACTCGTCGGGCACCGTCTCGCCGACGTAGCCGACCCACGTCTGGTCGGCGATGATGGCGCAGGGCTTCTTCAACTTCTCCGACACGTCGAAGAGGACGAAGTCGCCGCGCCGGATGGGTGAGTTGCGCTCGGCGGTCGGGTGGTAGTGCGGGTCGGCCGAGTTCGCGCCGACCGAGACGTTGCCGCCGCCCGCCGTCATGCCCTCTTCGGCGAGGCGGCGGGACATGAACTGTTGGATGTCGTACTCGGTCGTCGCTTCGCCCGCGCGGACGCGGCGGCCGATTTCGGCGAAGCCCTCCACGATGATTTTGTGGAGCTTGTCGGCGGCCTCGCGGTGCGTGACGAGCTGTTCGGGCGAGAGCGCCGCCTCGAACTGCTGGACGAGGTCGGCGCTGGTGACGACCGTGACGCCGCGCGCCGAGCGCACGAGCTCTATCGTGCCCGCGTCGACGCGCGCGACGTAGGGCACGTCGCCCGCGGGCGAGTACTGCATGGCGATGTTCTTGAGCAGCACGCGCCTGTTCTGGAGCCCGCCCGAGGCGAGCGCGTCGCGGACGGCGGCGTGCAGCTCCTCCCAGCTCCGGTAGATGATCTTTCTTCCCGGGAGCGCGTCGAGCCGGTAGCGCTCGATGGAGTGGACGACGCGGACGGGCTCGCCGACGACGGGGACGTAGTAGAACCATCGGCGCGTGGTGACGCCGCCGGTCGGCAGGCGGAGTATGCGGTAGGCGAGCGGGTCGCT
>DASWNR010000095.1:0-4095 GCA_036399155.1 Pyrinomonadaceae bacterium
CCCGGCGTCCCGTCCGGCGCGGGCACGCCCGCCGCGACGCTCCAGCCGGAGGGCTGCGTGCTCGTGACGGCGGTGACGCGGCTGACGCCGTCGCTCCAGGGCTCAAGACTCGGGCGCGACGGAAGCTCGGCCGGCACCGGCGCGGGCGCGCCGGCGCTGAGCGCGAGAGCGCGCCCCTCCGAGTCGTAGACGGCGACGGCCGCCTGCGAGCCCGGCCGCGCGCGCCGCGTCAGACGCCCGAAAAGCTCGCGCGACTCGGCCTGCGTCAGCGCTCGCGGGTCGGCGGCCTGCGCCGGGTTCGACTCGATCCAGGATTCGAGCGCGCCGGCCGCCGCGTCGGCCTCCGTGCGCGCGACGGCCGCCGAGTGTTCGCTCAGACTCTTTCGGTAACTGTAGAGCTGGTAGAGGCCGACGATGAGCAGCGGCAGTGAGAGCACCGCCAGCATCAACAGCAGCCGGGTGCGAACGTCGAGCGCGCCGTGCTCCCTCTTCCCCCTCCTCATCGGACACCTTTCCGCACGAAGTTTACGGCCTGCGCCGCCCCCGCGGAGGCGGCCAGATAGACCCGCGTGTCGGCACGACGGGTCGCAGGCTCGCCGAGTAGACGAGTATCGCCTGCGCGATCAGCTCGTCGAAAAAAAGCCACGAGCGCCGTAGCGCGTCGTGCAGACCCGAAGCGCCCTCTTCAACCCGGACGGGCACTTCCCTCCAAAGAAACTCACACAATGTATCTCTTAAGAGCATCAACTCGCGTGCCACTTCGTCGATGAGCACGCCCTGCTGGTAGCGCGTCTGTGCGTAGCCACGCAGACGCCGCGCCCCCTCGCAAATCTCCTCCTCGTCGGCGCGCTCGTCGAGCAGGTAGGACAGCTCGTCAAAGAGTTCGGGGATTTGCCCGACCAGCTCGCGGAACGTGAGCAGCGTCGCGAGGTCCGTGCGCCGGTCGGCGTAGACTTCGTCAACCCACGCGCGCGTCAGGTGGTCGAGATTCCGGCGGAAGAGTGACGAGAACCGTCGAGGCATGTGTGAAGCACTCAGCACTCCGGGGCCAACACGGGAGCAGGATGCCGGCGTTCGCCGCCCGGCCTTCGGCTTAAAGCCCTTCGCTTCTGACTGTCCGAAATCAGACTTAAGCGTCCGACTTTGTGTTCACGAAGCGTCCGCTTGAAGTAAAACCTGAAGTCCCACGACCCCTTAGGTGAATTCGCCCGCCGGGGTTCGTCTAGCGGCCGACGGCCGACACGAAACGAGCGGCGAAGCGCGGCCGGCTACTTCGTCGTCAGGCGGTTGAGCAGCTCGACGAGCTGGTCGAAGTCGATGGGCTTGGTGACGTACTCGTTGCAGCCGGCGGCGAGCGCCTCGGCGTGAAAGTCGGCCGAGTCGTGCGCGGAGACGGCGACGATGGGGATTTTGCGCACGCCCTCCTGCGCGCGTATGCGGCGCGTCGCGGCCAGGCCGTCGAGCTGCGGCAGGCTCAAATCCATCAGGATGATGTCGGGGCTCTCGGAGGCGGCCGACTCGACGGCCTGGTTGCCGTTGACCGCCTCGACCACGCGGTAGCCGCTCATTTCGAGCAGCCTCCTCATCATGAAGCGGTTGTCCTCGAAATCTTCGACCACCAGGACGGTCGCCCGCGACTCGCTGTTTCCATCCATCCCGCCTTGTGCCCCCTGCTCCCCGTTCGTCGATAAAACACCCACAAAATACCTCCCCACGTATGACTAGCAAACACTCAATTTTTTTGTTAAGATGCGCATCGAAACGCGACACAAAAAACAACGAGACTTGGGTTAAATAAGTACATGACCCAATCGCACCCGGCGGCTTCCGTCACACGACACTCTTCCCGGCGGAAGCCCGGACACGCGGCATGAAGCCTTTAAAAACTGAATTACAGGACGCCGAGACGCTGCGCGACCTCGGGAGCGCGTCCGTACAGATCGTTCACGACCTCAAAAATCAGTTGAACGGTCTCAAACTCTATGCCACGTTCCTGCGCAAGCGCATGGAGAAGGCCGCGCGGCCGGAGGACGAGCAGGAGACAGTCGCCAAGCTCATCTCGGGGCTGGAGCGCGCCGCCGCCGACATGAACGTCCTCGTGCGCTTCGGGCGCGCGATAGAGTTGCGCCGGCAGCCCGGCACCGACCTGGCGCGTCTGGTCGCGGACTCGGCCGACGGCGCGGCGTTCGAGACGGACGGCGGCCCCTTTGAAGGCGACTTCGACCCGGTGCTGCTGGCGGAGGCGTTGAAGAGTATCACCGCCGGCGCCCGGGGCGAAGGCGCGGGGGACGGGGACGGCTCGGCTCGGGTGCGGCTCAGCGGCGACGGCGCGGGCGCGTTGGTCGAGTGGCTCGGGGCGTCGGCTGTGGAGGGCGACCCCTTCCGCGACCTGGCCGGCGCGACGGGGCTGCGGATGGCGCTGGCGGCGCGAATCGTACGCGCCCACGGGGGCGAAGTCTCGCGCGAGGGCGGCCGCATAAGCGCGCGGCTGCCGCTGCGGGAGGGTTAATACAAGAACGCTGAATTATGAGCGCTGGACTCTGAACTGAACCGCTCTTCCCGACAGTTCGACGTTCATCGTTCCGATTTCATCCTTTCAACAGGGGGAGACGAAGTGGAACGTAAGGAAGTACGCATTCTGGTGGTCGACGACGAGCCGATGATGACCGACTCGCTCAAGCAGAACCTCGCCGAGGAGGGCTTCACGGTCGACACGGCCTCCAACGGCGCGCAGGCCGTCGAGCTGTTCGACGGGAGCGGGCACCACCTCGTCGTCTGTGACCTCCAACTGCCCGACAAGGACATGAACGGCGTGGACGTGCTCCGCCACGTCAAGGACACGCACCCCACGACCGAGGTCATCGTGATGACCGGCTACGGGACGGTCGAGCGCGCGGTCGAGGCTACGAAGGCCGGGGCCTTCTGGTTTTTGGAGAAGCCCTTCGACTTCGAGGTGCTGCTGCCTCTGGTCGAGAAGGCTCTGGAACGGCGCGACCTCGTCGAGCAGACGACGACGATGCGCCAGCGGCTCGCGACGCGCACCGAGTACTTCAACATCATCGGCTCGTCGAAGGAGATGCAGACCATCTACGAGACCATCGAGTCGGTGGCGAAGTCGGACGCTAACGTCCTCATCGTCGGGGAGTCCGGGACGGGCAAGGAGCTGATCGCCAACGCCATCCACTACAACTCGCTCCGGGCCAAGAAGCCCTTCATCAAGGTCAACTGCGCCGCGCTCCCCAAAGAACTCATCGAGTCCGAGCTGTTCGGCCACACCAAGGGCGCCTTCACCGGCGCGCACGCCGACAAGGACGGCCTCATCCAGCACGCCGAGCAGGGCTCGCTCCTCCTCGACGAGATAGCCGAGATGCCGGTCGAGCTTCAGCCTAAGCTTTTGCGCGTCTTGCAGGAGCGCAGCTACCGCAAGCTCGGGTCGGAGAAGACCTACCCGGTGGACTTCCGGCTCATCACCTCGACGAACCGGCTGCCGGCCGACGCCATTCGCGACGGGGCGCTGCGCGACGACCTCTTCTACCGCATCTCGACCATCACCATTCACGTGCCCCCTCTGCGCGAGCGCAGCGAGGACATACAGCTCCTGGCCGAGCACTTCCTCAAGATGTACGCGCGCAAGTACCAGCGCTCGATCAGCGGCATCTCGCAGACGGCCTACCAGCGCCTCTTCTCGCACGCGTGGCCGGGGAACGTCCGCGAGTTGCAGAACGTCCTTGAGCGCGCCGTGCTGCTGGCCAAGAACAACAAGATCGAGCCGGTGGACTTGCCGTTCGACAACGGCTCGCTCCCCGAAAAGAACGCGGCGGGCGCCAACTGGGACGTTCCGCCCAACATGACGCTCGAAGAGATAGAGAAGTTCGTCATCGAGCGCACGCTCCAGCGCACCGGCGGCAACAAGCAGGCGGCGGCGAACCTTCTGGGCATCTACCGCCCCCGGCTCTACTCCAAAATCAAGAAGTACAAGATAGACATCCCGGCTCTGACGGCATCGTAATCAGTTCAAAGTTTCAGGTTCAAAGTTTCAAGTTGCTACTGTCGATGAAGCGCCGCCCCGCGAAGGTCAATCACTTCGCGGGGCGG
>DASWNR010000096.1:0-7688 GCA_036399155.1 Pyrinomonadaceae bacterium
CGCGGGCCGTTCGGCCCGCGCCCACTTAATTTTTCTCGCGCGAGGTGCCGCCGCGCCGCGCCTTCCGGTAAACTCTCCCGTGCCATCTCCCGGGACTAATCCTTTGGACACACTCGTCAAAAATTTGCGCGCGCTGCTCGGCCCCGGAAAGGTCATCTCCGACCCGGAGGAGCTTCTGGTCTACGAGTGCGACGGGCTGACGCACTACCGGCACAGGCCGCGCGCGGTCGTCTTCCCCGCTTCGACCGAAGAGGTCTCGGGGGTCTTGCGTCTGCTCGAACGGGAGCGCGTGCCGCTCGTGCCGCGCGGCGCGGGGACGGGGCTCTCGGGCGGCGCGCTCGCGCTGGGCGGCGGCGTGTGCGTCGAGCTGTCGAGGATGCGCCGCGTGCTCAAGGTCGACGCCGAGAACCGGCTGGCCGTGGTCGAGGCGGGCGTCGTCAACGCGCACGTCTCGCGCGCCGTCGCGCGCCACGGGCTCTACTACGTGCCCGACCCTTCGAGCCAGGGCAGTTGCACCGTCGGCGGCAACGTCGGCGAGAACGCCGGCGGCATACATTGTCTGAAGTACGGAACGACGACCGACCACGTGCTCGGCGCGCGCGTGGTGCTCGTCGGCGGGCGCGTCGTGGATTTGGGCGGCGCGGGCGCGGCCGCCCCCGGCTACGACCTGCTCGGCCTCTTCGTTGGCAGCGAGGGCACGTTCGGCGTCGTCACCGAAATCACCGTGCGTCTGACGCCGGTCGCGGTGTCGGTGCGGACGCTGCTCGCGGACTTCCTGCGGCTCGACGACGCGAGCCGCGCCGTCTCGGCCATCATCGCCGAGGGCATCATCCCCGCGGGCCTAGAGATGGTTGACGGCGCGACCATCCGCGCCGTCGAGGCGAGCGTCTTCGCCGCCGGGATGCCCACGGACGCCGAGGCCGCGCTGCTCGTCGAGCTGGACGGGCTCGAAGCCGGGATGGACGAGGAGGTCGAGCGCGTCCGCTCAATCTGCGCGACGCACGGCGCACGCTCCGTCCGACTCGCCGCCGACGAGGCCGAGCGCAGACGCCTGTGGGCGGCGCGCAAGGGCGCGTTCGGCGCGATGGGGCGCATCACGCCCGACATACTCATACAGGACGCGGTCGTCCCGCGCTCGCGCCTGCCCGAAGTGCTCGCCGAGACCTACCGCATCGGCGCGCGCCACCAACTGCGCGTCGCCAACGTCTTCCACGCGGGCGACGGCAACCTCCACCCGCTCGTCTGCTTCGACTCGCGCGACGCCGAACAGGTCGAGCGCGTCCACGAGGCCGGCCGCGAGATAATGGAGACGTGCGTCCGCGCCGGCGGCACCATCACGGGCGAGCACGGCGTCGGGTTGGACAAGAGCGACTACCTGCCGCTCGTCTTCTCGGAAGAAGATTTGCGCGCGATGCTACAGGTGCGCGCCGCCTTCGACCCGACGGGACTCTGCAACCCAGGCAAGATAATCCCCGCGCCCAAAGGCTGCGGGGAGGCGCGCGTCGTCGCCGAGGCGGGCGAACGCCGGAGGGCGAACGGCGAAGGGCGCGGGACGCGGGACGCGGGACGGAAGGCTGAAGACGAAGGACGGAAGACGGAAGACGAGAGGCAGCGTGTCGAGACGGCGACGGCTCCGACTTCGAGCGCCTTCGAGACTCGCTTCGGGAATCACGTCTCGAAGGCAACACCCTCAAGCTCACACGCCCCGGCGGCTTCGACCGACGCACGCGACGCGCTCGTCGTCGAGCCCGGGACGTTCGACGAAGTCCGCGAGGTCTTGCTCGAAGCCGAGCGCGAAGGCCGGAGCGTCATCCCCCTCGGCGCAGGCGCGCAGAGCGACGTGAACGACGGAAGCGCGCGCGGCGGCCGTCACGTCGTGCTGAAGACGACGCGCCTGTCCCGGCTCGTCGAGCACGAGCCCGCCGACCTCGTGGCGACGGCCGAGGCGGGCATGACGCTCGCGGAGTTTAACCGCGAGGTCGGGCGCGCGGGACAGTGGCTCCCGCTCGACCCGCCGGGCGCGCACGCGGCGACGCTCGGCGGCGTGGTGGCGACCGGCGCCCCGGGCGCGCAAGGCTTAGGCTACGGCGCGCCGCGCTCGCACGTGCTCGGGATGCGCGTGGCTCTCGCGGGCGGGCGCGTGATACGCGCGGGCGGCCGCGTCGTCAAGAACGTCGCCGGCTACGACCTCTGCAAGCTCTTCACCGGCAGCCGCGGCACGCTCGGCGTCATCCTCGAAATCACCTTCCGCCTGCGCCCGCGACCCCGCCGCGAGGCCACGCTCGTCGCGCGTTCGGACGACGCGCTCGAACTGCTCGGCGCGTCGCGCGCGCTCGCCGTCTCGCAACTCCTCCCCGTCGCCGTCGAGCTGCTCTCGCCGCGCATGGCGGCGGCGGTCGGCGTGTCGGGCGAGAACGGCGCGGACAACTTCGTCATGCTCGCGCGCTTCGCGGGAACCGAGAGCGCGGTCGAGTATCAGCTCGCGCGCGCGGCCGAACTTGTCGCGGACGTTTCTAAGGCGGCCGACGCCGAGCTGGTCGAAGACGACGAACGTCTCTGGGCGCGTCTCTCGTCGGCGGGGCGTGGGGACGGCGGCGGGCTGGTGTGGCGCGCGGGCGTGCTGCCTTCCGCGCTGGGGGCTTTACTGAGTGGGACAGGTGGGATGGGGAGACCGGGCGCGGGCGGCGGACGTGCGGGCGGGACGGCGTGGCACGCGGGCGCGGGCGACGGCCGGCTGCGCGTCTTCGAGGAGGTGCCGGCGCGCGTTGCGGACGTTGAAGATGAGAGGGCGGCTTCCGTGCTCGCGTCGCTCAGCGACATGCGCGAGGCGGCGCGCGCGGGCGGCGGCTCGCTCGTCGTCGAGCGCGCGCCCGCGTGGCTCACGCGCGAGTTCGACGCGTGGGGCTTGTCGGACTCGGCCGCCTTCCTGATGAAGCGTCTGAAGGAGCAGCTCGACCCGGCGGACACCTTCTCGCCCGGCCGCTTTGAGTTCAACTCGTCACGCCGAACGTGAGAAGAACCGACTGAATGCCCGAACACTCGACACAAATCGCGGGGGCGCTGGCGGCCGAGGAGCGGAAGCTGCTGGCGTGCGTCCACTGCGGCCTCTGTCTGGAGGCGTGCCCGACCTACGTCCACACGGGCGACGAGAACGACGGCCCGCGCGGTCGCATCTACCTGATGCGCGCCGTGGAGGAGGGACGGCTCGCCCTGGACTCGAACGCCTTCACGAGCCACATCGACCGCTGCCTCGGCTGCCGCGCGTGCGAGAGCGCGTGCCCGGCCGGGGTCGAATACGGCCAACTGCTCGAAGCCGCGCGCGCGGACATCTCGGCGGGCGGGCGGCGTGAGGGCTGGACTTCGCGCGCCGTGCGGCTCGCGCTCCGTCACGTCTGGTCGCGCCCCGCGCGTCTGCGCCTCGCGTTCGCGCTCGCGCGCCTGATGCGCGACTCGCGTCTGCCCCACCTCCTGCTCGCGTCGAAATTGACGAAGCTCTTGCCCGCGCGCGTCGAGCTTGCTCTCGCGCTGCTTGACAGCTCGCGCCCGGCGCGTCCGAGCGCGGACGGCGGCGTCAACGTAGCGGGCGGCGGCGCGGACTCAAAGCGCGAAGCCGGCGCGGCGGGGCGCGGAGTTGATTCGAGTGATTCGAGCGATTCAAGCGATTCGAGCGCGCTGCTGTTCGAGGGTTGTGTGACGGAGGGGCTGTTCGCGCGCGTCAACCGCGCGACGGCGCGCGTGCTGGCGGCCAACGGTTGTGGGGTGAGCGCGCCGCGCGGGCAGGTCTGCTGCGGCGCGCTGCACGCGCACGCGGGCGACCTCGAAGGCGCGCGCCGGCTCGCGCGTCGCAACGTCGAGGCGTTCGCAGACGAAGGGGGCGCCGCCGTCGTCACCAACGCCGGCGGGTGCGGCGCGATGCTCGCCTCCTACGCTCACCTGCTCGCAGGCGACGCGGAGTACGCCGAGAGGGCGCGCGTCTTCAGCGCGCGCGTGCGCGACGTGAGCCAGCAGCTCGACGCGGCGGGGCTCGGGCGCGCGGGCGCTCCGCTCGAAGACGTGGCCGTGACCTACGACGCCTCGTGCCACCTACTGCACGGGCAGAAGGCGCGGACGGAGCCGCTGCGCGTGCTCGGCGCGGTCAAAGGCGTGAGGCTCGTGCCGCTGGAAGGCTCGGACGTGTGCTGCGGCGGCGCGGGCGTCTACAACCTTCTTGAGATGGAACTCTCCGCCCGCGTGCTCGAAGAGAAGCTCGCGCGCGTGCGCGAGACGGGGGCCGGAGTGCTCGCCACCGGCAACCCCGGCTGTCACATGCAGCTCGGCGCGGGCGCGCGGCTCGCCGGCCTGCCGCTCAGCGTCGTCCACCCCGTCGAACTGCTCGACGAGTCGTACCGCCGCGCCGGGCTTTACGACGACGCGAAAGAGATTTGAAATTTCAAATCTCAAACTTGAAATTCAGGCGATGAAACCCCGCCCCATCATGAAGACCCGCAATCTGTGCGTAGCCGCGCTGCTCTTAGTCGCGTCGGCGGCGGCGTCCGTCAACACGGTCAGGGGGCAGTCGGTCGCCGACGACGCGCAAAGGGTCGAGCGCGTGCGCGCGCTTTACGAGGCGGCGAAGGCGCGCGAGGCGGCGGGCGACTGGGCGGGTGCCGAGCGCGCGTGGGAGGAGGTCGTGCGGTTCGCGCCGGGCGACGCGCGCGCGTGGGTGAATCTGGGCGCGGCGCGCAGCCGCCGGGAGCGACGCGCCGAAGCCATCGAGGCATGGAACCGCGCCGTCGCGCTCGACCCGAAGCTCGCGGGCGCGCACTTCAACATCGGGCTCGCGCTCGTGCGCGGGGGCGAGGCGGAGGCGGCCGTCGCGCCGCTCAGGCGCGCTCTCGCGCTCGAACCCGGGAACGCGACGGCGCGGCGCGCGCTCGCCGTCGCGCTGGTCGGCGCCGAACGCTTCCGCGAGGCGAGCCGCGAGATAGCGCAACTGCTCGCGCTCGCGCCTCGCGACGCGGCGCTCCTTGAACTCTCGGCGCGCGCCTTCATGCCGCAGAAGCGTTACGCCGAGGCGGCCACGGTCCTGCGCAGGCTCCTCGACCTCGGCGCGGGGACGGCGGAGCTTTGGGCGATGTACGGCGACGCGCTCGACAACGTGCGTCGGACGCCGGAGGCGGCGGAGGCTTACGAGCAGGCGGTCAGGCTCGACCCGGAGTCGAACCGCAGGCGCTACGCGCTCGGCTACCTCTACTGGCAGCTCTACCAGTACGACAAGGCCGAGCCGGTGCTGCGCGAGGTGCTGCGGCGCGATTCGGGGGACGCGCGCGCCGCCTTCACGCTCGGCGACCTCTACCTGACGCGCGGGCAGGTGTCGGCCGCGCTCCCGCTGCTCGAACAGGCGGCGCGCGCCTACCCGGCGGAGTTCGACACGCGCTTCACGCTGGGGCGCGCGCTGATGCGGGCCGGCGAGGTCGCGCGCGCCGTCGAGGAGCTGAGCGCGGCCGTCAAACTCCGAGACGAAGTCTCCGAAGGCCACTACCAGCTCGGCCGCGCCCTCACCCTCGCCGGCCGCAAGGACGAGGCGCGCCGCGAGTTCGACCGCGCACGCCTCCTCAAAGACCAGCGCCGCGAGGCCGAGGAACCGAAAAAACAGTAGACGGTAGTCAGTAGTCGGTAGATGAAAAGCGGGCGGCGCGTTACGGTTGTGAGCCGGACGCGCCGCCCTCGGTTTTTCTACTGGCTACCGGCTACCGTCTACTGTCTACTCTCGAAAGCGACGCGGCCGCCGACGAGGGTGAGGCGGACGCGGCCGTCGGCGTCGAGCGCGGCGAGGTCGGCGCGCTTGCCCGTCTCTATCGAGCCGCACGCGTCGTCGGCCCCGAGCAGCCGCGCGGGGTTGAGCGAGGCCAGCCGCGCGATGTCCGTCTCTGAAAAGCCGAGCCCGAGCGCGGTGCGGACGGCGTCGCGCATCGAGATGACCGAGCCGGCGATGCTCCCGCGCTCGTTGCGCGTGCGCCCGCCCTCGACCGTGATGGTCTCGCCCCAGACGCGGTACTCGCCGTCGCCGAGGCCCGCGGGCGCGACCGCGTCGCTGATGAGCGAGACGCGCGAGGCGGTCTTGCAGCGCAGGACGAGGCGGAGCATGAGGGGGTCGCAGTGCACGCCGTCTGCGATGAGGTCGACGGTCACGTCGTCCTGCACGAGCCCCCAGCCGACGGGGCCGGGCTCGCGGTGGTGGAGCGGGGACATCGCGTTGAGGAAGTGCGTCATGTGGCGCGCGCCGGCCGCGCGGGCGCGCTCAAGCGTCCCCACGTCGGCGCGCGTGTGGCCGATGGAGACGACCCAGCCGCGCCGCGCGAGTTCCCCGACGAGCCGGACGCCGCCCTCGACCTCCGGCGCGAGCGTGATCATGTGCGCCGCGCCCGCGACGCCGACGGTCGGCAGGTCTTCAAGCTCGTCCCCCACACGGAAGTCGCGGAAGTAGGCCGTGCGCAGCGCGCCGCACTGTCGCTCGTTGACGAAGGGGCCTTCGTAGTGGACGCCGAGAGCGCGCGCGGCCGGCGTCCCCGCGTCCTGCGAGCGCATCAACTCTTCGACGGCGACTACCGCGCGGCGGTAGTCCTCGGCCGGCGCGGGGACGAGCGTCGGGAGCCAACTGGTGACGCCCTCACCCGCGAGGTACCGCGCGACGCGCCGGAGGTCTTCGGCGTCGGCCTCAAGCGTGTCCACGCCGACCGCCCCGTGGATGTGTACGTCCACGAAGCCCGGGTAGACGGTCAGCCCCGCGAGGTCGATCTCGCGCGCGCCGGCCGGCGCTCCGACGCCCGCGCCGACGCGCGCGACCTTCCCGCCCTCGGCGAGCAGCGAGCCGCCCTCCAGAACTTCGTTCGGGAGAACGAGTCGCGCTCCCGTGAGCAGAAGCGGCGCGTGTGTTTCCTTGTCTTCCATAGGCTCTAAAAACCCCGGCTCATAAAGTCCGTGTGCCCGCCGCGCCCTTTCGAGGGGCGCGGCGGGCACACGGGTCAGAAGAGTTCGGCGCTCGGCTCTAGAAGGAGAGCTTGGCGCCGAACTGGAACTCGCGCGGCAGGCGCGTGCCCGTCGGGCGGCCGAAATCGACCGTCCCGAGCACGCTCTGTACGCCCGTGAACTGCGTGTGGTTGAAGACGTTGAAAGCCTCCGCGCGCAGTTGCAGCCGGACGCCCTGCTCGCTGTCGAAGTAGATGTTCTTCGTCAGCGTGAAGTTCGTCTGGTTGCGGCCGAAGAGGCGCGAGAACGAGCGCGGCGCGTTGCCGTAGGTGCCGGCCGCGGGGGCGGCGAAGGCGAGCGGCTCGAAGATGAAGGGCAGGCCCGTCACCGGGTCAATCTCCCCGGCCCTCCCCGCGTTCGGGTCGGAGACGAGGTTCGCGTAGTAGCCCGCGATGGCGGAGGCCGGGGCGGCCGAGACCGTCAGCACGCGCGCGACGGGCTGGCCCGACGTGACGTCGGTGATGCCGGCGAACTGCCAGCCGCCGAGCAGCACGCGCTTGAAGCCGTTCGAGTCGCGGCGGAACCAGGGCAGCTCGTAGACGTAGCTGGCGGCGAAGACGTGCGGGCGCGAGGTGCGCGCCTCGGCGTACTCGGGCCGGTAGTCGAGCGGGTTCTGCGGGATGTCGACGGCGTCGCGGTCGTTCGTCGAGTCGCTCATGTTCTTGCTGAAGGTGTAGGCC
>DASWNR010000097.1:0-12956 GCA_036399155.1 Pyrinomonadaceae bacterium
CGCGCTTGAGGTTGCGTGCGGCCTGCGCGCGTGCGGCGGGCTTCTCGTCTTCCGCCGATTCCGCCGACTGAGACATCTTGACGCGCTCGGCGCGGGCGGTCATGCGCCGGTCGAGGTCTGCGACCTGCTCGGGGCTGAGGCGGTAGATGTTCGGCTGGTTGTGGTAGACGCGCGCGCCCGTCACCACGTCGGCCTGCTTGAAGCCGAGCCGCTCGGCCTTCTCGACCAACTCCTGCACGGTCATCTGCGGCTGGACGAGCGTCAGGGGCTGCTTCTCCTCAATCGTCTCGGGCACCGCCGCCGGCTTCGGCGCTTCCATCGGCAGGTCGCCGCCGTGCTCGCGCTTCATGTGTTCGAGGAAGTCCGTGAAGGTGACGCTGCCCGTCAGCTCGAAGCCGACCTCGAAGGCCGGGCTGTTCGACTTCACGACCTGGAAGACGCGGACGATCTCGCCGTCGCGCTCCTGCAAGGAGACCTCGACCATCACGTCCACGAAGTATTCGAGACCCGACGCCGTCATCGGCAGCACGCGCCCGATCTCGTTGTCCTCCTTCGACTCTTTGCCCTTCGCCGGAATCTGGTCGACGATGACGACCGACTTGCCCGACTCCATGCACAGACGACGGAGCACGCCCTGCAAGACCATCTGGTCGGCCGCGAGCTCCTCGGCCGAAGGCTGCGCGAGCGGGTCGCCCGTGCGGTCGCGCACGGCCTTGATCGTCTCGGCGTGCTTGGCGCTGAAGTAGGACGCCCACGAGTCGAGCCCGAAGCACCCGTAGTTCTGCTCCTTGCCTTCGCCCGACAGCGCCCAGTCGATGAACTCGGGCAGCTCGTCCGGGTGCTCGACCTCAAGGCCGTCGAAGTGGTTGCCGACGCCCGCGAGCAGACGCGTCTTGCGCTCGACGTCGAAAATGCAGAGGCGGCCGAGGCCCGCCTCGGACAGCGAACGCAGGAACCAGCTCTTGCCGGCGCCGGCGCCGCCGCGCACCGCCATCACCAGACGCTGCTGGCGCGGCCGCCGGCTCAAAGGGTTGATTCTCGGTTTCGTCGTATTGCTCATCACTCAATTCTCCTCAAAAGCCGGTTGCGGCCTGAAAATGCTTGGAGGGGGGCCTCTCTTTTAGCGCCTGACCGGCGGAGAACTCTTCCCGGAACTTCGGGAGTCGCTCCGCGATTCGGGGGGACTGTATCACAGATGAAACGCCCGCGCAACGCTTTTTCACGCATGAAACGACGCGCGCGGACGTTTTTTTACCCGAAAGAAAAACGGGGCGGCCGTTGTATTCGGCCGCCCCTCGAAGGGTTGAAAGGTTAAGGGAAGTCCCGTGCCGGTCTTCTTAGAAGTCGAGCCGGAGCGCGAACTGGATGACGCGCGGGTTGCTGCTGAAGACGCGGCCGGGGCGGTTGAAGTCGGTGTTGCCGGCGAAGATGGTGTTGACCTGCCCGACCCCGGTGGTCGGGAGCGGCGCCACGTCGTTCGGCAAGCCCGGGATGTACTGAGGGTGGTTGAAGGCGTTGAAGAAGTCGGCGCGCAACTGTACGCGCCGGGTGGTGTCGCCCGCGAAGTAGAAGTTCTTGAAGAGCGACAAATCGAAGTTGTTGATGCCCGGCAGTTGGAGCGTGTTGCGCGCGGAGTTCGACAGCGCCCCGAGCCCCGCCTGTATGTACTCGGCGTTCGGGTCGTCGGCGAGGTAGCCGACGATACGCCCGCCGCTGTTGGTCAGCGCCGTGACGGTGCTCGCCGTGTTACGGACGCCGGCCGGGTTGCGTATGGTGCGGTCGGGCGCGGCGTCGCCGTTCAGGTTCGAGTCGATGCCCGAGAGCACCGTCGCCTTCTGCCCGGACTCGGCCATGTAGGTGCCGGCGATCTGGAAGCCGCCGAGCGCCGTGCGGAGGAAGCCGTTCGAGTGGTTGCGGAAGAAGGGCAGCTCGTAGATGGCGCCGACCGTGAAGCGGTGCCGGCGGTCGAGCGCCGAGTCGGCGCGCTCGCGACTCAAGTCCTGAAAGTCCTCGACGCGGCGCGGGCTCAGGACGGTCGAGAAGACCTCGGCGGTCGTGTCGTCTATCAGGTGGCTCCAGGTGTAGGCGGCCGTCAACTGGAAGCCGCGCGAGAAGCGGCGCGTGAGCGAGGCCGAAGCGCCGTGGTAGGTCGAGTTGCCGTTCGAGAAGAAGCCCGTCAGACCCGGCGAGACGAAGCCGGCCTGCTCGAAGCGCGGCACGAAGTTGGAGCGCGCGTCGAGGTCGTCGAGCGTCAGGGCGAGCGCGTCGAGCTGCGCCTGCGACGGCTGCTGGAAGAAGGTCGGCAGGCCGCCCAAACTCGGCGACGCCTTCGGCTGGCGGTTGAAGCGGTTCTGCGTCAGCAGGTGTATGCCGCGCGTCCCGAGGTAGCGCGCCTCGAACGACCAGTCGTTGAGGAACTGGCGCTGGAAGGAGAGCGACCACGTCAGCGAGTACGGCACCTGCTGGTCGGGGATGAAGGAGGCGGTGTTGGCGCGCGCCGCCTCGGGGTCGCTGCCCACGTCGACGGGCGTGGGCGGGATGCCGCCGCCGGCGAGGAAGCCGGGCAGCGCCGCGTCCGGCTCGACGGCGTTGGTCTGGTTACTCTGCGGCGGGAGCGCCAGGATGTAGAGGTTGTCGAAGACGTAGTCGTAGGCCATCGAGAAGCCCGCGCGGACGGAACTCTTGCCCTGCGAGCCGAAGGCGCGACCCAGCAGCCCCGAGCCGAAGTTCGGCGACCAGACGAGCCCCACCTTCGGGGCGAAGTTCCACATCTGTTCCTTCGGCTCGCGGAATTCGAGCACGCCGGGCACGCTTGCGATGGCGTTCAGCGCCTGTAGATTCGCGCCCTTCGGCACCTCCTGGTAGGAGTAGTTGACGCCGAGGTTCAGGGTCAGGTTGTTGCGCACGCGCCAGTCGTCCTGCGCGAAGGCGTAGAGAAGGTGCTGGTCGCCGTAGTAAGGCGACGCGCCCACGGTGCGTTCGGCGAGGAAGTCGGGGCTGATGTCCTGTAGGAAGAGGTCGAAGGTGTTGTACTGGTAGTCGCCGCGCTGGCGCTGGACGAACGACTGCGGCGCGATGACGCGGCGGAAGTCGCCGCCGAACTTGAACGAGTGGTTGCCCTTGAGCCAGGTCATGTTGTTGACGACCTGGTAGTTGTTCTCGACGTAGGTCTGCGGCGCGTTCGGGTTCGGGCCGATGTCGAGCCCGAGGTCGCGCAGGCCGATGTTCGGGAACTGGTCGAGCCCCGGGAACGAGAGCCCCGACGGAATCGTGATGGGCTGCGCGAAGCGCCGGTAGGCGAGCCGCGTCTCGTTAATCAGGTTCGGCGTGAAGTTGTGCAGCAGCGTGTAGGAGAAGAGACGCCCCGGGATGGGGAGCGCGACGAAGAAGGCCGGCAGGTTGGCCGTCGTGTCGATGTCGGCCGTGTTGGTCATCGTGAAGCGGAAGCGGTGCTGCGTCGTGGCCGACTGGTTGAAGTCGACGTTGCCGACGATGTGGTTCTGCTTCGTGAAGTTGGGCGAGGGGACGGCCACGGCGCCGACGGGGATGTCGACGACCTGCGCGGCGGGGCACTCGCCGCCCGCGCGCGGGACGAGGCAGAAGGGCACGGTGCCGGTCTGCGTGGGCGCGACGGGGACGTAGGTGTTGAAGACGGCGAGGTTGCTCGGCGAAAGGCCGGGGAGCGAACTCAGCGTGGCGAAGCCCGCGGCCGTCGGGGTCGTCAGGCCGCCGACGCCCGCCGCCGAGCCGAGCTGCAAGCGCTCGTAGCCGAAGAAGAAGAACAGCTTGTCGCGCCCGCTCCAGTAGCGGTCGCCGCCCTCGCCGAAGCGCGGCAGGTAGACGGGCCCGCTCAGGTTGAAGCCGCCGCGGAAGAAGTCCGAGCGCGGCATGAAGAGGTCGCCGTCGCCGCGGTCGCGCGTGATGCCGGCGGCCTTCTGGAGCGTGTCGAGCGCGTTCAGGTAGCGGTTGCGTATGAAGCCGAAGGCCGAGCCGTGCGTCTCGTTGGAGCCGGACTTGGTGACCGTGATGAACTGCCCGCCGTTCGAGCGGCCGAACTCGGCCGAGAACTGGTTCTGGAGGAGCGAGAACTCGGCGACGTTCTCCGGCGAGATGTAGACGGTGGGCCCGGTCACGTCCTTGCGGTTGTTGTCCACGCCGTCGAGCATGAAGTTGTTGTTGCGGGGCCTCTGCCCGCCGACCGAGCCGCCCGTGCCGACGCCGACGCCGCCGGCCGAGGCGACGTTGGGCGCGAGCAGCGCGAGGTTGTTGACGCCGCCGCCGAACGCGCCGCCGACGTTGGTGAGTGCCAGCTCGACGACCTGACGCTCGCCGAACGACCGGGCGAGCGTGTTGTCGGTCGTGTTGACCAGCTCGGCCCCGGCGGCCGAGACTTCGACCGTCTCGCCCTGGAGCCCGACCTGCAACTGCACCGGCAGGTCGGTCGTCTGGTTGAGCTGGACGCGCACGTCGCTGAACGTCGTCGTCTTGAAGTTGGCGGCCGAGACCTCGACCGTGTAGTCGCCGGTGAGCAGGTTGTTGAACTGGTACTCGCCGCTGTCGTTGGTCTGCGCGCTCTGCGACTGGTTGGTCTGTTTGCTGGTCAGCGTCACGCGCGCGTTGGGCACGGCCGCGCCGTTCGGGTCGGCGACGACGCCGCGCACGTTGCCCGTCGTCTGTTGTGCGGCGGCCGTCGCCGCGAGGCTTATCGTGAGCGCGATGACGCCCAACAAGGCACACGTATCCCTGAGCAATTTTGCTCGTTTCATAACTCTCACTCCTTGTTTCCCTCCGAGCCTTTGGTGTCCCGCCGGAGCCGTCCATTGGTTTGGAAGGCCCCGGCGGGTCAGTTTTTTTCGCGGTGGGCGCCCGCTCCGTTGCGGACTTTTAAGACAAGAAGCGTGCCTGACGGGGGCGGTTTGCGTGACGCGAGTAAAGTGAAGTCTTCGTCGGAGGGATGTTCGGAGAATCCGCGCCGCCGGATTGCCGAAATTGGATAACGCCGCGCCGCGCTTCAAAAATCTGCGTGCGCGTCGTGTCCAAGAATTCGCACGGCGCGTCCGCGCCCCGGGAGAAAATCCTAAGTCGTTTAAGAAGACGCCGGGTCGGGCCGGTTCAGGGGAGGAGGTTCGAGATGAGGTCGCCGAGCCACTCGAAGTCGACGGGCTTGGTGACGAAGGCGTTGCAGCCGGCGGCGACCGCGCGCGCGCGGAGGTCTGCGTCGTGGTGTGCGGTGACGGCGATGATGACCGTCTCTTTTAGCTCGGGGTTAGCGCGGATGCGCTCGGCCGCGCTGAAGCCGTCGAGCACGGGCAGGTTCAGGTCCATCAGAACAACGTCGGGGCGGACGCTCTCGGCGACCTCGACGGCGCGCGCGCCGTCGGAAGCCTCAAGGATGTGATAGCCCTTCTGTTCGAGCGCGAGGCGCATGGCGAGGCTCGTATCCTCGTAGTCCTCGACGACGAGGATGGTCAGATCTCCGGGCTCCCTCTCAGACATTTGTCAGATGATTCCTTAAACGGCGATACTTATCAAACGGAGGGCGGCAAAATAATCGTTCCGCAACGGCAATGCAACTCCGCCGCGAGATACGCGTGGTAAACATTCACCCGCGCCTCGATGCGAGCGCCGAGCCCTCCCAGCTTTGCAATACTTTATAGAGAGATTATCGAGGTTACCCGACTTGAAGAGCGAGCAGGATTACCGTGTGCGAGAGTGCGTCCACCGCCCGAGCGGGGCGCCGGGCAGTTTGTACCGCGGCAACGTCTACGTCAAATACCTCCAACGCCTGCCGTCCGACGCGGCCGTCCGCGCCGCCGCGCGCGTGGCGCCCTTCTTCTGGGCCGACGCCGCGCACATACACGTCTGGCTCTGCCGCGACTGCGCCGACGAGCTGGGCCTGACCGAGCGCGAGTCCGACGCGGCGTAACGCCCGACTCAGCCCGCCAGGGGTTTCCCGCAGCGGTTGCAGAAGCGCGCGGCGGGGTCTCTCTGCTGCGCGCCGCACGAGGCGCAGGCGTGCGCGGCCTTCACGCTCGCGCCGCAGCCCGCGCAGAAGGCGGAGCCCGACGAGATGGTCTTGCCGCAGGAGCCGCAGCGGCCGGGCATCGGCGGCACGTAGCCGCCGGCCTTGCGCGCGATGTGCGCCTCGACGACGCCCCACGTGTCCTCCGTGACCTTGTGCTGCCAGTACGCGCCGAGCGCGGGCAGGGCGAGGAGCGGCGGGAAGACGACGAAGGCGACGGCCGCAATCGCCGCCTTGTCGAGCCACTTCTGCATCCCTATCTCGACGCGCGTGCCGCCGTGCTCGGGCGTGACCTTGATGGTGAGCGCCGCCGAGAGCCCGGTCAGTTCGCGGAGCGTGCTCGTCTTTCGCGCCTGAAGGACGGCGGTCGTGGAGACCTGCATCGTCTGGACTTCGTAAGCCTCGTCGGCGTCGAAGAGCGCGCGCAGCTCTCTCTGTAGCGGTGCCACGTCGGCCTGAACGCCCGGGTAAAATCTGCTCTCCATAAACTTTTCCGCCCTTCCTTTCGCGCCCTATTCTACGACACAAACGGCCGCGCGGTTCGGGCCCGGCCGAATAAGTCGAAATAAGTCGAAAGATAAAAGTCGAAAGATAAAGGCGGCGCGGCTTTGTCTGAAAGCACGCGCCGCCCCGGTCGCTTCGGCCTAAGTCGAGGGCCGGCTCAGTTGTCCTTCTTCGCGGCCTTCGCCTTGGCCTTCAGGTCTTCGGTGTTGACGCCGCGCTCCCGGGCGGCGTCGGCTATCTCCTTCGCCGTTTCGAGCGCGCGGTCGAGCTGGTCGGCCTCCGCCTCTTCTGTGACGCCCTCGCGCAGCTTCGTCAGCTCGGGCAGGATGCGCCCGGCCGCCTGCCCGAGCATGTAGAGCGACTTGCGCAGGAGCGGGCTGTCGGGGTCGTGGGCGGCCACGTCGTCGACGTTGACGACGGCCTCGTCGAGAATCTTCGAGATGTCGTAGAAGAGCTGCGCGCGCGTGCCCTTGACCTCGCCCCACTTCTCTTTGTCCTTCGCGGCGGTCTTGGCGGCCTCGGCCGGGTTGGTGACGGCGAGCAGGCGGCGCTCGGCGGCCTTGATGAAGACGCCCGTGCGCGAGTCGAGCACCTGGTTGTCGCGCACCAGCTCGATCTCCTCCGGGGTCAAATGCTCGCGGCTTCGCTGCGCCGGGGCCGTCGCGGGGAGGCAGAGGCAGAGGCAGAGCGCTAAGAGGTGGGGCGCGGCGGCGCGCACGTAACGGGGGCGCGCGCGCGTCGGAATGCGGGGGCTGTTCATGTCTGCTTTAAAGGGGGACGGCTAACGACGCTGGTCGGGCTTCTTCTCGTCCTCGGGGCGCGCCACGGTGTTGCTCGTCGCGCGCTCGCCGGCGGCGGTCGTCACGGCGGGCCGGTTCGACTCGCGAATGACGGCGTCGTCGTAGAAGGCGCCGAGCGCCCTGTCGCGGCTGTCGCGCACGAAGTCGATGGCGTCCTTCGCGTAGACGGCGTGCTGCGACGGGAGCCCGCGCCGGATGGTCTCCAGCCGCGTGACGTGCGTGCGGAGCGTGATCTCGACGCGCTTGTAGATGTCGCGCAGCTTGTTGCCGGCCCTCCCGGGTCTGTGCAGGAAGTCGATGGTGTCATCGACGACGGCCTGGTAGACGCCTATCTGACCCGTGGCCGCCACGAACTGATCCTGGTCGGAGAGCTGGGCCGCGCGGTCGAGGCACTCATCGGCGATGAGCATCCCGAGTCGCGCGCGCTCCTTCGGGTCGCGCTCGGCGTCGAGCCGGCTGCGCAGCTCGACGGGCAGGTAGCGCATGGGCGGCGGGCCGTCCTCGCGCTGCTGGGGCGTCGCCGCCTCCTGCGCGCGCGCCTCGCCACACGCGAGCGCGACGAGCGCCAGTAGAATTAAGATTCGGGCCGACTGCCGCCCGGTGGCGGCGTGCGGCCGGGCCGTCTGTCTCGCGCTGCGATTCGTCTTCATCACTGCGCCCTCTTGTCTTTCTTCATCCCCTCGCCGCGCTTGACCTGGTTGCGCAGCGAAGGGAGCCGCAGGTTGACCTTCTCTATCTCTAACTGGTTGACCCGCGCGTCGGCGCGCGAGATGAAAGTCTCGTACGCTTCGAGCGCCGCCTCGTACTCCCCGAGGCGGTCGTGCGCGGTGGCGATGAAAAAGTGGACGACGGATAGCTCGGGCCGCGCCCGGCTGAGCCATTTGTATTCCACAACGGCCTCGTTGTAAAGCTTCATCTCGTAGAGGGCGGCGGCGAGGTTCGCGTGCGCCTCGTACTTGTCGGGCGCGATCTGGATGACGCGCCGCAGGATTGTGGCCGCGTCCGCGAAGCGTCGGAGCTGGACGAGCGCGGCCGCGTAGCCGACGGCGTGCTCGACGTTTCGCGGCTCGGCCTCGGCCGCGCGCCTGTAGAAGTCGACCGAAGCGGAGGGGTCGGTCGTGCGCGTGAGCAGGCCGAGGCAGGCGAGCGCGCCCGCGTTCTTCGGGTCGGCGGCGACGATGCGTTCGAGCGAGGCGCGCGACTCGGGCGTGTCCTCGCAGGTCGCGTCGGAGAGCGCCGCGAGGAGCTTCTTGCCTTCGTCGGACTGTTTGGCTTCGTCGGGGAGCGATTCGTAGACGCGGCGCGCCTCGTCCTTCCGCCCGGCCAGCCCGTAACGGTTCGAGACCGCGACGGCGAGCCGCCAGTCCGAAGTCGCCTTCGCCTGCGTTTCCAGCTCGCCGACGAGGACGAGCGCGTGCCCCGCGTCGCCCGAGGCGAGGTGGAGGTCTGCGCGGCCGAGCCGCGCCTCGACGTTGCCCGGCTCGATGTTTGACGCCTGCTCGAAACTCTTCAACGCCCCGGCCGCGTCCTTCGCGGCGACCTGCGCGCGCGCAAGCGAGGCCCAGAGCGAGCCGTCGTTCGGCTTAAGCTCGGCCGCGCGACGCCAGAGCGTGACGGCCTCGGCCGCGTCGCCCGCGCGCGTGCGCAGCTCGGCCAGCGCGACGGCCGCCGTCAGATTCTTCGCGTCGAGTTCAAGCGCGCGCCTGAGCAGCGGCTCGGCCTCGCGCCCGCGCCCCTCGGCGCGCACGAGCAGCAGGCCGAGCGCGGCGGGCGGGAGCGCCCACGTCCGTCGCAGCTCCATCGCGCGCCTGTAAGACTTCTCGGCCTCGGGCAGACGCCTGAGCGCGACGAGCGCGCCGGCCTTCTGAAACTCGGCCTCTGGGAAGTCGGGCCGGAGCTGCAAAGCCTCTTCGTAGAGTTCGAGCGCGCGGTCATAGTCCTTCTTCGCGTGCGCCTCCTGCGCCCGGTTGAAGAGCTTGACAGGGTCGGCGGCCGTGTCGCCAAATTCGTCCGTCTCCTGAGCCCGCACGCCCGGCGCACACACCAAAGCGAGCGCGAAGACGAGCGCGAAGGCGAGCCGCCGTTGGCTGAAGCCGTAAGTCATCTGAAGCGTTTAGTGGCGGGGGAGCCGAAACTGCCCACGTTGGGAGACGCGCGCGTGAGTTTCGCGCTGAATATAACACGCGCTCCCGGGGCCGTCTATCACGTTTCCGTTGCGCTTCCGCCGGCGCGTCGAGGGCGTCCGGGTTGCGTGCCCCGCGCGCGTGCGATAACATTCGCGGCCGGTAAGCTTCTTAAAACAAGAACAACTCGGGACAGCTCGCACGGGTTTGCGCAGGCGCCGCCGCGCGTTCGCGGCGCGGCGCTCAAAAGGGAAGAGTGAACAGTCTGGCAGCCGAAGAAGAAGTCAGGGGCGGGGGAGTCGCCGCGACGCTCACGAACGAAGAGGCGGCGGCTCAGTCGGGTGAAGAGTCGGCCGCCCCGAACGTCGTAGACTCCGAAGCGCTCGCGAAGGAAGAGGCGCTGCGGGCGCTGCTCTCGGGGATGGGTTCGGCGCTGATCGCCTTCTCGGGCGGCGTGGACAGCACATACCTCGCGCACGTCGCCAACGAGGTGCTCGGCCGGAGCGCGCTCTGCGTCACGGGCGTCTCGCCGAGCCTCGCGTCGAACCAGCGCGAGGAGGTCGCCGCGCTCGTCTCCCGCCTCGGACTTCACCACGAGTACATCCAGACCGGCGAGATGGACGACCCGCGCTACCTGCGCAACGAGTCCGACCGCTGCTACTTCTGCAAATCCGAACTCTACACGAAGCTCGCGCCGCTGGCGGAGGAGCGCGGCTTCGGCTTCGTGCTCGACGGCTCGACGACCGACGACCTCGGCGACTACAGGCCGGGGCGCGCGGCGGCCGGCGAGCTCGGCGTGCGCAGCCCGCTCGTCGAGGCCGGCATGGGCAAATCGGACGTGCGCGCCCTGAGCCGGCGCGCGGGGCTCCCGACATGGGATAAGCCTGCGAGCCCGTGCCTCTCCTCGCGCCTCGCCTACGGCACGCCCGTCACCATCGAGCGTTTGAGAACCGTTGACGAGGGCGAGGCCGTCATGCGGGGCCTGGGCTTCCGCGAGTTCCGCGTCCGACATCACGACGAGCTGGTCAGGCTCGAAGTCGCGCCCGCCGAGCTGGACAAGGCGCTCAGGCGCGAGGTCGCCGACGAGCTCGCGCGGCGCTTCCGCGCGCTCGGCTTCCGCTACGTCACGCTCGACCTGCACGGGTACCGCACGGGCGCGATGAACGAGATTTTGAAAAACAGGGAGTCAGGAGCCGGAGGTCAGAAGTCCGAATGAGCGGAGGCCGCCGAAAGCGCCTCTGCTTTTTTATTGCTTCGATTCCGACTCCAGACTTCTGACTCCTGGCTTCCCGGAGAAGAATAATGACAAAGGCAATGATGGACGACCCGCGGCGCATAAGGGAGGAGAATCCCTTCGAGTCGATGATGGAGCGCTTCGACCGAGCCGCCCAACTGCTCAACCTCAACCCCGACCTCTACGCCGTGATGCGCGTCCCGAACCGCGAGCTGAAGGTCTACATCCCCGTCCGCATGGACTCGGGGCGGCTCGAAGTCTTCGAGGGCTACCGCGTCCAGCACAACTTCGCGCGCGGGCCCGCCAAGGGCGGCATACGCTACGCGCCCGACGTGACGCTTGACGAGGTGCGCGCGCTCGCCGCGTGGATGACGTGGAAGTGCGCGGTTGTCAACGTCCCTTTCGGCGGCGGCAAGGGCGGCGTCATCTGCGACCCGGCGCAGATGTCACTCGGTGAGCTGGAGCGTATGACGCGCCGCTACGCCGCCGAGCTGATCGACTTCATCGGGCCGGAGCGCGACGTGCCCGCGCCCGACATGAACACCAACGAGCAGACGATGGCCTGGATCATGGACACCTACTCCATGCACGCCCGCCACACCGTCAACGCCGTCGTCACGGGCAAGCCGGTCGAGCTGGGCGGCTCCCGAGGCCGCCGCGAGGCGACGGGGCGCGGGCTCCTCTTCGTCGTCAACGAGGCCATCAAAAAGTTCAAGCTCTCGCCGCCGCAGACGCGCGTCGTCGTCCAGGGCTCGGGCAACGTCGGCGGCATCGGCGCGCGCCTGCTGCACGAGGCCGGCTACAAGGTCGTAGCGCTTTCGGACATTTTCGGCGGCATCTACAATCCCGACGGCATAGACATCCCCGCCGCACTCAAGCACCTTCAGCAGACGCGCTCGCTACAGGAGTTCCCTGGCGTCGAGCACGTCTCGAACTCCGAGCTGCTCGAAATCGACTGCGAAGTGCTCGCGCCCTGCGCCACCGAGAACCAGATTCGCTCGGAGAACGCGGGCCGCATCAAGTGCCGCATCCTGGCCGAGGGCGCCAACGGGCCGACGACCGCGAACGCCGATAAAATCCTGCACAACAAAGGGGTTTTCGTCATCCCGGACATCCTGGCCAACGCCGGGGGCGTCACCGTCAGCTACTTCGAGTGGGTGCAGGATCGCATGGGCTACTTCTGGAAGGAGGAGGTCGTCAACGAGCGCCTCTCCGACGTGATGGTGGCGAGCTTCAACGACGTGGTGAAGTACGCCGAGAATCACAACGTCGATACGCGCACGGCGGCCTACATGCTGGCCATCGACCGTGTGGCTTATGACACGCGGATGCGCGGCATCTACGCGTGACGAAAATGTGAACTGTTTTTTCGAGCTAAGTTGCGAAAAACTCTTGATTTCCGCGACTAAGAGGTGTATGGTCTGGCGGAACTTGGTACGCCCCCGGCATCTGTCCGTGTAGGGTTTTAAGCGGCGGCGTCGGAAACGTTCCACCCAAAGTGTTGACAGCGGCGCACCCGTTCTGTATAAGCAGGTGCGCTAAACAAAGCACAAAGTTCACTCAGTTGAGAGGCGCTGTAGAGGCATTGTAATAGCGCCCGACGGACGCCCACCAGGCGTCCGAAGCTCCTCTCGCTGCTCCGCTCCATCTACAAGACGTTCGAGTTCGAGGGCGGTAGCAGTTTCTTTGACTTAAAGGGTTTACGCTTGTAGTTGGAGCGCCCGCGCCCCAGGATTGAAAGGGTCGCCCGGTCGCGGCCAGCGGCGAAACGCTCGGTCTGACACAGCAGACCGGACGCGCCGAGTATGCCGCCGACGCGACTTCGAGGAGCACGGTCGCCCCCTTCCGCAAAATTTAAACTCATTTCGCAGGAGGAATGCGATGAGACTCGCGAGAAGAGCGCTCTTTGCCGCGCTCGCCACTTTAATCCTGATGTCGGCAGTGACAGCTCAGACGCTGCGCCCGGGTAACGACCCGCGCAACCAGGCGCCGACTGTCGGCACGGGGGGCGCTCCCGGAGGCCCGACCGGACTCTTCACCATCTACGACGGCGACACGCTGCGTAAGGGTGAGTTCACCTTCAGCATTGCCTACAGCAACTACGACCGCGACCCCGGCAACGTTGACTTCACCGTCATCCCGCTCAGCTTTAACGTCGGCATCAACGATCATCTTGAGCTGTTCTTCAGCACCGAGGGCTGGCGCGGGGTCAAGGTCAACAACCCGAAGCACCTGTCGAGCTTCTACCTGCCGAACTCGCAGCTCTTCTTCGG
>DASWNR010000098.1:0-11315 GCA_036399155.1 Pyrinomonadaceae bacterium
CTTTTCTTTTGTTGTTTGACAACCGAAGTACCTTGAGGTGTCGAAGGCGGGGCCGCCCGCCGCCGAGAAGCGTGCGCGCGGCGCGCCCCGCCTTCGACAAATTTTTCTCCGAAGCGTCTTGAAACTCGAAAGTTTTTCCGAACGCGCATCAGAGGCCGAAACGGCTCGGCAGCAGCCTGTAAAGCTGTGGCTCGCGCGGCGGGCGTGGGGGTTCGAATCCCTCCTGATGCATCGTGAGAGGGGGCGTAAGCTAAACGCCAAACTGGCGGATTCCAAACCCGCTCTTGCCGGTTCAAATCCGGGCGCCCCCGCCAGACTCGGAAGGTTGGGCACGGGCACGCCAAGCAGTCCCGAAAACTGTCGGGGCATTTACGGCCTCTGCGGGTTCGACTCCCGCACCTTCCGCCAAACAGTTCGGAGGCGTCGCACAAAAGGTAGTGCAGCGGTGTGCTAAGCCGCCGGGCTCGCAACAGCGCGCCCCTGTGCGTTCGACTCGCACCGCCTCCGCTTTTTCACCCTTCTCTTCGGACCCGTAGCTCAGTCGGATTCAGAGCGCAGGCTTGCGGAGCCTGAGGCCGCACGTTCGAGTCGTGCCGGGTTCGCTTAACTTCATTCCGGGGTCGTCTAAAGGCAGGACGCCTGTCTTTGGAACAGGCTGTGGGGGTTCGAGTCCTCCCCCCGGAGTTCGAGTCCTGAGAGATGTTTCCGCTGGGGTGGCGTAATGGCAAACGCACGGCGTCGAGAGCGCCGGGGGCAATGCCCGTTGGGGGTTCGAGTCCCCCCTCCAGCATCTCGCGCGGGAGTGGTGCAACTGGCAGACACACCGTCCTCAGAAGGCGGCTCTTGTGAGTTCGAATCTCACCTCCCGTATCGGCTTCGACGTTTGCGCGCGCGTAGCCCAAGCAGGCAGAGGCGGCGGGCTTAAACCCCGCAGGTTGAGAGTTCGAGTCTCTCCGCGCGCATCCGAAAGACCCGAGGGGGTGTATGCAAATGGACAAAGCGCCCTGTCCTTCAAACAGGCGGCCCGACGGCTTTGCGGGTTCGAGCCCCGCCACCCCTGCCAGAACACTTTCGCGTTGGCCGTAGCTCAAACAGGCAGAGCGCCGCACTGTGAATGCGGAAATTGCGGGTTCGAGTCCCGCCGGCCGACCTTTCACATAACAGGGGGCGTTAGCCAAGCCCGGACGAAGGCACGCGACTCTCTATCGCGCAGGCGCGGGTTCAAATCCCGCACGCCCTGCCAACTTCTGGAACTGTGGCCGAGAGGTGAGGCACACGCTTGTCGAGCGTGAAGATGACGGTTCGAGTCCGTCCAGTTCCGCTTACTTCTGCGTCGCAAGCTCAAACGGCTGAGCGCCTGTCTCTTAAACAGGAAGGTGCGGGTTCGAGTCCCGCGCGGCGCATCAACTTTCGGAGTGTAGCCTAGGGGACACAAAGGCACTCGGCTTGGGACCGAGACGACGTGAGTTCGATTCTCACCACTCCGACTTCAGACACGTGGACGTAGCTTAGCCCGGCTAAAGCACCGGCCCGCCACGCCGGGGACGTGGGTTCAAATCCCGCCGTTCACTCCAAACTCCGACACGGGCGGTTAGCTTAACGGAACAAAAAAGCGGGCCGCTTCGAACGGCTCAGATGCGGGTTCGATTCCTGCACCGCCCTTCTTGAAACTCCTTCGCGGGAGTGATGTCAACGGCTAACATTCGAGTCTTCCAAACTCGCTTTGAGGGTTCGAGTCCCTCCTCCCGCATCGCATTCAAACACAGACGCGCGCGTAGCCAAGAAGGTCAAGGCGACGGTCTGCAAAACCGTTAATCGTCGGTTCGATTCCGACCGCGCGCTCTTCCCACGACGCCCCCACGGGCACGGGCGTCAAACTTCAACCGCACACACAAAGAGAGGAGGCCGCGAAATGTCCCGGCTCAGACTGTTCTACGTCGCGAGAGTCTTCCCGCGCGCCTTCGGGCGGCGCGGGGACGGCGCGGCCGTCACGCTCTACCGCAAGGGTCAGACCCGCGCGTGAGGGTAACGTCCGCGACCGCCTGTTCGGGTGGGCCCCGCGAGGGGCACAGCTAGAAGGAAGGTTATGGACAACGGATTGTTGGTTGAAAGGTTCGCGCGCATGGGCGCGCGGGCGCGGGTCAGAGAGATAGTGAACAACTACCCCGGCTGGTGGCCCGAACGCCGAGGCATCGACATCAGGGCCGACGACAGGGGCGAGTTCTTCGAGATCGTCGTCGGGCGCGGCGAGGGCGTCGAGTACGAGGTCGTAGACCTCCGGCCCGAGATGCGGCACCTGCTCCTGCTCGGCCGACGCGACGGCGGGAAGGAGAAGTACCTCTGCGGCCACGACGAGCGCCACTGGTTCGTCTGCGCCGTACCCGGCGCGTCCGTGTCGGGCGTGGTGACGGCGATGGAGTCGCTCCAGCCGCCACGCGTACGCCGGGCGGTGAGGAACAACCTCCGCCGCCGGAAGCACCGCCTCAGCCGGCGCAACGAGGCGTTCGTACGGCAGGGCGAATGGTTCTTCGTCCCCGAGCCGAACCTCGTCGTGCCCGAGTGGCTCGTGCTCCGCAACGAGCCACTGAGCCGCGGCGGCGGCAGCAAGCCGCACACGTGTCAGTTCGCTTTCCGCCGCGGCGGAAAGGCCGTCTGGGTCTGCGCGCGCTACCCGCAGGGCGTGCCCGACGCGCAGCACGCGCGCCTCCTCGCCGAGAACCCGAAGGCGGCGCGCTGGAACTGGCGTCAGTTTGTGCGCGACCCGGAGGTCTTCGTACGGGGTCGCGTGTGGCACAGCGATCACAAGACCGTCGTGCTCGAAGGCTGGCACCGCGTGGCGATGAACACGGAGGCCGAGGCCCCGTTCGCGCAGCGCGTCGTCTTCCTCGACTGACGGCTTTCTCAAGACTGCGGGCGGGTCGCGCGCCACGCGCGGCGCCTCACGCCGCCCGCACTTCCCTTTTCGCTTAAAAACTTTTGAAAGGAGGTGTGCCGTGACGGCAAGCCTGAACGGCCGTGTGCTGCTTTTGAACTTCTCGTACGAGCCGCTCGGCACGGTCGGGGTGGCGCGCGCGATGTGCCTGGTCATCCGGGGCGCCGTCTTCGTCGAGGAGTTCGACGGACAGCGCGTGCTCCGCTCGCCGCGCGAGGCGTTCCGCGTGCCGAGCGTCGTGCGCCTGCGCCGCTACGTCAACGTGCGCCGACGCCGCCAGACGGCGAGTATGAAGCGCCTGCGCATCTTCGTCCGCGACCACTTCCGCTGCCAGTACTGCGGGCAGAAGCGCGCCGCGCCGGAGCTGACGCTCGACCACATCACGCCCCGCTCGCGCGGCGGGCGCTCGGCGCCCGAGAACCTCGCGACGGCCTGCGTCGCCTGCAACACGCGCAAGGGCAGCCGCACGCCCGAAGAGGCGCGCATGCCCCTGCTCACGTCGCAGAAGCCGCTCGGCATCGGCCTCGAACACCTGCTGCTCTGCCACTACGCGGAGGCGCGACCACAGTGGCGCAAGTACCTATACGTCGAGGGCGTGCCGCTCAAAGAAGAGCGGCGCGAGTCGGCTTGAACATGGAGGTAGGGGGGACGGCCGCCCTACCTCCAAAACACAACGTCCGGGAAGTGAGAGGGCAAACCCGGAGGCGTAGCTGTCGAGGGATAGCGTCGGTCTGAAGAGCCGAAGAGGCTGGTTCGACTCCAGCCGCCTCCATCGATTTTTTTCCGCGGCCGGTTAGCTCAGCCAGGCAGAGCGCCAGTCTTACAAACTGGATGTCGAAGGTTCGATTCCTTCACCGGCCATTTTTTCGGGGCGTGGCTCATCCCGCGCGCGTGCGTGGACGCGCGGGCCCGTGGAGCACCTGGCCGACTACCGGCGGCCCGCCCCGGCCAACTCACGGCGATGTAGCTCAAATGGGAAGAGCGTCCGTCTCGTAAGCGGAAGCGTGCGGGTTCGACTCCCGCCGTCGCCTTCAAACCCGAACGCGCGGGCCCGTAGCTCAGTCGGACGAGAGCGTTCGTCTTCTAAACGAAACGTCGCAGGTTCGAGTCCTGCCGGGCCCATTCAGAGACACACGATGCGGAGTAGCTCAGGTGGCAGAGCAGCGCTCTCATAAAGCGCCGGCCGCGGGTTCGAACCCCGCCTCCGCGATTTTTTGGGCTGGTGATGTAAAGGCTGCATAGAAGTCTTGCAAACTTCTCGTGAGGGTTCGAGTCCCTCCCGGTCCATCCTCTGCGGGGAGGTGCCCTGGTGGGCACGGCGGTCTCATAAGCCGCGTCTAAACCGAAGGCGGGTTCGATTCCCGCCCCCGCGACCTCTTCCGATGTGGTGTAGCCAAGCTGGTAAGGCACCGCTCTGTTAAAGCGGCCATCGTGGGTTCGAGTCCCACCGCCACAGTTTTGTCCGTCGAGCAGGCCGGTAGCCAAGCGGCTCAAGGCATCCGCCTTTTAAGCGGGGGATCGTCGGTTCAAATCCGACCCGGCCTATCATTTTTTCCGGCGCGAAGCTCAGACGGCCGAGCACTCGGCTGATAACCGAGAGGCCGGAGGTTCGACTCCTCCCGCGCCGACTTCGACGATGCGGAGTCAGCCAGTCGGCAGGCTGCCTGTCTCTGAAACAGGTCACGGAGGTTCGAGTCCTCCCTCCGCAGTTCGCGTGCGAAATTCCGTTCGCACGCCTTCCACCCTCAAGGTACTTCGGTTGACGACGGCACGGCTTTCAAGGCCCCCGCTCGGGACGTGCGGGGCTGCTTCACCCTGTCACATCTGTTGCGAGGGGGGATTACTGAGATGGCGAACAAGACGCTCTTCAAGTCGCTCGTGGGCAAGCTCATCCCCGCGGCGGACGCGCGCAACGAGCACGGCGCGCCCGCGTACGCGCTCACGCCGAAGCAGGCGCTGGCGCAGTACGCGGCCACGGGCTTCCTCGGCGCGACGTTCTACGCCGGCGCCGAGGAGCAGCTCGCCCGGATTCTTGAGCTGTGCGAGCGCGTCGAGCCGGAGTTCGTCGCGAAGACGGCCGTCTACGCGCGCGAGCGCGGACTGATGAAGGACACGCCCGCGCTCCTGCTCGCGTTCCTCGCGGCGAAGGACGTGCGCCTGCTCGCGGCCGCGTTCCCGCGCGTCGTGGACAACGGCAAGATGCTCCGCAACTTCGTGCAGATCGTCCGCTCGGGCGTCGCGGGGCGCAAGTCGCTCGGCACGGCCCCGAAGCGCCTCGTGCGCGAGTGGCTTGAGGCGCGCGACGCGGCCCAGGTCTTCCGCGCGAGCGTCGGCCAGTCGCCCTCGTTCGCGGACGTGTTGAAGATGGTTCACCCGAAGCCGCGCGACGCGGAGCGCGAGGCGCTTTACGGCTACCTCGTCGGGCGCGAGTTCGACGCGGCGGCGCTGCCAGCGCTCGTGCGCGAGTTCGAGGCGTTCAAGGCGGGCGACCGCGCGCGCGTCCCCGAAGTGCCGTTCCAGATGTTGACGGCGCTCGACCTCGGGAAGCCTGAGTGGACGGCGATTGCGCGCCGCGCCCCCTGGCAGATGACGCGCATGAACCTCAACACGTTCGTCCGCCACGGCGTCTTCGGCCAGCCCGGCATGACCGAGCTGATCGCTCAGCGCCTCGCAGACCCCGAGCAGGTCAGGAAGGCTCGCGTCTTCCCTTACCAGCTCATGGTCGCCTACGCGTCGGCGGGCGCGGGGCTCCCGGCGGCGGTGCGCGACGCGCTCCAGGACGCGATGGAGGTCGCCATCTCGAACGTGCCCCGGGTGGAGGGCAAGGTCTACGTCTTCCCGGACGTGTCGGGCTCGATGCAGTCGCCCGTGACGGGCTACCGCAAGGGCTCGACGACGGCGGTGAGCTGCGTTGACGTGGCGGCGCTGGTGGCGGCGGCCGTGCTGCGCCGCAACCCGAGCGCCGAGGTGCTGCCGTTCGAGCAGGAGGTCGTGAAGGGCTTGGAGTTGAACCCGCGCGACAGCGTGATGACGAACGCGCGGAAGCTCGCGGCCGTCGGCGGCGGCGGCACGAACTGCTCGGCGCCGCTCGCCCTGCTCAACCGGCGCAAGGCCGTGGGCGACCTCGTCGTCTACGTCTCGGACAATCAGTCGTGGGTGGACGCGCGCGGCGGGCGCGGGACGAAGACGATGCGCGAGTGGGCGGCGTTCAAGCGTCGCAACCCGCGCGCGCGGATGGTCTGCATCGACGTGCAGCCGTACCAGACGGTGCAGGCGGCCGAGTCGGCCGACGTGCTCAACGTCGGCGGCTTCTCGGACCACGTGTTCGAGCTGCTCGCGGACTTCGCCGCCGGCCGTATGAAGCCGGACCACTGGGTCGGCGTGATCGAGCAGGTCGCCCTTTGAAAGGGTGAAGGCGGGAGGGTGTCGGATGAGGTGACTGCCGTGCGGCCGTCGCGCCGCCCCTTCCGCCTCCGCCCTCACCCTCCGGGGCCGAATGCTGTCGTGACTACATTCGTTTTGTAAACGGAAAAGTCGTCACGGGAAACCTCTTGTCGGCCCTTCAAATTAGTTTTGAAGCACGTGGCGAATGCGTGCGTGAGTACATGGTAAGCCTGTCATCAGGCCGTAGGTTCGAGCCCTACAAGGCCGCCCGCAAGCGGCCGACATCTCACGCCAATCTTGTCGCCACTCAGTTAGTCCGGGTGAATGCCGGGAGGACTACATCGCTGCAACGCCGACCTGGTCGGCGGTCGAGCTTCGCCGGGTAAGCGAACCCCGGGCGGCCTAAGCTGCCGTGCTCAAACGTCCTCTTAAAACTTGTCACCCGGCGGTTCGGGCGGGCGGCGAATGCTGGCGGAACTACATGCCTGATAAGCCGCGGGTTCCGGGTTCGAGTCCCGGCGGCCGCGACCAGTTGACGCGGCCGTAGCTCAACGGTAGAGCAGCGAAAGTCGTTTCGTCGAAACCTTGTCGCCGCCCGCCCTAACCTTTATTGATGTTTTCGGCGTATCCCGTTCTGGAGTTAGAGAGATGTCGCTGCTGACGATTGACGCCCTGAAGTTCCGCACGGCCGAGGAGATTTTCTCGCTGCTGCGCCGCTTCGACGACTGCACGCTGCCGCGCGCGGAGTGGACGCACAGGGCGCACCTGACCGTCGTGCTCTGGAACCTCTTGGAGTTCGACTGGCCGGAGGCGGCCGAGCGCGTGCGCCGCGGTATCAAGCGTTACAACGCCGCGCGCGGCGTCCGGACGACGCCGACGGGCGGCTACCACGAGACGCTCACGCTCTTCTGGCTGCGCGCCGTCCGCTCGTTCCTCGAAGACGGGCGCAACGAGGGGCGCTCGCTCGTCAGCCTCGCCAACGAGCTTGTCGACACGGCCGACAGCCGGCTCCCGCTCCGGCACTACACGCGCGCACGCCTCTTCTGCCCCGAGGCGCGCGCCTCCTGGGTCGAGCCCGACCTCAAGCCGCTCGACTAATTGACTGGAAGACGGCCGCCTCTAATTCAAGAGTGCGGCCGTCTACTTTTTCAAGCTTTGAGACGCCTCTCACGCGACTCAAAAAACTTCCAACCCGAAACCCCTTCCAGCGCAACCAACACAAGCACACGCCGGCGCGCGCGGCGGGCGGCGTTTTCATGTATCTTTAGCGCGGAGCCTATTTCGTCAGGGGGGGTCGTTCGATGCCGCTTCATAAAAGTTTACTGCTCTTGGTTCTCTCCTTCGCACTCACGGCCTGTGCGTCGGCGCAGACGCGCCAGCGGCAAACCACGGGCGGCACGCAGACGGGCCGCACGGCGACGGCCGGGGACGGCGGAAGAACGGTCGAGGCCAACAGCTTCCCCGGCGCCGACCTCGGGGCGAAGATAAACGCCGCCGACCGCGCGCTCGGCGCCGCGCCGGGCGTCATCGTCGCGCGCGGCGGCGGGAGCATCACGACGCCCGTCGTCGTCTCGGAGCGCCACACGCTCCGGCTCATGGCCGGCACCTACGCGCCCTCCACGGCGGACATTCCGGTCTTGCTGAAGTCCGGGGCCTCGCTCGTCGGCGAGGGCATGGAGCGGTCGATTCTCCTAGAGTCCACCGCGAAGGATCAGTTCACGGTCGTCGGCGCGCACAACAGCTCGCGCCGCAACGGCGACGCGGACTCCGACATCTTCATCAGCGACATCCAGATTAAGGGCGCCAACGCCGGCTTCAACTCCGCCTCTCAGGCCGTCTCGCTCGGCAACTGCAAGAACTGCGCGGTCGAGCGCGTCCACCTCAACGGCACGCGCTCCATCGGCGTGCAGCTCGGCGGCTCGGGGCAGTTCGGCAACTTCGCGCTGGACTCGCGCGTCGTCGAGTGCCTCTTCACCAACGTCGCCTCGCAGAACCTCGCGCTGGCCAACGGGCGCAACATCACGTTCGAGAACAACCGCTTCGTCAACCCCGGCCAGCCGGGCGGCCCCGGCTCGACCGTCATCGACCTCGAACCCAACCACGTCGACGACCACCTCGAAAACATAATCATCCGCAACAACTTCATCGACGCGCGCACGCACAGGATACAGGCGGGCAACGGCATCGTCGTCCAGTCGACTTCGCTGACGCGCCTCGTCGGCCCGATCCTCATCGAGGGCAACACCATCTACGGCGGCAACAACGTCCCGCCCGAGATCACGAACATCCTCAGCAACGGCATCTACGTCTTCGGCCAGACGATGCGCGACGTGACCATCCGCAACAACAAGGTCACACGCACCGGCCAGTCCGGCCTGAACCTTGAGGGCTCGCACTTCACCGTCCTCAACAACCAGTTCACCGACGTGGGCGGCGGCGGCCTGCCCGGCTTCCACATGGAGGACGTGTTCGACAGCCGCATCGAGGGCAACTCCTTCACATACACCGGCGTCGGCCCGGGCGACGCCACCGTCCTCATCAAGCGACAGTTCCTCCGCAACATCGTCCGCAACAACCCCGGCATGGGCTTCCCGGCCAACGTGATTAGTCGGTAGCAAGTAGTCAGTAGACAGTAGAAAAAACGAGCGGCGCGTCTTGGCTGATTGCCGAAGACGCGCCGCCTGTCTTTATTACTGGCTAATGACTACTGTCTACTGTCTACTTCCCTCTTTACTGTGCGCGGAGGATTGAGAGCGGCTTGCGCGTGAGCACGTCGAGGCTGGAGAGCGCGCCGACGGCGCAGACGAGCAGGACGGTGGCGGCGACCCCGGCCGCGTTGAGCGCGGGCGCGAACGCCCACGTGACCTCGAAGACGTAGCGCGAGACGGCGTAGGCGAGCCCGTTGGCGGCGGCCGCGCCGACCCCGCCCGCGACCAGCCCGAGCAGCCCGTACTCGGCCAGCATCATCGTCAGGAGCACGCGCCGCTTCGCGCCCAACGTCTTCAGGACGGCCGCCTCGTAGACCCTCTGGAACTTCGTCATCGCGATGGAGCCGACGAGGATGAGAACGCCGCTCAGGAAGACGAAGCCGCCGATGAACGAGACGGCGAGCGTGATGTTCGACAGTATCCGCCCGACGCCGCGCACGATGTCGGCCACGTCGATGACGCTCACGTTCGGGTACTTGTCGACAATCGCGCGCTGGAAGCGCGAGCGCCCGGGCTCGGCCTCGGGGCCGTCAATCGCGCCGACGAACGTCTGCGGGGCCTTCTCCAACGCGCCGGGTCGGAAGAGCACGATGAAGCCCGTCCGCGAGTTGCGCCAGTCGACGCGGCGGACGCTCGTCACGCGCGCCGTCATCTTCCGCCCCTGTACGTCGAACGTGACGGTCGCGCCGAGGTCTATGCCGCCCGCCCCGCGCAGACCCTCCTCGATTGAGATTTCGGGCTCCTCAGACGGCGTCTCGTCCCAGAAACTTCCGTCGACGACCGTCTCGTTGTATTCGAGACGCGGCCTGTACGTCACGACGTACTCGCGCCCCAGACGCCCGCGCTCGCCGCGCACGCCCGCCGCGTCGAGGTCAATCTCACCCCCGTTGACCGCCACGATGCGCGCGCGCACCGTCGGTATCAGCTCGGCGCGCGCGCCGCCGCTCTGCGCCACAAGCTCCCGGACGCCCTCGACTTGGTCGCGCTGCACGTCGATGAGGAACATGTTCGGGAGGTTGCCGCGCCGCGCCACGTCGAACTCGTCGAGCAGGCTCGACTGTAAAGACTGTACCGAGATGACGAGGAACGCGCCCAAACCGACGGCCATCACGATGACGCGGGTCTGGTTGCCCGGCCGGTGCATGCTGTTAATCGCCTGTCGCACCGCGAACGTCCCCAGGCCGCGCGCGCGCCGCACGAGAAAGACCAGCGCCCACGCCGCCGCGTAGAGCAAGAGCGCCGTCGCGCCCAGGCCGAGCAGGAAGACGACGCCGACTTGCAGGCTTCCCGCCTGCCAAGAGGCGAGGAAGACGAGGCCGGCGAGCACGCCGCCCGCGACGACCGCGCGCCAGAGGTCGAGCCAGCGGCGCGGCTCGGGCTCGGCCGCGTCGCGCAGAAGCATGTTCGGCCTGATGCCGCGTATGCGCAGCAGCGGGAGCGCCGAGAAGAGCAGAGAGATGAGCAGCCCGAGCCCTAGCCCCTGCGCCACCGCGCCCGCTTGCAGGTCGTACGAGAGGTTCGCCGGCAGGCTCTCCGCGAAGCGCGAGCGGACGGCCACCAGCGCCGCCTTGGCCAGAATCACGCCGAGCAAACTTCCCGCCGCGCCGAGCGCGAGAACTTGCGCGAGGTATGCGGCCGTCAGCCTGCTTCCGGTCGCGCCGAGGCACTTGAGCACCGCGATGGTCTTACGCTTCTGCTCGACGAAGACGCGCGTGACCGAAGAGACGCCGATGCCGCCGAGGACGAGGATGACGAGTCCCGTCAGCGAGAGGTAGTTCTCCGCGCGCGAGAACTGCGCGGACAGACTCTCCTCCGAGTCTCGGTACGAGCGCACGCCCACGAGGCTGCCGTTGCCCAACTCGGCGCGGAGCGCGCGGACGAGCTCGTCCATCCTCCCCTCGCCCGCCTTGAAGAGCAGCTTGCGGCGCGCGCGGCTGCCGAAGCCGGTCAGCCCCGACGCCTCAAGGTCTGCGCGCGCGACGAAGACGCGGGGGCCGAGGCGGAAGCCGCCGCCGCTCCCCGGCTCCTGCCGCGTGACGCCGCGAATCTCGAACTCGCGCTCGCCGATCTTCACGCCGTCGCCGACGCGGAGAGACATGCGTTCGAGCAGCAGCGGCGCGACGACCGCGCCGCCGTTCTCAACGAGCGCGAAGTCGAACGGCCGTCCGTCCTCAAGCAGAAACTCTCCGTAGAGCGGGAAGCCGCGCTCGACGCCCTTGACCTCGACCATCAACGTGCCCTCGCGCGCGGGGTCTGCGGGGCGCAGCATCGTCGGGGCCTCGACGGTCTCG
>DASWNR010000099.1:0-3013 GCA_036399155.1 Pyrinomonadaceae bacterium
GGCGGAGGTGACGGCCGCCGCCGAAGAGTTCGGCGAGGCGCTCGCGCGCGCGCGCGGGCACATCGAGCAGGCGTTCAATGATGCGGCCGGGGGGAGGCGCCCGCTCCCCCTGCTGCAAGACTCGGTCGTCTCCTTCGGCGAGCAGTTGTCGTCGCGCCTGCTCGCGCGCCTGCTCGACGCGCGGGGCCTGCGTGCGCGGCATGTGGACGCGAGCGAGTGCATCGTCACCGACGACGAGCACGGCCGCGCGACGCCCCTCAAAGAAGAGACCGAGCGCCACACGCGGGCCCAGTTGGAGCCGCTCATCCAGCAAGGCTACACGCCCGTCATGGGCGGCTTCATCGCCGCGTCGGCCGCGTCGGGCGAGACGACGACGCTCGGGCGCGGCGGCTCGGACTACACGGCCGGACTGGTCGGCGCGGCGCTGCGGTCGAAGGAGATTCAAATCTGGACGGACGTGTCGGGCGTGCTCACCGCCGACCCGCGCGTCGTCGCCGAGGCGCGCCCGATCCCGCGCCTGTCTTTCGCCGAGGCGGCCGAGCTTGCGTACTTCGGCGCGAAGGTTCTGCACCCGAAGACCATCCTGCCGGCGGTCGTCCGCAACGTCCCCGTGCGCATCTGCAACTCGCGCGAGCCGAGGGCGGCCGGCACCGTCGTCTACTTCGACGCCGAGATGACGCCGCGCACCGTCAAGGCCATCGCGCACAAGGCGGGCGTCCACATCGTCCACGTCACTTCGGCGCGGATGCTGGGCGCCTACGGATTCCTGCGCGCCATCTTCGAGGTCTTCGAGCGCCACCGCACGGCCGTCGACATCGTGACCACGTCCGAGGTCTCGGTCTCGCTCTCGCTCGAAGACGTGAGCGCGCTCGACGCCATCACCGAAGACCTGAAGCACATCGCCGCCGTGCGGGTCGAGAGCGGCCGCGCCATCGTCTGCATCGTCGGCGAGGGGCTGCGCTCGACGCCCGGCATCGCCGGCCGTGTCTTCTCGACCGTCAGGGACATCAACGTCCTGCTCATCTCGCAGGGCGCGTCGAGCATCAACCTGACCTTCGTCGTCGAGGAGCGACACGCGGCCGAGGCCGTCCGACTCCTCCACGCGGCCTTCTTCGAGTGCGCCACCTCGGAGCTGCTCGCGGAAATCGGGAAACCGGTAGACGGTAGTCGGTAGTCAGTTTCTTTATGAATCTATTCGAGCTGACGAGGACGCTGATAGACATCCCTTCCGTCTCGGGTGACGAGGCGGAGGTGGGGCGCTTCCTCGCGTCGCACCTGGGGGACTTGGGCTGGCACGTCGAGTCGCAGGAGGTCGAGCCGGGTCGCGCGAACGTCATGGCGACGCTCACACAGGGGGCGCGCGTCGTGCTCTCGACGCACATGGACACGGTGCCGCCGTTCATCGCTTCCGGCGAGGACGCGACGCACATACGCGGGCGCGGCGCGTGTGACGCGAAGGGCATCATCGCCGCGCAGGTCGCGGCGGCCGAACGCTTGCGGGCCGAAGGCGTCGAGGAGCTGGGGCTGCTCTTCACCGTGGACGAAGAACTCGGCAGCCTCGGCGCGCGCGCCGCCGACTCGCACGCGCTCGCGCGCGGGTGCGAGTTCCTGATAAACGGCGAGCCGACCGACAACAAGCTCGCCGTCGGCTCGAAGGGCTCGCTCCGCCTGAGACTCGTGACCGAGGGGCGCGCGGCGCACTCGGCCTACCCGGAGCGCGGCGAGTCTGCGATTGAGAAGCTGCTCGACGTGCTCGCAGACGTGCGCGCCGTCGCCTGGCCGCGCGACGAGTTCTTCGGCGAGACGACGTGCAACGTCGGGACGATACAGGGCGGCACGCGCCCCAACGTCATCCCGGCCCGGGCCGAGGCCGAGCTGCAAATCAGGTTGGTGACGCCGTCCGAGACGGTCAAAAAAATTCTTGAGGGTGTCGTCGCCGCGCGCGCGCGCGTGGAATACCTTTCGGCGGCCGAGCCCGTGCGGATGCACTCGGTCGAGGGCTTCGAGCGCGAGGTCGTCCGGTTCACGACCGACATCCCGTACCTCTCGAACTGGGGCCGGCCGCTGCTCGTCGGCCCCGGCTCCATCCTCGACGCGCACACGGACGGCGAGCGCGTCTCGAAGCGCGAACTTGAGGAGGCGGTCGAAATCTACGCGCGGCTGGCGAGGTCGCTCCTGTCGCGAAGCTGAATCCGTCGCGAAGCTGAACCCGATGTCTCGAAGCTGAATCCGATGTCTCGAAGCTGAAACTTATGAAGCTGGCTCTGCTCGGTCACGGTGCGATGGGGCAACTTGTCGAGCGCCTTGCGCGCGAGGCGGGCGACGAGGTGGCGACCGTGCTCGGCTCGCGCGAGGCCGCGTTCGGCGCGGAGGAGCTGGCCGAGATTCTCGCCGGCCACGACGCCGCCATCGACTTCACGGTCGCCGACGCCGTCCCGCGCCACGCCGAAGCCTGCGCGCTGGCGCGCGTCCCGCTCGTCGAAGGCACGACGGGCTGGCACGCACAGTTGGACGACGTGCGGCGCGTCTTCGAGCGCGAGGGCGGCGCGCTCATCTACGGCGCGAACTTCTCGGTCGGCGTCAACCTCTTCTACCGCGTCGTCGCGCGCGCCGCAGAGCTGTTCAAGGGCTTCGACTACGCGGCGTTCGTAGAAGAGGCTCACCACTCGCGCAAGCGCGACGCGCCCTCGGGCACGGCGCTGCGCCTGCGCGACATAGTCGCCGACGCTTTCGGCGCGGAGCCGCCCGTCGCCTCGACGCGCGCCGGCCACATCCCCGGCACGCACCGCGTCGGCTTCGACGCGGCGGCCGACCAGATGACGCTCACGCACACGGCCCGCTCGCGCGAGGGCTTCGCCTCGGGCGCGCTCGTCGCCGCGCGCTGGATTCAAGGCAAGACCGGCGTGTACGAGTTCTCCGAAACGCTCGAAGAGATACTTGAAAGCGGTGATAAGTGACGGGCGACGTGTGATAAGAAAGAGAAGGCGGGACTTGTTCTTTCTTATCACACGTC
>DASWNR010000100.1:0-5050 GCA_036399155.1 Pyrinomonadaceae bacterium
TCGGCCCCTCAGACGCAGACGGGGGCGCAGCCCGCGGCGGCGGCGCAGGCGCGCGGCGAGACGCAGCCGATACGCGGCGGCGCTTTGAAGATAGTCGAGAACATGGAGACGAGCCTGACGGTGCCGACGGCCACGTCGAACCGGCACGTGCCCGTCAAGGTGCTCGAAGAGAACCGCGCTCTCGTCAACCAGTATTTGAAGGAGCACAAGCGCGGCAAGGCTTCCTACACGCACTTCATCGCCTACGCCGTCTGCCGCGCGCTCGACCGCTTCCCGCAGATGAACGACGGCTTCGCGGTCGTCGACGGGGCCCCCGCGCGCCTGCGCCGCTCGGAGGTCAACCTCGGCATCGCCATCGACATGGAGAAGAAGGACGGCACGCGCACGCTCCTCGTCCCGAACGTCAAGAACGCGGGCGCGCTCAACTTCGCGGAGTTCCTCGCCGCGTACGACGACGTGGTGAAGAGGGCGCGCGGCGGCAAGCTCGGCGTGCCCGACTTTCAGGACACGACCATCTCTCTGACGAACCCGGGCACCATCGGCACCGTCTCCTCGACCCCGCGACTGATGGCCGGGCAGTCGGCCATCATCGCCACCGGCGCCATCGAGTACCCGGCCGAGTACCACGCGATGACGCCGCAGGCGCTCTCGCTCCTCGGCATCAGCAAGGTCGTCAACGTCTCATCGACCTACGACCACCGCGTCATACAGGGCGCGGAGTCGGGCGCCTTCCTGGCGCACGTCCACGAGCTGCTGCTCGGCGAGCACGACTTCTACGTCCGCATCTTCCGCGACCTCGGCATCGCGCACCAGCCGATGCGCTGGGCGCGCGACTTCAACCCGGCGCTCCTCGGCGGCGACGGCGCGCGCGACCAGATCGTCAAGCAGGCGCGCGTCCTCGAACTCATCAACGCCTACCGCGTGCGCGGCCACCTCGTCGCCGACATCGACCCCCTGAACGCGCTCCCCATCCAGTACCACCCGGAGCTGGACATCGAGACCTACGGCCTCACGATCTGGGATCTGGACAGGGAGTTCATCACGGGCGGCCTCGGCGGCAAGGAGAGCGCCAGCCTGCGCGAGATTTTAGACATCCTGCGGCGCGCATACTGCGGCAAGGTCGGCACGGAGTACCGGCACATCCAGAGCAAGGAGCAGAAGCTCTGGATACGCGACCGCATCCGCGTCGAGTTGGTCTACCCCGAGCCGCTCGCGCCCGAGACGAAGAAGGCGCTGCTGATGCGCCTCATCCGCGCCGAGCAGTTCGAGCGCTTCCTCCACACGAAGTACCTCGGACAGAAGCGCTTCAGCCTTGAGGGCTGCGAGACGATCATCGCGCTCTTAGACCAGCTCGTCGAGCGGGCGGCCGAGAAGGGCGTCGAGGACATCACTTTGGGGATGGCGCACCGCGGCCGCCTGAACGTGCTCGCCAACGTCGTCGGCAACTTCTCCGAGAGGATCTTCACGGCCTTCGAGGGCTCGGTCCACCCGGACTTCCCGGCCGACGAGGGCGACGTGAAGTACCACCAGGGCGCGTCGGGCGAGCGCGAGACGGCCTCGGGCAGGAAGGTTCGCATCACCATCTCGCCCAACCCGAGCCACCTCGAATTCGTCAACCCGGTCGTCGAGGGCATGGTGCGCGCGAAGCAGGACGCGTGGCGGCTCGCGGGGCAGGCGCGCGAGGAGGTCGTAGACCGCGCGCTCCCCGTCCTGCTGCACGGCGACGCGGCCTTCGCCGGTCAGGGCATCGTGATGGAGACGTTGCAGCTCGCCGACCTGCGCGGCTACCGCACGGGCGGCACCGTCCACGTCATCATCAACAACCAGATCGGCTTCACCACCTCGCCCGAGGCCAGCCGCTCGTCCATCTACTCGACCGACGTGGCGAAGATGACGCAGCTCCCCATCTTCCACATCAACGGCGACGACCCGGAGGCCGCCTACCGCTGCCTGCGCATGGCGCTCGACTTCCGGCAGGAGTTCAACAAGGACGTCGTCCTCGACGTTATCGGTTTCCGCCGCCTGGGTCACAACGAGGGCGACGAGCCGAGCTACACGCAGCCCCTGATGTACGCGCGCGTCAAGGCGCACCCGGGCGTGCGCGCCGTCTACGCGCAGCGCCTCGTCGGTGAAGGCGTCGTCACCGAGGAGGAGGTCGAGCAGATGACGCGCGAGGCGGTCGAGCGCTACGAGCGCAGCCACGCGCGCGCTAAGGAGATCGTCGCGCAGAAGGAGCCTCTGAAGGAGCTGCCCCCGGCGGCCCCCGAGGAGGACGGCTCCGACATCGTCGAGACCGGCGTCGCCGCGGAGGTCATACGCGACATCGCGCACCGCATCGCGGTCGTGCCCGAGGGCTTTAACATCAACCCGAAGATGGTGAGCCAGCTCGCGCGGCGCGCGAAGATGGGCGACGGCCAGGCGCCTCTGGACTGGGGCTTCGGCGAGCTGATGGCCTTCGGCTCTCTGGGGCTCGAAGGGACGCGCGTGCGCCTGTCGGGTCAGGACTCGGGGCGCGGCACGTTCAGCCACCGCCACGCCATCATGTACGACACGCGAACCGGCAAGCCCTGGGAGCCGCTCTCCGACATGACGGCGCGCGCCGAGGGGCGCTCGCTCGTCGAGGTCTTCGACAGCTCGCTCTCCGAGCAGGGCGTGCTCGGCTTCGAGTACGGCTACACGGTCGAGGCGCGCGACGCGCTCGTCGCCTGGGAGGCGCAGTTCGGCGACTTCTCGAACGGCGCGCAGGTCATCATCGACACCTTCATCGCGCCGGGCGTTGACAAGTGGCAGCAGCCCTCCCGCCTTGTCCTGTTACTCCCGCACGGCTACGAGGGTCAGGGCCCCGAGCACTCGAACGCGCGGCTGGAGCGCTACCTCCAACTCTGCGCCGAGAACAACATGCAGGTCTGTTACCCGACGACGCCCGCGCAGTACTTCCACCTGCTCCGGCGTCAGGTCAGGCAGACGCCCGCGCGGCCGCTCGTCGTGATGACGCCGAAGAGCCTGCTCCGGCTTCCGGCGGCCGTCTCCTCGATCGAGGAGTTGGCGGCGGGCGGCTTCCGCCCCGTCATCGACGACGCAGAGGTGACGGACAGGGGCGCCGTCCGCCGCGTCGTCGTGTGCGGCGGCAAGGTCTTCTACGACCTCGCGGCGGCGCGCAGGAAGACGGAGGACGAGCGCGTCGCCATCGTCCGCCTGGAGCAGTTCTACCCGTTCCCGGAGCGCGCGCTGCGCGAAATCTTCGCCTCGTACCCGCAGGCGACGCAGCTCGTCTGGTGTCAGGAGGAGCCGAAGAACTACGGCGGCTGGCACTTCGTCGAGCCGCGCCTCGCCGGCCTGCTCTCCGCCTGCGAGCGCCCCTTCTACGCCGGCCGCGCGGCGTCGGCGAGCCCCGCCACAGGCTCCTACACCATCCACGAACTCGAACAGCGCAAGCTCATCGACGACGCGCTCACAGAGCACGCGCCCTACGTCTCCGGCGCCAGCACCGCCCGCTTCGCCGGCCAGGCAGACTCTTAGCGCGTCGTAAAACGGCGGCCGAAGGTTTGAGAGTGGCGGCGCCGTCGCGGGACGGCGCCGCCATCGTTTCGTCGCGCTTCTTCAGTTTCGCCCGCCCACGCGCGCCGAGTCCGCGCCGCCCGCGCGTGAAGTAAATTTATTGACCCGCGCGCCCCCCCCCCGTATACTCCGTCCGCCCTACGCCGAGCGTCCCTCACGGCGGTCTCACGAATCTACAAGGCGACGCGACGGTGACTCAGACCGGGTGGAAGCGTTACCTCCGCCTCCGAAAAGCTGCCTCCCTCGACTTTAAGGAGACCTCTATGAAAGCGATTCTGATTCCCCTCACCGTCTTCTCACTCCTCGTCCCATTGACGGCCCGCGGCGGCCTTAGACAGAACGAAAGCGAGCCCGTGCCGGCGGTGGCGCCGCCGGGGAAGGTTGAGCAGCTCCGGCGAAGGCTGACGGTCGAGGCGCGTGCGCGCGCCGCGTTCGGGCGTGCGCGCGCGGCGCTGCGGGCGAAGGGCGTGCCCTTCGACCCAGACTGGCTGCGCCACCCGCGCTGGCGCGAAAGGCTGGCCGAGCCGCTGTCGCGGATGCCCGAGATGCGCCGGGCCGTGCGCGGCGGCGGCCGCCTCAACTCGGCCACGGTCGCGGGCACGCTCTACCTGCCCGAGCGCGTCGAGCTGGACGGCGACGCCGTGCTGCTCGTCAACAACCTCGTCTTCGAGGGGCGCGACGTGCTCATCAAGGGCAACCACAGCCTGCACCTCTACGTCGTCGAATCGGTCGGCGTGCTCGGGACGACGCTGCCGGAGGCGGCGGGCGGCGGGCGCGCCCTCTTCCGCGAGGCGGGCTTCGATCCCTCGACGGCCCTCCCGCGCCCCGTGCAGGGCGGGCGCATCACGATAGACGTGAGCGGCGAGGGCCGCACGGAGTGGCTGCGCAAGCGCGAGCGGGACGGGCGCGTCGCGGCCATCCGCGACGCGTCGTTCACCGCGCAGGGCGAGGACACGAGCGTCTACGAGCCGGGGGCGACCGGCGTGGCCGGCGACATGGGCGCGCTCGCGTCGAACGCGATACCCAACCCTGCTCCGCGCGGGGCCGACGGTGCCTGCGACGTTAACCCCCACGGCGGCAACGGCGCCGTAGGCAACGACGGCGGGCCAGGCCATAAGGGCATGAAGGGCGGCAAAGGTGGTTTCGGCAAGGACGCGGACTCGATCAACGTGGAACTCCCGCGGAGCGCGCCGACCGACCTCGTCTTTAAGGCGAACGGCGGTGACGGCGGCGCGGGCGGTGACGGCGGCCCCGGCTCGCCGGGCGGCGCGGGGGCCGACGGCGGCGCGGGCGGTGATGGGATGAACTGTACCTGCCATCAGGGAGGCCCGGGCCTCGGCGGCGATGGGCAGAACGGCGGCAAGGGCGGCCGCGGCGGCGACGGCGGCGACGGCGGCCCCGGCAACATCGGCGGCAACGCGGGCTCCATCACCGTCAGATACGCGGCCGGTTACGATCCGAGCGGGCTTAAATTCCAGGCAAACGGCGGGCA
>DASWNR010000101.1:0-1836 GCA_036399155.1 Pyrinomonadaceae bacterium
GCGGCGGCGAGGTCATCGGCGAGGGGCTCGCGGGGGCGTCGAACCCGCTGCGCGTCGGCGTCCGCGAGGCGGTCGGCGCCATCCGCGACGCCGCCGACCGCGCCTGCGCCGAGGCCGGGGTGCGGCGCGCCGACATCGTCGCCGCCGAGGTGGGCCTGGCCGGCGTGAGGCGCGCCGACATACGAGACCGGATGCGCGCGGCGGTCGAAGAGCTGGGCGTGGGGGCGGTCGAGGTCGTGACCGACGCCGACATCGCGCTCTACGGCGCGACCGGCGGCAAGGCCGGCCTCGTCATCATCGCCGGCACGGGCTCGATCTGCTGCGGGGTCAACGCGCGGGGCCGGCGCGCCTGCGCGGGCGGGTGGGGGCCGGTCGTGGGCGACGAGGGGAGCGGCTCGTGGATAGCGCGGCGCGCGCTACAGGCCGTCGCGCACGCCAGCGACGGGCGCGGCCGCAAGACCTCGCTCGCCGAGGCGGCCTGCGATTACTTCAACGTGGCGAAGACGGAAGACCTCTCGACGGCCGTCTACGCGCCGAACATGACCAACAGCCGCATCGCCGGCTTCGGCGTGCGCGTGGTCGAGGTCGCGAAGAAGCGCGACGCGGTGGCGCGCGAAATCGTCGAGGCCGCCGGAAGGGAATTGGCGCTCGCGGCCGCCGCCGTCACACGCAAGCTCAAGATGGAGCGCGAGCGGTTCCAGGTGGCCTACGTCGGCGGCGTCTTCGCGGCGGGCGCGCTCATACTCGACCCGCTGGCCAAGGAACTGGCCGGCGTCGCGCCGCGCGCCAACGTCGCCCCGCCGCAGCTCGCGCCCGCAGAGGCTGCCGCGCGCATGGCCGGCGAGCAGTTACAGCTCGCGCTCGCGGGCTGAGAGGCCGGCCCAGGTTTCCGATGAGTCCAGACGCCCCGATAGAGCTTCCCGTCACCGAGCAGGAGAACCCGCGGACGCGCGAGCTGAGCAGGCTGCCGACCGCCGATGTCCTGCGTCTGATGAACGAGGAGGACGCGGGCGTCGCGGCGGCGGTCGGGCGCGTGCTGCCCGAAGTCGGGCGCGCGGTCGATGCGGTCGTCGGGCGTCTGCGCGCGGGCGGTCGGCTCTTCTACGTCGGGTCGGGCACGTCCGGGCGTCTGGGCGTGCTCGACGCGTCGGAGTGTCCGCCGACCTTCGGCGTCCCTGCGGAGATGGTGCAGGGAATCATCGCGGGCGGCTACGACGCGCTCCACCGAGCGACAGAGGCTTCTGAGGACGACCGCGAGGCGGGCGCGCGCGACGCCCGGACGTGCGGCGTCTCGGGCGCGGACGCACTCGTCGGCATCGCCGCGTCGGGGCGGACGCCCTACACCATCGGCGCGGTCGAGTACGCGCGCGGGCTCGGCGCGTTCACGGCCGCCCTGACGTGCGCGCCCGACTCGCCCATCACGCGCGCGGCGGAGGTCGCAATCGTCCCCGTGGTCGGGCCCGAGGTGCTCGCCGGCTCGTCGCGGCTGAAGGCGGGGACGGCGCAGAAGTTGGTTCTGAACATGATTTCGACGGCGACGATGGTCAGGCTCGGCTACGTCACGGGCAACCGCATGACGAACATGCGCCCCAGCAACTTCAAGCTGCGCGAGCGCTCCGAGCGCATCCTCGCCGCCGAGACGGGGGTTGACGGGCGTGCGGCGCGCGCGGCGCTCGAAGCGGCGGGCGGCGACCTCCGCGTCGCGCTCGTGATGTCGAAGACTGGGCGCGGGAGTGAAGAGTCGCGCGGCGCGCTCGAAGCCTCGGGCTGGGTCGTCGAGCGCGCCGCCGCGCAACTGTCGGAGCGAAGTTAAGTCTACTTCCGAAAGCATGAACG
>DASWNR010000102.1:0-26934 GCA_036399155.1 Pyrinomonadaceae bacterium
GCGCTCTTCCACCTGAAGCGGCACGAAGAGGCCGCCGCGCTCCTCGCGTCGCCGGCCGCGATGACGCAGGACGCGCCCGCCGCCCTCTACCACCTCGGGCTCATCGAGTCGGCGCGCGGGCGCGCGGAGGAGGCCGCGCAACTCTGGCAGCGCGCGCTGGCTCTACGCGAGAACTACCCGGAGGTTCACTTCGCGCTGGGCGAGGAGTTGCGGCGGCAGCGCCGCCACGAGGGCGCGGCCGAGTTCTACGAGCGCGCGGCGCGGCAAGACCCGTCGAAGCTCGTCTACCGCGCGCGGCTCGGCGGCGTGCTGATGCTGCTCTCGCGCTTCGACCGCGCGCTGGAGGTCTTTGAAGAGGCGGCCGCGCGTTTCCCCGCGTCGGCCGAGGCGCACTACTTCGTCGGCATCGCCGCGCGCGGGCGAGGGGACTACGGGCGCGCGGAGGCGGCGCTGCGGCGCTCGCTTGAGCTGGACGGGAAAATGGCGGACGCGCTGGCGCAGCTCGGCTTCGTCGTGGGCGAGCGCGGGCGCGACGCGGAGGCCGAGGAGATTTTGCGCCGCGCGCTCCGGGCGGACGCGCGCCACTTCTACGCGGCTTACGACCTCGGCCGACTGCTCGTGCGGACGAAACGATACGAGGAGGCGCTCGGCCTACTGCGCGGCGCGGCGCGCGGGCGCGCGGGCGACCCCGGCGTCCATTACCAGATGTTTATCGCTCTCTCGCGGCTGGGGCGGAAGGAGGAGGCCGAGCGCGAGCTGGCGCTCTTTAAAAAGTTGGACGAGGAGCGCAAGGCGCGCCGCGCCGCCGGCGGCGTGGAAGAGATGGAGGAGGCGCTGCCCCGGCCGGAGAACTAAAGCACGCCCCGGTTGAACGAAGGAGAAGGGAGTTCGCCGCGGGAACGCTAAGACGCGGCTTGAAGGTTTATGCCTTCAAGCCGCGTCTTCGTGCCCCCGTGGTAAAACCCTTCCGGTTTACTGCCCGCTCGACTCAGAACGTCAGGCGGCCTTGCAGCTCGATGACGCGGCCGGCGAGCCCGCGCTCGGAGCGCCCGAAGTTGGGGTGGCTGATGGTCGTGCTGTCGGTGGCGAAGCCGAAGCTCTGGAGGTTGAGAATGTTGAAGGCGTTGAAGAAGTTCGCCTTCACTTCGAGGAACGACGACTCGCCGAGGGCGCGCGGCATCCGGAAGCGCTTGGCGACGCTCATGTCCACGCTGAAGTAGCGCGGGCCGCGGAAGGAGTTGCGCCCCACGCCCGGCAGACGGCCTCTGGAGTCGCCCTGCCCCGTCGCCCCGAGCGGGTCGAAGAACTCAAGGCCGCCGCCGGGGAAGTTGCTCCCGGTGATGAAAGCCTCGTCCGAAGAGTCGTCGCCCGCGCCGCCGAAATACTCGACCGGTCGCGCGGGGCAGACGATGGGCCGGTTGGTGCTCTGGCAGTTGCCCGTGACCGGCGTCCACGGGAAGCCCGTGTGCGCCGTCACGATGCCGCTCAACTGCCAGCCTCCGAGGATGGAGCCGAGCGCGTCGCGCCGGTTGCGGAAAACGGGCAGCTCCCACAGCCCCGACCCGACGAAGTGGTGCCGCACGTCGTAGTCGGAGGGGCCGCGCTCCTCGCGCACGTCGAGCGGGTAGGTCGGGTTGGTCGAGGCGCCGGGGCCCTCGTTCGAGGCCACGTCGATGCTCTTGGCCCAGCGGTAGTGCGCGTCGAACTGGAACCCCTGCCCGAACCTGCGCGTGAGCCGCGCGATGAGCGCGTTGTAGCTCGAAGTCGTGTCGGGCGTCGGGAAGAAGACGCCGCTGGCGAAGAAGCTGCCGGGGTCGTTCGGGAAGATGAAGCGCTGGTTGACGAGGCGTATCAGCTTGCGCCCCGCGCTCCCCTGGTAGCCGACCTCGGCCGTCAGGCGGCCGGGCAGCTCGTACTGGCCTTCGAGCGAGTAGGTGTAGACGTAGGGCGTCGGCACTTCGGCCGGCGAGCCGTAGACCTCGACCTGCCTGTCGCCGCCCGCGTTGGTCGGGATGCCGGTCGCCGGGTCGAAGTTGAGCCTGAGCGCGGGGTTGGCCGGGTAGCTGAACGGCGAGTTGTTCGCGCCGAGCGCGTAGAGAATCTGTCCGTTGGCGAAGGGAGTGCTGAAGTCCTGCGCGGAGGTGCCGCAGCAGATGCGGTAGCGCGCGAGGAACGGCGGGTTCCCGCGCGAGTTGGCGAAGAGCACGATGGGCACGCGGTTGTAGTTGACCGCGAAGCCGCCGCGCAGAACCATCCGGTTCTCCCTGAAGAGGCCGCCCAGCGAGTCGCCCATGCCCGGGCTCCAAGCGAAGCCCAGCTTGGGCGCGAAGTTGTTGCGGTCGGGCGGGTAGAGCCGGTCGACGAGCCGTATCGTCGCCGCCGTCAGCCCCGTCTCGGCGGTCGGCCCGAGGACGAGGTTGCTCAGGCGGTTCTGCTTCTCGGTGAGCGGCGTGAAGTACTCCCAGCGGAGCCCCAGGTTGAGCGTCAGGTTGGGGCGCACCTTCCAGTCGTTCTGCGCGAAGGCCGCGTAGGTCGAGGTGCGGAAGTAGCGCTGCGTCTCGGCCGGGCCGCCCGTGCGCGGGTCGGCGTCGATCTGGTAGAAGAGCGGCGCGTCGTTGACGAAGTTGAAGAGGCCGGCGAAGGTGTAGAGCGGGCGCGAGCCGCCCGAGAGGTCGTTGTTGTCGTGCTCCTTGCGGGCCTCGACGCCGAAGCTCCACCCCATGCTCCCGCGCACCCAGCGGAGCGTGTCGCGGAACTCGAAGGTGTTCTCGGCGAAGATGCCCGGCGTCGTATCCGCCCACGGCGCGCCGAAGCGCAGGCGGTCGCCCGGCATCGACTCGATCTCGATGCGCGGGATGCCGAAGTTCGTCTCGGCCGACGACTCGATCTCGTTGTAGGCGAAGCGCGTGGCGTTGACGCGCGCCTCGTTGACCATCGTCTGCGAGAGCACGCGCGTCCACGTCGCCGTCCCGAAGAGGTTGCGCGGCGCGGTGCTGATGTCGCCCATCGGGCGGCTGCGCCCGGGCCCGTCGCTGCCGACGCCCTCGAAGCTCGAGTAGTAGGAGCTGAAGGTTATGTTGTCGCGCTCGCTGATGACGAAGTCGAAGCGCGGGTTGAACTGGTTGCCGCGGTCGCTCGTCGGCACCGAGAGCTGTACGAACTGTATGTCGGGGATGCCGTCGAGCCCGCCGCCGTTGAGGTTGTTGAAGGGCAGGTACTGGCCCGCGGCGCCCGCCGGCCTCCCGATGTCTAAGCCCCCCGGGAGTACCTGACACTGGCCGAAGCTGCCCGAGGGGAAGCCGGCGCGGTCGCACGCCGTCGGGACGACCGAGACGATGCGCGGCTGGATGCCGGAGGCCGAGAGTATGCGCGCGGCGTTGCTGCCGGGCCGCGTCTGCTGGACGAGCTGGCGGAACTCGGGCGTCTCGACGAAGGCGTTGACGGTGTCGGTGTTGTTTCTGCGCAGCGCCTCGTAGGAGAAGAAGAAGAACGCCTTGTCCTTCGCGAGCCCGAAGGCGGGCGGCCGCCCCTCGCCGAAGCGCGGGAAGGGGATGGGGCCGCCGATGGAGCCGCCGTACTGGTTGAGGTGCTGGTTGACGCGCTGCGCGGGCGCGTTGTTGAAGCCGCCGTACTTGTTAAAGGCGTTGAGGCCGGGGCTGTTGTTCTTGAGGAAGAGGCTGCCGTGGAAGACGTTGGTGCCGTTCTGCGAGACGGTCAGCACCTGCGCGCCCGAGTTGCGCCCGTACTCCGCCGAGTAGACGTTGGCGATGACGCGCACCTCTTTGACCGACTCCTGGTTGGGCGTGACGACGGCCGCGCCGCCGTGGGTCAGGCTGTTCACGCTCGTCCCGTCGATCTGGTAGTTGTTGGCGGAGACGCGCTGCCCGTTGGCGGAAATCTGCGGCTGGTTCTCGGCCTGGAAGATGGAGCGGCTTGAGCCGCGCGGGCCCGTCTGGTTGGGCAGGTCGACGGCGCCGCCCGTCCCCGAGCGCGCGCCCTGGCCGAAGACGCCCGGCGTCAGGCGCAGAAGCTCGTAAGGGTCGCGGCCGAACTGCGGCAGCTCCCTGACCTCGCGCGTGGTGATGGCCTTGCTGATGTGCGCGTTCTCGGTCTCAAGGGTGGGCGTCTGCGACTCGGTGACCGTCACGGTCTCGGCGACCTCGCCGGCCGTGAGCACCACGTCGAGGCCCTGCACCTGCTCGGCGTTGACGACGAGGCGCTCGAAGGTCGTCTTCTTAAAGCCCGCCTTCTCGACGGTCAGCGTGTAGGCGCCGGGCGGCAGCTCCGAGATGCGGTAGAAGCCCTCGCCGCCCGACGCGGCCGTCTGCGTCCGCCCCGTCTCGATGTTGCGGAGCGTGAGCGTGGCTTCGGGGACGACCGCGCCCGACGCGTCGGTGACGGTGCCCTGGACGGCGGCGCGGAACTGCGCGCGCGCCGACTGCGCCGTCGTCAGCAGCACGAGCGCGCACACGCCCGCGCGGAAGAGAGCCGTCGTAGTCTGCCTCATCTTAAGATGACCTCCTTGCTAGTCGGCGGCGGCCGGACGGGGGGCGGGGCCGCGCGTCTGTGAACGGAGAGGGGAGGGGCGAAGGCGCGCGCCCGGACTCCCGCGCCGCGTCACCTATGTTGTTGTGTTGGCTGACGGAGCAAGGAATAGCACCCGCGCGGGAAAAATACAATACAAATTTCGGGACGCTCGGCGGGCGGCGGTGGTTGGTACGGCTATGCACGCTTCGGGCGCTCGGCGTCGCGGCCGCCGTCCGTCTCTAAAAAGTCGAGCAGCGCCGTCTCCGCCCGAGCCCAGGAGAGGTGGGCGACGAGGCGCGCGGCCTCCTCGCGCGCGCGCCTCGCCTCCGCGTCAGGGAGCGAGAGCGCTTCGGACAGTGCGCCGGCGATTGCAGACGGGTTCGGGGCGGCGAGGCGGAGCGCGGCCCCGCCGTGCGGGTACGCGGCGCGCACCGACGGCATGTCCATCTCGACGACGGGCAGCCCGCAGGCCAGCATCTCCTGCGGAACGAGCGAGTAGTTCGTCAGCGAGATGGAGAGCCCGACGGCCGCGCCCCTGTAAAGCTCGGCCAGCTCGCCCTCGGACAGAAGGCCGGCCGGCGTGTAGTCGAACGGCAGACGGTAGGGCAGGTCGTCCGAGCCGAAGATGACGACCTCGGTCTCCGGGCGACTACGCTTGAGCAGCGCGAGCGAGAGGAGCCCGAGTTCCGTCCCGCGCCTGCGCGTCTGGTGGCGCGCGTAGAAGACGACGCGGTTCTTGCCGTAGCCGCCGGCCCCGGGCGAATAGACCGCGGGGTCGTACGCGAGGTCGAAAGATTCGGCGCGGTTGCCGTACCCGCGCATCTTCTCGGCGAGCCAGCGGCCGGCGCAGATGCAGTCGAAGCCGAAGCCGTAAGTGTTTTCGGCGAGCACCATCTCGGCGCTCGCCGGGTAGAAGGAAGGCTCGTAGTCCTGCACGAAGTAGACCTTGCGGCGGCAGGCGTCGAAGTCCCTGACCGCGTAGGCCGTCTCCCAGGAGCTGGCGACGCAGATGTCGGACGGCGGCATCTGCGTGACGCCCAGGTGCACGGCGGCCTTGAGCGGGAAGTAGTGCCTGCGCATCACCTCGGTCGCCTCGGAGTCGCTGACGTAATGCGTCTCGCCGAAGAGGTGGAAGCGGACTTCGTGGCCCGCGTCTTCGAGCGCGCGCGTGAGGCGGAAGATGGTTCTGTGCCCGCCGGAAGAGCCGTAGAAGTTTGGGATGACCCAGTTGACGCTCGCGGGCCGCGCGGGCTCCGCCGCCGCGGCGGAGCGGTGCCGGTAGGTGATGGGCTCGTATGCGAATCTGTAGGGGAGCGCCCCGCCGCCCGCGGCTTTGCCTGTCGCCGGCTGAGACGCGCCCAGGCGGCGGAGCGCCGCTTTGCAGGTGGCGCGCAGGCCGTGCGCTCGGAGGAACCTGACGCCCTTGCCTGCTACCAGCGTTAACTTTGTCATCCCGCCTCGCCACGCCGCCGGGGCAAATTTTTGTCCCTACTTTTTCTGCACGCCGCCGGGAAGAGTCCAGGCGAAGGTGTAGGCTTTTGTAATCTCTTCCGAGGCACGTTCGGTGCGGCCTTGCAGACTGGCCTCGATGGCGTGGAGCCGCGTGATTGTGAGCTGCTGAGGGAGCGTGGTCGCCTTGTCGACGACGATGTCCACCTTGAATTGCTGATCCCAACCCGTGATGACCGGGCTGCCCGCGACCGCCTGCTTGATGAGCGACTGAACGAGCTTGACCACCTGCTCCTTGTTCGCCGCGGTCGCGGAGTGAAAGTGGAGGCAGCGCCGCGCGTCGGCGCCGCCCGACGAGCAGGGAGTCTCTTTGACGAACTTGACCTCGCCGGTGATGTCGAGCTGGCCGCCGCCGAGCTGCGGCACCGAGGTCGTGTTACGCAGCTCGTAGCTCGCTTCGGGGTCGAGCTCCACGTCCTCCCAGAGCTTGACCAGGACGGACCAGAAGTCGCCGGCCATGGCCCTGAGGGCGGCGTCCGTCGTCATGGTCTCGAAGATGTTCCGCAACGGCGGGGTGAGCCTGCCCGACTGCTCCACCGACTGGTTCATCAGCTTGCGCGCGGCCTCGTGGCCCTCGATGCCGAGAAAGCTGCCGTCCGCGGAAACGATGAAGGTCGGAATCATGTCGGTGAAGCGTTCCGCCCCGCCGCCGAAGCCCGGGGGGAAGGTGCCCTTCCAGCCGGAGAAGCCGTCGCGCGAAACGACGATGCGGTCGCCCGTGCGCCGAACCTGCATCGTGAAATCGGCGGACATGTTCCAGGTGATGTCCGGGCCCGTCCCCACGCGACGCCCCTCGGAGCGCGTGCTCACTTTCGCAGACGCGCCGTCCGGCCACGCGAACTTCAGCGTCTCGGCCCGCGCGGTGAGGTTGAGAAACGGCGAGACGACTCCGAGAGTCAAGAGGATTACCGCTTTGCGAAACCTGAGCACGCGTGAGTCTCCTTTTCCTGTAAGGACGCTCGTGTCCGCGACGAACGTGTGGGACGCCGCCGCCCGCGACGCCGGGCGCCCGGCGTCGCCACGCATCTTACCTTCCCGCGGGGGGCCGCGACAAAAACAGTCGTTGACGCCGCGGCCGGCGCGGGCGCGGAACGGGACGCGCGCGCCCCAATTCGTTCGGACGCCCGAAAAAATACAATACAAATTTCGCCGCGCCTCTGGTAATCTTAGCCGCGTTCAAGCAGTTAATTTCCGCTGATTTCAAGCAATCCAACGGGACGCCGGAGACCCCTTGCGGCCGCGCAGGCGCGCGGGGTTGAAACCCTCCGCGCCCTCCGCCTCTTCCCCGCGAGCCCCGCGTTTCGAGCGCCAGTCACTTCAAACGCGCGGTTCGCCGAAGAAGACCTGGGGGGCGCAACGGAGACAAAGGAGCAGAGACACATGCGACAGGCGAGAGTGCAGGCGAGAGTGTTGGCTTTGGTGTTGGCCGCCGCGGCGGCGCTGTCGGCGGCGGGCGCGTGCACGAACCAGCCGGCGACGCAGAACGGGGCGGCGGGCAACGCGAACGGCTCGGGCAACGCTAACGGGGGCACCGCCACGTCGGGCGGCTACCAGCGCAAGACGAAGAAGGCGGGCGAGCCCGTCTACATCGGCTTCTCGATGGACACGCTCAAGGAGGAGCGCTGGCAGCGCGACAAGGCGCTGGTCGAGGCGAGGGCCAAGGAGGTCGGCGCGCAGCTCGACGTGCAGGTCGCCAACGGCGACGACGCCGTACAGGTCAACCAGTGCAACACCATGCTGACGAAGGGCGTTGACGTGCTCATCGTCGCGCCGCACAACGGCGACATCGCCGCCTCGATCGTCGAGAAGGCGCACGCGGCCGGAGTCCCCGTCATCTCCTACGACCGCCTGATTAAGAACTCCGAGCCCGACCTCTACGTCTCGCACCAGGTCGTGCGGATGGGCGAGATGCAGGGCGAGTACGCCCTCAAGCACGCGCCGAAGGGCAACTACGTGCTCATCGGCGGCGCGCCCACCGACAACAACGCCCTGCTGCTGCGCCAGGGGCAGATGAACAAGCTCAAGCCGGCCGTGGACGGCGGCGACGTGAAGATCATCTCCGACCAGTACGCGAGGGAGTGGAAGGCCGAGGAGGCGCAGCGCCTGACCGAGGACGCGCTGACGAGGACGAAGAACGACATCCAGGCCGTCGTCGCGTCGAACGACGGGACGGCGGGCGGCGCCATCTCGGCGCTGGAGGCGGCGGGTCTGACGGGGAAGGTGCTCGTGACGGGGCAGGACGCGCAGCTCGACGCCGTCCAGCGCATCGCCGAGGGCAGGCAGACGATGACCATCTACAAGCCCATCAAGCCGCTCGCGGACAGCGCCGTCGACTCCGCGCTCAAGCTCGCCCGCGGCGAGAGCCTCGACGCGAAGGACAAGGTGAACAACGGCAAGATCGACGTGCCCTCCATCCTGCAAGAGCCGCAGGCCGTGGACAAAGAAAACCTGATGGCGACGATCATCAGGGACGGCTACCACCCCATGGAGAAGGTCTTCGAGAAGGTGCCCCGCGACCAGTGGCCGAAGCAGGCCGCCGAGGGCGCGCGCGGGGGCGGGGGCTCGATGCTCGCGGCCGCGCTCCTGCTCTTCTGCGGCCTCGGCGTCACGCTGCGGCCGCGCTGACGGTTTGAAATCTCAAATTCCGAATCTGAAATTCTGACTCGTCATGTCGGCAAACTCTAAGACGCCGCTCCTTGAGATGCGGGAGATCACGAAGAGCTTCCCCGGCGTGCGCGCGCTCGACGGCGTGAGCTTCGACCTCCACGCCGGCGAGCTGCACGCGCTCGTCGGCGAGAACGGGGCGGGGAAGTCCACGCTGATGAAGGTGCTGGCGGGCGTCTACCCGCACGGCTCCTACGGCGGCGACGTGGTCATCGACGGCGAGGTGCGCCGCTTCACTTCGGTGCGCGACTCGGAGAACGCGGGCGTCGCCGTCATCTTCCAGGAGCTGTCGCTCATCAAGGGGCTGACCATCGGCGAGAACATCTTCCTCGGGCGCGAGCCGCGCACGTTCGGCGTCATCCGCTGGGAAGAGTTGTACAGCCGCGCGCAACGCCTGCTCGACGAGCTGAACCTGCCGCTCGACCCGCGCACCCCCGTCGGGCACCTCGGCATCGGGCAGCAGCAGCTCGTCGAGATCGCCAAGGCGCTCTCGCAGGAGGCGCGCATACTCGTCCTCGACGAGCCGACGGCCGCGCTCACCGGCTCGGAAGTCGAGTCGCTCTTCCGCATCATCGCGGGCTTGCGCGCGCGCGGCGTGGGGATGATCTACATCTCGCACAAGCTCGACGAGGTCTTCCGCGTCTCCGAGCGCATCACGGTGCTGCGCGACGGCCGCACGGTCGGCACGCGGCCGACGGGCGAGTTGGACGAGGCGCGCGTCATCTCTCTGATGGTCGGCCGAGAGGTCGGCGACATCTTCCCCGAGGCCGCGCACGAGCGCGGCGAGGTCGTCTTCGAGGCGCGGGGCGTCACGGTCGAAGACCCGAACGTCGCCGGCAAGCTCTTAGTTAAAGACGTGAGCTTCAAGGTGCGAAGCGGCGAGGTGCTCGGCATCGCCGGGCTGATGGGCGCGGGGCGGAGCGAGCTTCTGATGGGCATCTTCGGCGCGTGGCCGGGGCGCGTCTCGGGCGAGGTCTACGTCGGCGGAAAGAAAGTTAAAGTCAGCCGGCCGTCCGACGCCATCCGCCACGGCGTCGGCTTCGTGACCGAAGACCGCAAGCGCTTCGGGCTCGTGCTCGACCAGACCATCCTCAACAACATGACGCTCGCGGGCCTGCGTAAACTCTCGGGGCGCTTCGTCACCGACGTTGACGCGGAGGCCGCCGCCGGCGAGCGCGCGCGGAAGGAGCTGAGGGTCAAGGCCAACTCGGTCTTCAACGTGGTCGGCACGCTCTCGGGCGGGAACCAGCAGAAGGTCGTGCTCGCCAAGTGGCTTCTGACTAACCCGCGCGTGCTGTTTCTGGACGAGCCGACGCGCGGCATCGACGTGGGCGCGAAGCAGGAGATTTACGCGCAGATCAACCGGCTCGCCAGCGAGGGGCTGGCCATCGTGCTCGTCTCGTCGGAGCTGCCCGAGGTGCTCGGCCTCTCCGACCGCGTGCTCGTGCTCCACGAGGGGCGAGCCACCGGCGAGTTCAGGCGCGAGGAGGCCACCCCCGAGGCGGTCATGGCCTGCGCCACCGGCCACACGCGCCGCGCGGCGTGAAGAAGCTGTTGGCTGTTAGCCGCTGGCTTTTAGCCAAACAAAGACGGCGTGGCTCGAATCAACGTGCTTCCGCCGACGATTCGGCCAACAGCTAAAAGCCAACGGCTAACAGCCAACAGAGGTTTCGGATGAGTAACCTGCCTTCATCGAACCAGCCGGCGACGGACAGGCCGCCGGCGACCGCCGACGTGTCGCCGCCGGGCGCGGTGCCCGAGGGCGTCGAGTCGCCTTCGGGGCGTTTCAGGTTCCCGACCGAGTCTTTGCGCGCCTACACGATGATCATCGCGCTGGTCGCCATCTGGCTCTTCTTCCAGTGGCAGACCATCGACCCGGTTCGCTACCCCTACGGAATCTTCCTCCACCCGAACAACTTCTCGAACCTCTTGCAGCAGATGTCCGTGACGGGCGTGCTGGCGGTCGGGATGCTGCTGGTCATCGTGGCCGGGCAGATAGACCTGTCGGTGGGCTCTGTGGTGGGGCTCGCGGGCGGCGCGGCGGCGATGATGCAAGACCCCTGGGGGCTGGGCGGCGCTCTGGGCGCGGCGCTCGTCGTCGGCACGCTCGTCGGCGCGGCGCAGGGGGCGCTCATCTCCTACGCGAACATCCCCGCCTTCATCGTCACGCTCGGGGGCCTGCTCGCGTGGCGCGGCGTGATTCTGGGGTTGAGCAAGGGGGCGACGATACCCGTCAGGCAGCCGTTCTTCCGGTGGCTCGGCGTCGGGAAGCTGCCCGTCACGGTCGGCTGGGCGCTGGCGGCCGTCGCCATCGCCGCGGTCATCTTCCTGACCGTGAGACGCAACCGCGCGCGCAGGCGGCACGGGCTGAGCGTGCCCGGCGTCGGCGCGACCGCGCTGCGCGTCGTCGTGCCCGCGGCGCTCATCCTGCTCTTCATCGACTGGATGAGGCGCGGCGGCGGGATGCCGGTGCCGGTGCTCGTGCTGCTCGCGGTCGCGGTGCTCGGCGCGTTCCTGACGCAGAACACGACCTTCGGCCGCTACCTCTACGCCATCGGCGGGAACCCCGACGCGGCGCGGCTCTCCGGCATCAACATACGCCGCTACATCCTCGCCGCGTACTGCGTGCTCGGGGTGCTGATCGGCGTGGCGTCCCTGCTCCACACGGGGCGCGTGGGGAGCGCGTCGCCCGACGCGGGCACGCTGATGGAGCTGGACGCCATCGCGGCGTGCGTCATCGGCGGGACGAGTTTGATGGGCGGGCGCGGGACGGTCTCGGGCGCGGTCGTCGGCGCGCTCATCATGGCGAGCCTCGACAACGGCATGTCGCTCCTCAACGTCGAGAACTACACGCAGTACATCGTCAAGGGCGCGGTGCTCGTCGCCGCCGTCGGCTTCGACATGCTCGGCCGCCGCAAGGGCTGAGATGGGCAAAAGATTCTCCGTTTACGCTCTCCTGTTGGCGCTCGCGCTCTGCGCCGTGCCGACCTTACAGCATGCGCAGAAAGACGGCGCGGACGGCAAGCGCGCCCCCGGCGCTCCCGGCAAGGACGCGCACTGGCCGAGCGCGGGCAAGGAGGCGGTCGGCACGTCGAACACGGCGGAGTCGAAAGTCTGGTTCACGCTGCGCGGCGGCGTCATGGACGAGGTCTACTACCCGACCGTAGACGTGGCCAACTCGCAGAGGCTTGAGCTGGTCGTCGCGCACATGGAGACCGGGACGATTCAGACCGAGGGGCGCGACACCGTCTCGCAGATTATCCCCGAGCCCGACTCGCTCTCCTTCACGCAGGTCAACACGGCGAAGAGCGGCGAGTGGCGCGTCGAGAAGACTTACACCGCAGACCCGCGGCGCAACGTCGTCCTCGTCCGCGTGCGCTTCCGCGGCCAGCTCAAGCGGCGCGAGAATGTCTACCGCCTCTACGTCTACTACGACCCGTCGCTCGGCAACAGCGGGATGCACGACACGGGCTTTACGCAGGACAACGCGCTCGTCGCGCGCGACGGCGACAAGGCTTCGGCGCTCGTCGCCTCGTTCGCGGGCGGCTCCCCCGCCGGCGAGAGCGGCTTCAAGCGCACGACGAACGGCTTTCTGGGCACGAGCGACGGCCTGACGCAGATGTCGAAGGGTGCGCCGAAACAGTTCCCGCCCGAGTTCGTCTCCTACGAGAGGGCGGAGGACGGCAACGTCGTCCAGCTCGGCGAGCTGGAACCGCCCGCGGTGGAGGCCGAGTACTGCTGCGGCGACTACACGCTGGCGCTCGGCTTCGGCAAGACGACCGGCGAGGCGCTCGCGGCCGCGCAAGGTTCTTTGAAGAAGGGCTTCGACGCCTGCGACGCCGAGTACCGGGGCGGCTGGCGCGACTACCTGAAGAACGTCCGCCGCGTCACGCCGAAGTACCAGAGGCAGTACGACACGGCCGCGATGGTCTTGAAGGCGCACGAGGACAAGACCTACGCGGGCGCGATGATCGCCTCGCTCTCCGTCCCGTGGGGCGGCGGCGCGAGCGCCAACGAGGCCGAGGTCGGCGGCTATCACCTCGTCTGGTCGCGCGACCTCTACCAGGTCGCGACGGCCTTCCAGGCTTTCGGCGACCGCGCCTCCGCCGGGCGCGCGCTCGACTACCTCTTCCGCGTCCAGCAGAAGCCGGACGGGAGCTTCCCGCAGAACTCGTGGCTCGACGGACGACCCTTCTGGGGGTCGCTCCAGATGGACGAGGTCGCCTACCCGCTCGTCCTCGCGCACGAGCTCGGCCGCGCCGACCGCGAGACCTACACGAAGCACGTCCGCCCGGCCGCAGACTTCCTCGTCCGCCACGGCCCGTTCACGCCGCAGGAGCGCTGGGAGGAGAAGCCCGGCTACTCGCCATCGACCATCGCCGCCGAGATAGCCGGCCTCGTCTGCGCCGCCGAGATCGCGCGCCGCAACGGCGACGAGCCTTCGGCCAACATCTACGCGGCGGCGGCCGACGACTTCGCGCGCGAGGTCGAGCGCCGCACCGCGACGACCAGTGGCCCGCACGGCGACGGCAACTACTACCTGCGACTCTCCTTCGACGAAGACCCCGACGACGGCGCGCGCTTCGACGTGGGCAACGGCGGCGGCACCTTCGACGAGCGCGAGATAGTCGACGCCGGCTTTCTCGAACTCGTACGCCTCGGCATACGCCGCCCGGACGACCCGCTGATCATCAAGAGCCTCGCCGTCATCGACAAAGTTATTAAGGTCGAGACGCCCAACGGCGCGTCCTTCTACCGCTACAACCACGACGGCTACGGCGAGATGGACGACGGGCGCAACTGGAACTGGGACGGGAAGTACACGGGGAAGGGGAGGCTCTGGGCTCTGCTCGCGGGCGAGCGCGGCCAGTACGAGCTGGCGTCGGGGCGGCCCGCCGCGGCGCTGCGGCGGCTCGACGCGATGGCGGGTTTCGCCAACGCCGGGCGGATGATACCCGAGCAGGTTTGGGACAGCCCGCGCGCCCCGCGCCCTGAGTTCCGTTTCGGCGAGGGCGCCGGCTCGGCCACGCCGCTCGCGTGGTCGATGGCGCAGTTCATACGCCTAGCCACCAACCTGAGCGTAGGTCGCAACCTCGACACGCCCGAACTCGTCCGCGCGCGCTACGCGAACCGACAGCTTCCCCCGCGCGCCGGCGCATACTTCCGCTTCCCCGCGCGCGAAATCCTCGAACGCACGGAGGCGGGCCAGACCTTCACGGTCACGGGCCGGGCACAGACGGCCGGCAGCCGCGCCTTCATCCTCGACGGCTCGGGGCGCCGCGAGATGAAGCCCGACGCCGGGGGTAACTTCTCTTTCGAGGTGAAGGCCGCGCGCGGCGCTTCGCAGGTGGTCCTGGCGGTCGTCGCCCCCTCGGGCGCGACATACTTCCGGCGCGCGACGGTCGCCGGCCTCACGTCCGAGGAGCTTGAGAAGGCTCTGCGCGACCTCTACCCGGCGGACGCGGCCGGGCGTCTGATGTCGGCGCCGGGCTCGCCGCTGGTTGACGCGGAGGGCGTGACGTTCATCTACCGCGGCGACGCCAAACGCGTCGAGGTCGTCGGCGACTTCACGGGCTGGACGCCCGAGGGGCTCGTGCTGCGCGACGTTCCAGGCGCGCGCAACCTCAAGTTCATACGCCTCAAGTTCCCCGCGAACGCGCGCCTCGAATACAAGCTCGTCGCCGACGGCGAGTGGCTCCTCGACCCGCTCAACCCGAACGGGAACGACAACGGCGTCGGCGGCCAGAACTCTTACTTCGCGGGCCCCGCCTACCGCCCGAGCGCGTACGCTGGAGGGGGCGGCGAGTTACGCGGCCGGCTCGAAAGGCTTGAGCTGCCCGGCGGCGACGCGCGCAAGGTGCAGGTCTATCTGCCGCCCGGCTACGCGCGCGGCGCGGCGCGCTACCCAGTGCTCTACATGCAGGACGGCACGAGCTTCGTCGAGCTGGGGCGCGCCGCCGAGACGGCCGACCGCATGATCGCCGGGGGCAAGGTCGAGCCCTTCGTCATCGTCTTCGTAGACCCGGTTGACCGCACGAAGGAGTATTGGGCCAGCGACCGCTTCGCCGACTGGATGGCGCGCACGCTCGTCCCGCTGGTGGACGGGCGCTACCGCACGCGGGCGACGCGCGACGGCCGCGCGCTCGGCGGCGCGAGCCTCGGCGGCGTCATCTCGGTCTGGACGGCGCTGCGCCACCCGGCGGTCTTCTCGCGCGTCGCCGGCCACTCCACGGCCTTCCAGATAGACGAGGAGCGGCTGCTCGCCTCGCTCTCCCGCCTAGACGCCGCGCGGCGGCGCAGGCACCCGCTGCGCTTCTACCTCGACGCAGGCCGCTACGAGCCCGCCATCTTCGAGACCACACGCCGCGCCAACATCACCTTGCGCGCGCGCGGCTACCCCGTCACCTACCGCGAAGCCCCCGCCGGCCACAACTACACGGCCTGGCGCGACCGCCTACCCGACGCCTACGCCGCGCTGTGGGCCAAGTGATTTTTAAAGATTTGAAGAGTGTGAGCCTTAAGAATTTTTGCCGCCGGTGAGCTTACCCCAGCGGCCGCCGTGGACGACGTATGAGACGGTCGCCTCGCTCACGCCGAACCGCTTCGCGACCGTCTTCTGGTAGACGCCGCGTTTGCAGAGGCGGCGAATCGCGAGCACGTCGGCGCGAGTCAGCTTGGCTTTGCCGTTCTGCTCGCCGCAGAGCTTCGTGTTGCGTCCCTTCCTGACCGCATCCTGCGAGTTGTCTTTGGGTGTGCCTAAGAAGAGGTGCGTGGGGTTGACGCAGTCGCGCACGTCGCAGCGGTGGAGCACTAGACGGTCGTTGTCAATCCGCCCGTGCTCGATGAAGTAACTGACGCGGTGCGCCTTGTACGTCTTCCCCTTGAGGCCAAAAACGCCGTAGCCGTTCTCGCCGATGAAGCCCGTCCACAGCCAGCACGCGCCGAGGCCGCCAGAGCTATCGACGTGCGTCCAGAATCTACCGATTTGCGTGAGATGGAGTTTTGGGATGCGCTTCGCCACGAGAGTACCTTTCATCTCGTGGCGGCGAGAAAAGAAAAATGCCCACTAGAGGATTTGAACCTCTGACATCCGCTGTGTGAAAGCGGCGCTCTACCACTGAGCTAAGTGGGCAGACTAAAATTTGAGGAAGCGAGATGCTAGCAAAGCGCGTGCGCGGGCGTCAAGCTACCTCGCTTGACGCCCGCGCGGCGTGTGGTGCGGGAGCGTTGGGCGGTTATTAGCCGCCGCCGGCCGGCGGGTCGTCGGGGCCGGCGGACTTCTCGGAGTTGCTGGTGATGCCCGTGTCGGAGCTGGCGTAGAAGAAGCGGCCGCCCGTGGCGGTGATGCCGGTGGGCTTCTGCGGGTCGGCGTTGACGGTGAACCCCGGGGGCTCGTTGCCCGACTTGGCGATCAGCGCCATCTTGTAGATGTAGCCGTCCACGAGCGGCGCCTCGGCGGCGAACTGCTTCGAGAGGTAGCCGCCCCCCGCGAGCTGCTCGAAGGTGCCGTAGCCCGAGCGGTTCTTGGTGTTGAAGTATGTGACCTGCGCGGTCGAGATGCGCTGGAGGTGCGTGATGGCCGCGGCCTCGTTGGTCGCGCGCACGCTCGACTGCCAGGCGGGGATGCCGATGGCGACGAGGATGCCGATGATCGAGATGACGATCATCAGCTCGACCAGCGAAAACCCGCGCCGGCTCTTGTTGTCGTTTCTCATTCCTTTTAAAGACCTCACTCTGAGTACACGTGCGCGGGCGGGCCGGGTTCCACTAAAGCGGCACATCGGGGCGGCACCGCGCGCCGGGGTTTGGCCTGCCGCGGCGACGAAATTCTACTACACGGAACCCGCGAACTCCCAACGGCGTCAAAGCGGGGGGTGGGTGGTGGATGACCTCTGGCCTCCCACCTCTTTTCCCTTTAGAATGTGAGGGGCATGAGAAACCTTCAACCCGCGGAGAGGGAGACGGCCACGCCGCTCGCGCCGGCCGAGGCTGCGGAGCGCGTGGCGCTTCTGCGCGCGGCGGTCGAGCGCGTCATACGCGGGAAGTCGGAGGCCGTGCGCCTCGCCGCCGTCACGCTCATCGCGGGCGGGCACCTCCTCGTCGAGGACGTGCCCGGCGTCGGCAAGACGACGCTCGCGCAGGCGCTCGCGCAGGCCATCAACTGCTCGTTCCAGCGCATACAGTTCACCTCCGACCTCCTGCCCTCGGACGTCATCGGCCTCTCGGTCTACGACGAGCGCAACGGCACCTTCGAGTTCAAGCACGGCCCCATCTTCGCCAACATCGTCCTCGCCGACGAGATAAACCGCACGACGCCGAAGACGCAGTCGGCGCTCCTCGAAGCGATGGCCGAGGGGCACGTCACGGTCGAGGGCGTCACCTACCGGCTGCGCGCGCCCTTCATGGTCGTCGCCACGCAGAACCCGGTCGAGCACCACGGAACCTACCCGCTCCCCGAGTCGCAGGTCGACCGCTTCATGCTGCGCCTCAGGCTGGGCTACCCTTCGTTCGAGGTGGAAAAGGAAATCCTGCGCGACCGCGAGCGCGGCGACCCGCTCGAAGCCCTGCGCCCCGTGATGACTGGCGAGGACGTGGTCGAGTTGCAGCGCGCCGTCCACAACGTCTCGGTCGACGACGCGCTCGTCGATTACCTGATGCGCATCGTCACGGCGACGCGCGAGTCCGAGACCTTAGACCTCGGCGCCTCCCCGCGCGGGACGCTCGCGCTCTTCCGCGCCGCGCAGGCGCTCGCCGTCACGGAGGGGCGCGACTACTGCGTGCCCGACGACGTGAAGCGTCTGATCGTCCCGGTCTTCGCGCACCGCCTCGTCGTCAACTCGCGCTTCTCCTCGTCGCTCCACCGGCGCAGCGACGAGGCCGAGGAAGTCCTGCGCGAGATCATGAAGACCGTCAGCGTCCCGCTCTAAAGTATGGGCGCGCTCAGGCGTTGGGGCAGGACGATTCTCGGCACGCTGGTCGTGCTGAGCGGCGTGGGCGCGGCCGTCGTCACGGTCGTGGCGCGCCAGAACGCCGACTGGGACCTGACGCGGCTCGGCGCGGTCGCCTCGCTCGTCTTCGCGCTGCTCATCGTCGTCTTCGTCGTGCCGCCGCTGGCGCGCTCGGCGCGCGCGGAGGCGGTGCGGCTCGACCTCGGTTTTCAGTTGACGGGCGGCGGCGTCGTCTTCGTCAGCATCTTCACGGTCGTCGCCTTCGCCGCGTGGAACACGGGCAACAACCTCCTCTTCCTGGTCTTCTCCGTGCTCTGCTCGACGCTCTTCGTCGCGCTGACGGCCGGGCGCGCGAGCCTTCGTGATTTGGTCGTCACCGCGCGCTTCCCCGACCACATCTTCGCGGGCGACCCCGCGCCCGTCATCGTCACGGTCAACAACACGAAGCGCGTGCTGCCCTCGCTATCGGTCGTGGTCGAGGCGCGCGAGCGCGCCGACGCTTCCGCCCAAGGTCGGCGCGGCCTCTTCTCGCGCCGCTCGCGCGAGCGCAAGCGCGTGCTCGCCTACTTCATGTACGTGCCGCACCGCGCGCGCGTCGAGCAGCGCGTCGAGCAGACCTTCCCCGCGCGCGGCCGCGTGCTCGTCACGGGCTTCGAGCTGTCAACGCGCTTCCCGTTCGGCTTCTTCCGGCTGCGGCGCCGCCTGCGCGCGCGCGACGTGGAGATAGTCGTCTACCCGAAGCCCGAGGGCGTGGGCGACGAGCTGCACCTCCTGCCGATGGACGCCGGGCAGATGGAGGCCGAGCGGCGCGGCGCAGGGCACGACCTGCACTCCCTGCGCGAGTACCAGCCGCGCGACGACGTGCGCCACATCCACTGGAAGGCTTCGGCGCGACACCGGCGTCTCATCGTGCGCGAGTTCACGGCCGAGGACGAGCGCCGCGTTCACGTCGTCTTAGACACCTTCGTCGAGGAAGGGCGGGAGGCGGGCGAACGCTTCGAGCGCGCCGTGACGCAGGCCGCCTCGCTCGTCGCGCACTTCGTGGACGAGCGCGCCGAAGTCCGGCTGACCGACGGCGGCGGCGAGTCGCGCTACGGGACGGGGCGCGAGCACCTCTACGAATGCCTGCGACGGCTGGCGCTGGTCGAGCCGCGCGCGGCCGAGCCCGACTCGCTCGCGCGCCGCGAGTTCTGGCAGCACGCCGAGCCGCCGACGGCCGAGGCCGGCTACGTCATCCTCGTCACCACCGCCCCGCGCGGAACCATCCCCGCCGACCTATGGCGCAAGTCGCACGTCATACATTTATGAAGTGACGGGTGGCGGGTGATGGGTGATGAGAGGAGAACGGCGGGCCTTGTCTTCCTCTCATCACCCATCACCCGTCACCCGTCACTCATCACTTCGAGAGAGCCACTTGGTCAGCAGGTAGCGGTCGTGGTCGAGGTAGCCCGACTTGCGGTAGAGCGTCTGGGCGCGTTCGTTGGCGCGCTCGACTTCGAGGTGTAAGGCGCGTATGCCGCGCGCGCGGCAGACCTCCTCGGCGCGCCGGAGCGCGGCCTTGCCCACGCCCCGCCCGCGAAACTCTTCGCGCACGAAAAGCTCGTCCACGAAGGCGTCGCGCCCGCCGAACTCGATGCTGAAGCCGAAGGTGACGACGAGGTAGCCGGCCGTCTCGCCGCCGGACAGTATCAGGTGCGCGACGCCGAAGCGTTCGTCTGCGAAGAGCTGTGCGAGCGCGGCGCGCGCCTTCGGCTCGTCGAAGGCCATCCCCTCGTGCGCGTTCAGCTCGCGCATCATGGCGAGCAGCGCGTCCGCGTCCGCGGCTTCGGCGACCCGGAAAGTCGTCTCCATCGTCGTTCAAAACCCCCGTCGAAAGTTAATGAGTTTCGATTCCTGCTACAATGCGCCGCATGATCTCGGCACAGACGGCGCGGCGCGCGGTGTGGAGGCCGCTGTGGGAGCTGCCCCGGCGCTTCGACCTCATCTGGCCGCTGGCGCGGCGGATGCTGGTGGCGCGCTACCGCGGCTCGGCGCTCGGGCTGCTGTGGGCGCTTCTGACGCCGGCGGTGATGATAGGCGTCTTCACCTTCCTCTTCGCGGGCGTCTTCGGCGCGCGCTTCAACGAGGGCGGCACGCCGCTGGAGTACGCGCTCTACCTCTTCTGCGGGCTGCTGCCGTGGACGGCCTTCTCCGAGACTTTGCAGCAGTCCTCGGGCATCGTCGTCGCCCACGCCAACCTCGTCAAGCGCGTGGTCTTCCCGCTGGAGGCGCTGCCCGTCGCGCAGGCGCTCGCGGCGCTGGCCGCGCAACTCTTCGGCACCGCCGCGCTCGTCGTCGCCACGCTCCTCGTCCGGCACGAGCTGCACGCGACCATCTTGTGGCTCCCCGTCCTGCTCGTCCCGCAACTGCTGCTCACGCTCGGCGGCGCGTGGCTCGTCGCCTCGCTCGGCGTCTTCATACGCGACACGGCGCAGGTGCTCGGCCTCGTCCTGATGGCCTGGCTCTACCTGACGCCCATCATCTACCCCGAGCAGGTGGTGCCCGCGCGCTTCCGCCCCGCGCTCGAACTCAACCCCCTGACGCCGCTCGTGCGCTCCTACCGCCGCGCGGTGCTCGAAGGCGCGCAGCCCGACTGGCGCGGGCTCGTCTACACCACCGTCTTCGCGCTCGCCGCCTTCCTCCTCGGCTACTGGTGGTTCGCGCGCACGCGCAAGAACTTCGCCGACGTTATATGAAAGGGCGCGGGCAGTCGTTTGACTTGCCCGCGACGCTTTGGCATAAAGGCGTGCGAAGGTCTCGTCCGAACTATCCCCGAAACTTAGGCGCATGGTGAAGAGAGCGCAGCGTTACCTGAACAGGCTCGGGCTCAACATCGAGAGGGCGCGCCAGCGCTTCCGCCGGAGCGGCTTCTCGAACTTCGACGAGGAGCGGATGCTGGCCGGGTTCGTCGCGCGGCTCGACCCGGAGGGCGAGGCGCGCGTCGCCGTAGACGTGGGCGCGGGCGACGGCATACGCGGCTCGAACACCTACGCGCTCTTCCTGCGCGGCTGGCGCGGCGTCGGGTTCGAGGGCGACGGCAGGCGCGCGCGCCGTCTCGCTCGCGCCTACCGCAACCTCGAAGGCGTCGAGGCGCGTCAGGCGCTCGTCATGCCCGGGAACGTCGTCGCGCTGCTCGCCGAGCACTCGGTGCCGAAGGACTTCGGCGTGCTGAGCCTCGACATAGACGGCTACGACTACTGGGTGCTCGACGCCGTGCTGGAAAACTTCCGGCCGCGCGTCGTCGTCACCGAGATCAACGAGAAGATACCGCCGCCCGTACGCTTCCGCGTGGGTTACGACCCGGGCTTCAGCCTGCAACACCACTTCTTCGGCTACAGCATCGCGAGCCTCGAAGAGCTGTGCGCGCGCCACTCCTACGCGCTGCTCGCGCTCGAATACAACAACGCCTTCGTCGCGCCGCGCGAGCTGCTCAAGGGGCTGCCGGCGCTCGACGCCGAGACGGCCTACCGCGTCGGCTACTTCGAGCGACCCGACCGCCGCCAGCGCTTCCCGCGCAACCAAGACATGGAGGCGCTCCACTCGATGAGGCCCGACGAGGCCGTCGCCTTCCTCAACAACTTCTTCGCCCGCCACGACGGCAAGTACGAGTTAAGCCTCGCCGGCGCGCGCGAGCCGGCCGGCGTCGCCGCCGAGTAGAACCACCGCCGCCCCCATCATCCACCAGACGAGCAGCGCGACCTCCGCGTCGCCGAAGTTGTAGTTGACGAGCGAGCTGGCGAGGAAGCCCGCGAGCGCGCCGACGAGCCCGAGCGCGAGCCCGTGCGCGCGCGCGTCGGGCGTGTCGCGCCAGCGGCGCTCGGCGCGCAGCGCCAGCCGCCAGAACGCCCACATCAGCCAGAGCCAGAAGATGAGCGCGGGCAAGCCCCGCTCGAAGGCGAGCTGGACGGGCGTCGAGTGCGCGTGGAGCAGGTCGCGGCCGGGGAAGCCCCATTCGTTCCAGTGCGCGTGAACCGCGTCCATGCCGTGCCCGAAGACGGGGTGGATTGGGACGCGCGAGGCGGCCACGCGCGCGACCTCGTAACGCAGCCCGGCGCTCGCGTCGCCCAGCCGCAGCGCCCCGCTCGCGCGCGTGCGCAGCACGGCGAACGCGCCGAGTGCGAGGACGCACGCGACCGCCGCCGCCACGACCGCGCGCTGCCGCCCCTTCGTCGTCGCGCGCCACGCCAGCACGGCCGCGCCGACGGCGAAGGCCACCAGCGTCGTCCTCATCGCGGTCAGCGCCAGCCCTGCCGCGAGCACGACGAACGCCGCGGCCGCGAGCCGGACGCGCGAGCGCGCGAGCCTCCCCAAGACGGACGCGCCGCCGCGCGTTTCTTCTTCTTCGTCTTCTTCGTCTTGTTCGTCTTCTCCGCGGCCGCGCCGCAGCCAGCCGGCGAGCGCGAAGCCGAGCGCGAGCTGCGCCGCCACCTGCAAGACCTCCGCGAACGTCTCGTAGTGGCGCGTCCAGCCGGACGCGCGGAAGCTGTGCGTCGGCCCGCCGCCCTCGGTGATGCCGGACGGCGAGGCCGCGGCGCGCGTCTCCTCCGTGACGACCGCGCCCTGCCACTCGGCGTGCTCGCCGCGCGAGATGACGCTCAGCTTGACGCGGCCGCCCGCGGGCGTCCCCCTTATCGCCTCGTCAATCTCCCCGACCGTCGAGACGCGGCGCTCGTTGACGCGCCAGACGGCGTCGCCCTCGCGCAGGGGCGTCGCGCGCCGCAGCGGGCTGTCCACGCTCAGTCGCCGCACGACGACGCCGCGCCCGACGGCCAGCTCGCCCGCGCCCCACAGCGCGCCCGCCGCGCCCGAGAGGACGAGCAGGCCGGCGAGCCCGACGGCCGTCCGGCGCGTGAGCAGCGCCTGCGCGAGGTAGAACGTGAGGAGCGTGCTGACGTTGACGAGCTTGGGCACGCTCAGGCGCGGCTCCTCGGAGAGAAAGCACGACAGGACAGTCCACGCGAAGAAGAGCCAGAGCGGGAGGTCGAGCGGCGTGCGCCTGAAGCCCGTCCGCCGCGTCGCGGCCGTGCGCGCGAGCCAGCCGAGGACGGCGAACGAGAGCCCAACCCACGAGACGGCGATGGAGTGCGGCGCGGCCGCGGCGTAGAGCGCGAAGCCCGCCAGCCCGAGCGACCCGCCTGCGCGCGCCAGCCGGCCGCCGGCCGCCCCGCCCGGGTCGCCCTTGGCCTCGTGTCGCGGGGTTTCAGTCACGTTCGGGGTCTCGTTTCGGGTCACGTCTCGGGTCGCGTCTCGGCTCACGTTTTACGCCGTCTTCGTGCGCATAAATCGTTGAAGAAAGAGTTGGTTGACACCCGCTCGGGGCGGGTGCTAACGTACAAAATTGCCCGTCCTCGGAGGCAGGGGCGCAAGTGCCGTGGACAAGTAAGTTTCTATTGCCGGGCCCGGAAGCACCCTGTCGCTGCTCTGTTCGCCCCCGCGCCGCTTGCTGTCCACTTCTTCATCTGAACGGCTACAATATCCCTGATGGGTTTCGACAAGGCAAAAGCCATCCGTGCGGCTGAGAAGTACCTTGCCTCGGGCAAGATTCCGTCGGCCATACAGGAATACTCCCGCATCGTCGAGCACGACGCGGACGACTTCAACGCGCTCAACACGCTGGGCGACCTCTACGCCCGCGTCGACAAGCGCCCCGAGGCCGCCTCGTGCTACCGGCGCGTCGCCGAGCATTATCGCGAACAGGGCTTCACGCTCAAAGCCGTCGCGATGTACAAGAAGCTGACGCGCTTCGAGCCCGAGGATCACAGGACGGCGCTCGCGCTCGCCTCGCTCTACGAGCAGCAGGGTCTGATGATCGACGCGCGGCAGCACTACCTCGTCGCGGCCGACGCCTTCACACGCGCCGGCAACCCGCGCGAGGCGCTCGACGTGCTGCGCCGCATCGCCGACCTCGACCCCTCGAACACGGACGTGCGGCTCCGGCTCGCCGAGAGCTACGCCAACGAGAACCTGCCCGACCTCGCCGCCGAAGCCTACACCGAGGCAGGCGCCCGGCTGGCAGCGCGCAAGGAGGTCGAGGCGGCGCTCGACGCCTTCACGCGCGCGCTCGCCCTCCGCCCCGCCACGCACGCCGCGCTCCACGGGATGCTCTCCGCGCACGCCGAGCTGGGCACGGCCGACGAGGCCGCCGAAGTACTTGAGCAGGCCGTCAAGGAGCGGCCGGGCGATCTGGAAGTCCGCGCCATGCTCGCGCGAGCCTACATGGACGCGGAGGACGCGGAGCGCGCCGAGGCGGCGACCCGCGAGCTGGTCGGCCGCGACCCTTCGAGCTTCATGCTCCTCTTCGACGTGGCGCGGCTCCACCTGCGGCGCGGCGACACCGACGCCGCCGCCGGGCTGCTCGACTACGTGGCCGAGCCCGCGCTCGTCGCTCGACACGAGGCCGCGCTCGCCGAACTGCTTCAGGAGGTGCTCGCGCGCAACCCCGAGCAGATGGAGGCGCACCGGCTGCTCGTGCGCGCCTACACCGCTTCGCACGACGACGCGAACCTGCGCGCCGCGCTCGAACGGCTCGCCGACGCGGCCGAGGCGACCAGCTCGGTCGAGGACGAGCGGCGCGCCCGCACGCAGCTCGCACGGCTCGCCTCGAACGACCAGGCCAACCTCACGCGGCTCGAAGAACTCGGCGGCCCGCTCTTCGAGGAGGGCGGCGCGCGCGCCGAAGAGTCGCCGACCTTCGAGAGCTTCATGCTGAACGACGAGGCGGCGCGCCGGCAGCCGCAGGCCCCGGCGTCGCCGACGCCGGCCGCCGAGTTCGAGTGGAACTCGGTCGCGGAGGCGCAGCCCGCCGCGCCCTCGGCCGACGCCAGCGCCTCGTTCGCAGACCTCAACGACCTGACCGACGGCGGCGAGAGCTTCGGCGCGGACGCGCGACCGGTCCCCGAGTACCAGCCGCCGCGGACGGGCTATCAGGAGTTCGACTTCAACACGCCGCCGCCCGAGCCGGCCGGCGGTGCCGCACAGCCCGCCGGCGCGAGCGTCGAGCGGATGCTCCGGCAGGAGCTTGAGAGCGTAGACTTCTACATCGAGCAGGGCTACGCAGACATCGCGCGCGACACGCTCGACATGCTCGAACGCCAGTACGGCGCGCACCCGGAGATCGAGGCGCTGCGGGGCCGGCTCGCGCCCGCCGAAGAGTTCGGCGCCGCGCAGGGCTCCGACGCGCCGCCCGTCTACGAACCGCCCGCCGGCTTCGACTCCGGCGCGGCGTTCGAGACGAACGCCGCGCACGAGCCTTCGGCGCCCGAGTCGTTCGACGCGATCACCTTCGAGACTCCCGCGAGCTTTGAGACGGCCGCCCCGGAGGCGGAGGCGAAGGCGGAAGCGCCCGCGTCCTTCGAGATGCCGGCCGCGCCCGACGCCGGCGCGGGGATAGACCCCGGGCTCGCGGCCATCTTCGACGAGTTCCGCGAGGCGGTCGAGGACGGCAGCGAGGACGAGTCGGGCGGCGACTTCGACACGCACTACCAGATGGGGCTGGCCTACCGCGAGATGGGGCTCCTGGATCAGTCGGTCGAAGAGTTTCAGGCGGCGGCCGGTCAGGCCGCGCCGGGCGACGGCACGCCGCGCTTCCTACAGTGCTGCAACATGCTCGGCCACTGCTTCATGGAGAAGGGGATGCCGCGCCCCGCCGCGCTCTGGTTCAAGCGCGGCCTGGACGCGCCCGGCCACACAGAGGACGAGTATCAGGCCATGCGCTACGACCTCGGCACGGCCTACGAGCAGATGGGCGACAACGGCCGCGCCATCGAAGTCCTCTCGGAGGTCTACGCCATCGACGTTTCCTACCGCGGCGTCGCCGAGCGCCTGCGCGAACTGCAAAAGACCGTGAACCGTGAGTCGTAAGCCGTGAAGGGAGGCGCGCGGGCCCGCCGAGGCCCGGCCCTCACGTCGCCGGCTTTACTCGTCACGGCTCGCGGTTTACTGTCTACGGGTTTTATGGCTTCGAGGCTCACAGTCATCTTCTACATCCTCCTGTGCCTGGAGGCGGGCGTCTTTCTGACGCTTCTGCCCTGGTGGCAGCCGTGGGGGATGGGCGACTGGGGCGACAACTTCTTCCTCGTGATGGTCGCGCAGAAGACGGGCATCGTCGGGCTCCAGCGCGCGGTCGCCTCGGGCTGGGTGCGCGGCGCCGTGAGCGGCGTCGGGCTGCTCAACCTGGCGATGGCCTTCTGGGAGATGTTCCACTTCAACGAGACCGTGCGCAGGCTTGAGGGCGCGGCCGCCCCCGCCCCCGGGCGCGCGTCGTCCGCGGCGGCGGCGACGGCGCAAGCGACCCACAACTCTCTCCCGACCGCGGACACTCTCCCGACGACGCCGACGACGGACGCCCACGACGATGCCGCGAGCGCTCGCGCGACCGATCACGTACCTCATCACGGGGGGCGAGACCTCTAGCCCGACGACGCCGGGGGGCGAAGAGTTCCGCCGCCTGCTCGCGCTCGTCCGCTCGGCGGTCGAGGCGCGCGTCACGCTCGTCCAACTGCGCGAGAAGAATTTGACGGGCCGCGCGCTGTACGAGCTGGCCCGCGCGGCCGCCGGCCTCGCGCGCGGGAGCGCGACGCGCGTCCTCGTCAACGACCGCGCCGACGTGGCGCGCGCCTCGGGTTGTGACGGCGTACACCTGACGACTCGCTCGCTCGAAGCCTCGGACGTGCGCCGCGCCTTCGGCGAAGACTTTTTGATAGGCGTCTCGGCGCACGCGCTCCGTGAGGCGCGCGACGGGCGCGACGGCGGCGCGGACTTCGCGGTCTTCGGCCCGGTCTTCGACACGCCGTCGAAGCGCGCCCACGGCGCGCCCGTCGGGCTCGAAAGTTTGAGAGACGCCGCGCTGGAACTCTCCCCCTTTCCGCTCGTCGCGCTCGGCGGCGTTGACGAGTCGAACGCGGCCGAAGTGATGCGCGCCGGGGCGTCCGGCGTCGCGGGCATACGCCTCTTCGCCGGCGGACAAAACCTCGCGCGCACGGTGCATCTCATCGAGAGCCTGCGCGACGTCTAAGGCCGCCGGGCTTTTTGTTAAGCGCATGAGTGACGACACGACAGAGACGCCGCCCGTCGCGCTGACCGTCGCGGGGTTCGACCCGTCTGGCGGCGCCGGCGTCATCGCCGACGTGAAGACGTTCACGGCCTTCGGCTGCTTCGCGGCGGCGGCCGTCACGTCGCTCACGTACCAGAACACGACGGGCGTCTTCGGCGCGGCGCACCAGACGGCCGAGGCCGTGCGCGCGCAAGT
>DASWNR010000103.1:0-6271 GCA_036399155.1 Pyrinomonadaceae bacterium
CTCCGCGAGCGGCGTGCGCGCGACGGCCTCAATTTTGGCGAGCGCGTCGGCCGGCCACTCGCGCGTCGTATCGACCTGCACGTCGGCGGTCATCAGCGCGCGAGCCTCGCCCGCGACCGCGCGGTTGAGGCTCTGTATCATCGAGCGCAGCGCGACGATGCTCCCGACGCCGACGCCGATGCAGAGGAAGAAGAAGAGGAGCCGCCGCCAGCTCGCGCGCAGCTCGCGCCGCGCGAGATTGAAGATGAACTTCAAGGCCGTGCCCCCTCCAACTCTTCGTCCCTCCGGCCCTCACCCGCGTCGGCCATCTCATCTGTAACTTCGCCCGGCGTCGTCTCGTCGGCGACGACGCGGCCGTCGCGCAGCGAGATGCGCCGGTCGGCGCGCGCGGCGAGGTCGTGGTCGTGCGTGACGAGGACGAGCGTCGCGCCGCGCCGCCGGTTCATCTCGACCATGAGGTCGAAGACGTGCCGGCCGTTGCGCGAGTCGAGGTTTCCGGTCGGCTCGTCGGCGAGCAGGATGGTCGGCTCGTTGGCGAAGGCGCGCGCGACGGCGACGCGCTGCTGCTCGCCGCCCGAGAGCTGCGAGGGGTAATGATGCGCGCGCGCCGTCAGCTCCACGTCTTCGAGGAGTCTGCGTGCGCGCGCCTGCGCGTCGCGCCGCCCCGCTATCTCAAGCGGCGCGAGCACGTTCTCAAGCGCCGTCATCGAGGGGATGAGGTGGAACGACTGAAAGACGAAGCCGAGCTTGCGCCCGCGCAGGCCGGCGAGCGCGTCCTCGCCCATCCGCGTGACCTCCTCGCCGTCGATGACGATGCGGCCGGAGGTCGGCGCGTCGAGCCCGGCGACGAGGCCGAGCAGCGTCGACTTGCCGCTGCCCGAAGCGCCGACGACCGCGACGAACTGGCCGTCGGGGATGGTCAGGTCAACCTCGCTCAGGATGGTCAGGCGCTCCGCGCCGGACTGAACAGTTTTCGAGACTTGGTATAATTCAATCATGAAAAATTTGCCGTACGCACTTAATAAGATTCCGCCCGCCGTCTTTTTACTGCTCGCCGCCGCGCTTTTGACGGCCTGCGGCGGCGGCCGGGCGACGCGCGAGCCCGTGACCCCGAAGGGCGAGACGGCCAACTCCGCGGCCGACGCCACACGGGGCGCGGGCGCGACGCCCGCGGAGAATGTACCTAAAATCGTCGCCTTCGGCGACAGCCTGACGGCCGGCTACGGCCTCTCGCCGCGCGAGAGCTACCCGGCGCTGCTGCAAAAGATGCTCGACGAGGACGGCTTCAGGTACGAGGTGGTCAACGCCGGCGAGTCGGGCGGCACGTCGGCCGGCGGCGTCCGGCGCATCGACTGGGCGCTCGACGCGGGAGGCGTCCGCTTCCTCGTCCTCGAACTCGGCGCCAACGACTTCCTGCGCGGCCAGCCCGTCTCGGAGACCAGAAAGAACCTCGCGCAGATAATCGAGCGCGCACAGTCGCGGAACGTCCACGTCCTGCTCGCGGGGATGCTGACGACGACCGAGTCCGGGCGCGGCTACGAGGTCGAGATACGCGACGCCTACCGCTCGCTCGCCGACGAGTACAAGGTCACGCTCATCCCCTTCTTCCTCGAAGGCGTCGCCGGCATCGACCGGCTGAACCAGGACGACCGCATCCACCCGAACGCCGAGGGCACGCGCATCGTCGCCGAAAACGTCTACCGACACCTCAAGCCGCTGCTTGAGCAGGAGGGTAAAAAGTAACCCGCGTGAAGGTGGACGTGGTCATCATCGGCGGCGGGGCCGCGGGGCTGATGTGCGCGTTCGAGGCGGGCCGGCGCGGCCGCCGCGTCGTCGTCCTTGAGCACAACGAGCGCGTCGGGCGGAAGATTGAGATCTCGGGCGGCGGGCGCTGCAACTTCACCAACACGGACACGACCGCGAACGACTTCATCTCGCGCAACCCGCACTTCGCCAAGTCGGCGCTGGCGCGCTACACGCCCGCGGACTTCGTCGCGCTCGTCCGCCGCCACCGCATCGCCTTCCACGAGAAGAAGCTCGGGCAGCTCTTCTGCGACGAAAGCTCGCGCCAGATCGTCTCGATGCTGCTCGCGGAGTGCGACGCGGCCGGCGTCGAGGTTCGCACCGGCTGCCGGGTCGAAGCGTTGGAGAAGGACGAGCGCTTCCGCGTGAGGACGAGCCGCGGCGAGTTCGCGTCGGAGTCGGTCGTCGTCGCCACGGGCGGGCTGTCGATTCCGAAACTCGGCGCGACGGATTTCGGCTACCGGCTGGCGAGGCAGTTCGGGCTCAAGGTCGTCGCGCCCGAGCCGGCGCTCGTGCCGCTCACGCTCGCGCCGCGCGACCTCGACGCGTTCCGGCCCCTGAGCGGCGTCTCCGTCCCGGCCGTCGTACGCTGCGGCGGCGCGGAGTTCGCCGAGAACGTCCTCGTCACGCACAGGGGCTTGAGCGGCCCGGCCGTCCTGCAAATCTCCTCCTACTGGTCGCGCGGGCTTGAGATTTCGGTAGACCTCCTGCCCGGCGAGGACGCGGCCTCGCTCCTTGCGGGCTTCCGCGCGGGCGGCGCCGAGCTTCAGACGGCGCTCGCACGCCACCTCCCCAAACGCTTCGCGCAGGTCTGGTGCGACGTGTTCGCGCCGCGCAAGTCGCTGCGCGCCTACACGGACGCGGAGGTCGAGGCGGTCGCGGGGCGGCTGCGCGACTGGCGCGTCCGGCCGGCCGGCACCGAAGGCTTTCAGAAGGCCGAGGTGACGAAGGGCGGCGTCTCGACGGACGAGCTTTCGTCCAAGACTTTGGAGGCGCGTCGCGTCCCCGGCCTCTACTTCGTCGGCGAGGTCGTAGACGTTACAGGCCACCTCGGCGGCTACAACTTCCAATGGGCCTGGGCCTCGGCACACGCCGCCGGGCAGTTTGTTTGAGCGTTCAAATTTTTCCCGTCACAAAAATCCGCGCCGCGGTGTTTACACAGCAGAGAAACGGTTCGTTTCCCGATTTTCAACCGCAGGGGAGGAGTGTGATGGGTATGAGGAGCAGGACGATTTATAACTTCGTGTGGGCGGCCGTGGTCTGCCTCGCGGCGGCCGCGGGCGCGTCGGCGCAGGACTTCCAGAGGAGCTACAGCCTAGGCGAGGGCGCGGCGGTGCAGATAGCCAACGTCTCGGGCGACATCGAGCTGAAGGGCTACGACGGCGGCGCGCTCGTCGTCAACGCTTTCAAGGTCGGGCGCGACCGCGACGTGGTCGAGGTCGTGGACGAGAGCACGCCGGGGCGCGTCCACGTGCGCGTCAAGTACCCGAACAACTGCAACTGCGACGCGGGCGTCAGGTTCGAGGTGCGCGTCCCGCGCTCGTCGGGCCTCAGCTTCGACAAGATTACGACCGCGAGCGGCAACGTCCGCGCCGAAGGCTTCACGGCGGGCCGGGTCTCGCTCTCGACCGCGAGCGGCGACGTGAGCGTCAGCCGCCTCGGCGGAGAGATCAAGGCTTCGTCGGCGAGCGGGACGGTGCGCGTCTCGGACTCGACGGGGAGGGTCAACGCCAGCAGCGCGAGCGGCGACGTGGAGGTCGAGCTCACGCGGCTCGAAGGCGGCGACATGAGCTTCTCTTCGGCCAGCGGCGACGTGCACGTCAGGCTGCCCGCCAACACCGACGCGCAGGTCAGCATGTCCACTGTCTCCGGCTCCATCGAGACCAACTTCCCCATCGAGGTCAAGACCAGCCGCTACGGCCCCGGCAGCCGCGCCCAAGGGCAGCTCGGCAGCGGCTCGCGCTCGCTCAAGCTCTCGTCCGCCTCGGGCAACATCAGCCTCAAGAGCATCTGAGGGAAAGCGGTAGACAGTAGTCAGTAGAAAAACAGAGGCGGCGCGTCCCGGTCGTGAGCCGAGCGCGCCGCCTTTCTTCCTACTGTCTACTGTCTACCGTCTACTCCCGCTTGGCCCGCGGGTGGTGGCGCTCGTAGACGCTGCGTATGCGCTCGGTGGTGACGTGCGTGTAGATTTGCGTGGTGGCGAGGTCGCTGTGGCCGAGCATGGCCTGGACGCTGCGCGTGTCGGCGCCGTGCTCAAGCATGTGCGTGGCGAAGCTGTGGCGCAGGACGTGCGGCGTCACCCCTCGAATCTGCGCTTTGGCCGCCGCGCGCTTGAGCGCGGCCCACACGTTCTGGCGCGTTAAGGGCCGGCCGAGGTACCCGACGAAGAGGCGCTGCGACTCGCGCCCGGCGAGCAGGGCGCGCCGCGCCGCCTGGTGGCGCTGCAACCACTCCAGTGCGGAGCGGCCGACGGGGACGCGCCGCTGCTTGCTCCCCTTCCCCGTGCAGAAGAGGACGCCCGTGTCCAAATCAACGCTCGAAGTCGTCAGCCCCGTCAGCTCCGAGACGCGCAGGCCCGTCGCGTAGAGCAGCTCGACGAGCGCGCGGTCGCGCACGCCCTCGGGCGTCGAGGTGTCGTGCGCGTCGAGCAGCCGCTCCATCTCCTCCTGCGTCAGGAAGCGCGGGAGCTTCTGCCCGCCCTGCGGGGCCATTATGTCGGCGGTCGGGTCGGCCTTCGCGTGACCGTCGAGCAGCAGGAAGCGGTAGAAGCCGCGCACAGCGCTCAGCGCCCGGCTGACCGACCTCGGGGCCAGCCCCTCGCGCGACATCGACATCACGAACTGCGTCAGCTCCGGCTTGCCCAAAGCCTCGGGCGCGAGCCCCTCCGCCTCGGCCAGCGCGCGCAGGCGCGCGAGGTCGCGCCGGTAGCTCTCGACAGAGTTCTTCGAGAGCCCCTTCTCGACCTGCAAGAAACTCAGGTACTCGCGAATCAGGTCACGCGGCATAAGAATCAGTAGACGGTAGTCGGTAGTCGGTAGAAAAACCTTCTTCAATCGAACTGCTCGGGTGTCGGCGTCAACGCCCGGTAGGCGGAGCCTGCCGGCTACCGTCTACCGTCTACTCCGCTTTCAGTTCGTCGGGCGTTCGGCGGCGGGGAGCGTGGCGCTGAAGTCCCGCAGCAGCCGGCGCACGTAGGAGTCCAGAAGCTGCTCGACGCGCGCCGGGTCGTGCGAGGCGACGAGCAGGCCGACGTGGTGGCGCTTGCACAGTCGGAAGACTATCTCGGGGTCGTCGTAGGCGGAGGTGTCGGGCCACTCCTGCCGCGAGAGCGAGATGACGATGCCGGCGTAGTCCTCGCGCGTGGGCGGCAGCTCGTAGTGTCCGTACTCGCCGGCGACCTCGATGCGCGCCCACTCGCGCCAGAGGTTGACGCCGGTGGCCGCCTCGACCGTCTCGGCGATGTTCGCGCCGCCGACGCGCGCCGCCGTCTCAAGGAAGTAGAAGCGGCCGTCCGCGGCCTTGATGAACTCGGTGTGCGTGACGCCGCGGACGAGCCCGAGCGTGCGGTGCAGCTCGTGGTCGAGCGTGCGGAGCGCCCGCGCGTCGGGCGAGTCGCGCGGGACGTTGCGCGTCATGAAGACGCCGCCGCCGTGCGCCACCTCCATCGGCGGCTGGCCGTACTTGCTGACGGCCGTGAAGAGCGGCTCGCGCTCGGAGATGATCGAGTCGACGTGGAAGATGTCGCCGGGGATGAACTGCTCGATGAGGTGGGAGGACTGCCGGTCGCCGAGCTTTTCGAGGAGCGGCCAAAGCTCCTCGGCCGAAGCGACCTTGCTGATGCCGATGGCCGAAGCCTCGGAGCGCGGCTTTAGCACCCACGGCGGCGCGACGCGCTCTGTGAACTCACATATGCGTTCGTGGTTGAGCGCGTGGACGAACTCCGGGACGAGGACGCCGTGGTCGCGCGCCTTGACGCGCATCGCCAGCTTGTCGCGGAAGTAGCGCGCGGTCGTGTCGCCCATGCCCGGGATGCGCAGGTGCTCGCGCAGGGAGGCGGCCGTCTCAACGTCGAAGTCGTCGAGCGGGACGACGCGGTCGAACTCGCGCGTGCGCGCCAGCCAGCTCGCCCCGCGCAGAACGTCTTCGAGCTTGTAGCCCTCGGGCAGGTAGAAGAACTCGTCCACCGACTCGCGCGGCCAGTCGGCGTCGCGCAGGCGCTCCATCGTGATGAGGAAGACGCGGCAGCCCTGCCGCTTGCACTCGCGCAGGAACTCCTGCCCCTTCTCGAAGGTGGCGATGCACAGGACTGTGAGCGGTCGCTTCTCTGACAAGACGGACTCCCTTAAAGAAAAGTTTTTGACGAGCCGAAGAGCTTGGCGGCCGGGGCGCGACGGGAATGATAACACGGCCGAAGGAAGTAGACAGGAGTCGGTAGCCGGTAGCCGGTAGAAAGACAGGCGGCGCGTCT
>DASWNR010000104.1:0-27724 GCA_036399155.1 Pyrinomonadaceae bacterium
CGCTTCGCGCGCCCCCTTCCCGCGCCGCGCGTGGACAGGCGTTCCAAGTTGGAGTTCGTCGCCTCGATGGCCGAACTGCAACAACGCGCGCGCGCCTTCGATCTCGCCATCGAAAACGTCTACGGGCGCACGCGCCGCGCGCTGGCGCGCTACGCCGGGCTGCCCGCGACTGCCGCCGCCGCGCAGATAGCCGAGCGCGTCGCCGCCCGCTCGGGGCGCGACCGCGCGGGCCTCGAAGAGCTCCTGCGCGAGTGCGAGGACTCGGCCGCCGGCGCGCCGCTCGGCGCTAGGCGCGCGCTCGCCCTCGCGCGACACTTGCGCCAGCTCAAACGCGACCTCGGCATCCTCATGCGCTCCCGCGAAATCCGCCAGTCGCGTTGAGAGGATTCGCGGGCGCCGATTTTAATTTTCGATTTGCGGTTTTCTGTGGTTACATACGGCGGCCCGTGTCCCATAAAACAAAGAGCGAAAATCTGAAGTCGGAAACCGAAGATGCTTGAATACGTCCCCTCAACCGTCGAGCACATCAGGGCGGAGCTGCGCAAGGTCGTCGTCGGGCAGGACGAGGTGGTGGAGCAGTTGTTGGTGGCGCTGCTGGCCGAGGGGCACGCGCTCGTCGAGGGCGTGCCGGGGACGGGCAAGACCATGCTCGTCAAGACGCTCGCGCGCATCGTCGGCGCGGACTTCGGCCGCATCCAGTTCACGCCCGACCTGATGCCCTCGGACATCACGGGCACGAACGTCTTCAACACGGCGACCGCCAGCTTCTCGCTCCGCCGCGGCCCCGTCTTCACCGACGTTCTGCTCGCCGACGAGATAAACCGCACGCCGCCGAAGACGCAGTCGGCGCTCCTCGAAGCGATGGAGGAGCGGCAGGTCACGATCGACGGCGAGCAGCACCGCCTGTCCCCGCTCTTCACGGTCTTCGCCACCGAGAACCCCATCGAGTACGAGGGCACGTACCCGCTGCCCGAGGCGCAGCTCGACCGCTTCCTCCTCAAAATCATCATCGACTACCCGACCGAGGAGGAGGAGCGGCAGGTCGTCTCGAACTGGGACTCGGGCTTCAGCGCGCGAAGGCTCGAACAGGTGGACGTGCGGCCGCTCGCGGAGGCCGACGCCGTCATGCGCTGCCGCGCGGAGGTGCGCGCCTCGCACATGGAGCCGGGCGTGCGGCACTACCTTGTGGAGCTGGTGCGACGCACGCGCGAGCACCCGGCGGTCGCCTACGGCGCGAGCCCGCGCGCGAGCGTGGCGCTGCTGCTCTGCTCGAAGGCGCTGGCGGCGATGCGCGGGCGCGACTTCGCCACCCCCGACGACGTGCGCGACGTGGCCCGCCCCGCGCTCCGCCACCGCGTCTCCTTGCGCGCCGAGGCCGAACTCGACGGCGCGACCACCGACTCCGTCATCACGGACATCCTCAACACGGTCGAGGTGCCGCGCTAGGCGGAGGGACGGCGGAGGAGGTCGGAAGGATGAAGGCGGAAGGAAGGTTAACTTCGTCGCCCGCCCTCCGGCCTTCATCCCAGGTTTTCGATGGAGACGGAGGGGCAGACACGCGCGGGCGCGGGCGTGCCGAACGGGGCGCGGGGGCGGCGCGCGCAGGCCGTGGGCGCGTGGCGGCGTGCGCTCCGGCGCGTCCGGCCGCGGCTGACGGGCGCGGCGGACGAGGCGCGCGCTCTGACGGCGGTGACCGCGCTCGGGCTCCTCGGCGGCTTCGCCCTGTCGCACATGCTCTGGCTGTCGTCGGGGCGCTCGTTCCCCGCGGCCCCGGTCTTCGACTTTCTGCCGGGCGTACCCCGGCCCTTCGACCTCGTCTGGGCGTGCGCGCTCGTCGCCTCGCTCGTGTGCGTCGTGGCGTCCACGCGGCAGCGGCGTTACGTCTTCGCGTTCCTGGCGATTGCGGTGCCGCTCGCGCTGCTGGATCAGACGCGCTGGCAGCCGTGGTTCTACCAGTACCTCTTGATGCTGGCGGCGCTGTCGGCGCGCGCGGGGCGCGAGGTGGAGGCGCTGCGCGCGTGCGGGCTGATCGTGGCGGGCACCTACTTCTGGGGCGGGGCGCACAAGCTGAACCCGCAGTTCTTCGCGGAGGTGGTGCCGTCGCTCGCCGCCGAGCTGCCGGCGTCGCTGGCTCGGCTCGTGACCCCCGCGGCCTTCCTCATACCGCTCGTGGAGATTTGCACAGGGGTCATGCTGCTGACGCGCAGGTGGAGGCGCGCCGGCCTCGTGCTCGCGCTCGTCACACACGCCTCGGTGCTGCTGCTCTTTTTCCCCGCGCGGCGCAACAAGGTGGTGTGGCCGTGGAACGCGGCGATGGCGGGGTTCGTCCTGCTGCTGTTCCGGCGCGGCGCGGCGGGGTTGAAAGACTTCCTGCCGCGCCGGGCGGCCTCGCCGCAGACGATGGCGGTCGTGCTGTTCGGCCTGATGCCGGCGCTCAGCTTCTTCGGGCTGTGGGGACACTTCCTCTCGGGCTCCGTCTACTCGGGCGAGACCGCGCGCGCGCGGGTGCGCGTGAGCCCGGAGGTCGCGCGCGGTCTGCCGCCGAAGGTGCGGCCGAAGCTGAGGGCGGACGGCGCGGCCGCGTGGCTCGACCTCAACCACTGGTCTTACGTCGAGCTGAAGGTGCCGGCGTACCCTTCCGAGCGGACTTACCGCCGCGCGGCCGCGCGGCTCTGCGAGTCCGCCGTGCGACCCGCGGACGTGCTGCTGGTGATGACGGAGGCGCCCCGCCTGTTCGGCGGCGAGCCGCCCGTGACCGCGCTCGACTGCGACGCGCTCGCGCCGCCGTCCCGTTAAAGACATGACAGACTTCGAGCCCAGAGACCCGGACTACGAGAGGCGCGTGCGCGAGAGCTTCGCGCGGCAGCCCGCGATGGAGACGCTCGGCGCGCGGCTCGTGCGCGTCGCGCCGGGCGAGGTGGAGGTCGCGCTCCCGTTCAGCGCGGCGCTGACGCAGCAGCACGGCTACATGCACGCCGGAGTGGTCGCGGCGGCCGTGGACACGGCCTGCGGCTACGCGGCGCTGACGCTCGCGGACGCGGGCTCCGAGGTGCTCTCAATCGAGTTCAAGCTCAACCTGCTCTCGCCGGCGGCGGGCGACAACTTCGTCGCGCGTGCGCGCGTCGTGCGCGCCGGCCGCAACGTCACGGTCTGCGCGGGCGACCTCTTCGCGCTCCGTGGCGGCGGCGGCGAAGAGAAGCTGGTCGCGACGATGCTCGCCACGATGATGAGGGTGGGCGCGTGAGAGACGCCTGATGGGTTTCGTCTTCACAAAACTATTCTACGCGCTGCTGGCCGTGGGCTTCGTGCCGCTGTCGCTCTCGTGGGGGCGGCCGGGGCTGCGCTGGCTGGCCTTCGCATACGACGCGGGGCTCCTGGCGCTGGCCTTCGCGGACGCGCGCGCGAGCCGTCTGCCCGACGGGCTCGAAATCTTCCGCGAGTTCGGCGGGCGCTTCCACATCGGCGCGGAGACCGAGGTGCGCGTCCGCGTCGAGAATCACACGTCGCGCCCCTTCCGCCTGAAAATCAAGGACGAGCACCCGCCGGAACTCGCGCTCGTCGCGCCGCGCGAGACTGAGCTGAGGGTCGGGCCGCACGAGTCGAAGGTCTTCGCCTACGCGCTCAAGCCCGAGAGGCGCGGGCGCTTCGAGTTCGGGCAGGTGGCGCTGCGCTGGCGCACGCGGCTCGGGCTGGCGTGGCGCGAGGGCCGCGCGGGCGAGCCCACGGCGGTCAAGGTCTACCCGAACGTCAGGCGCGCGCGCGAGGCGGAGCTGAAGGCGCTCGGCGCACGCTCGCTCGTCGCGGCGCAGCGTCGCGCGGCGTGGCGCGGCGAGGGGCGCGACTTCGAGTCTCTGCGCGAGTACGTGCCGGGCGACGAGCTGCGCCACGTCTCCTGGTCCGCCACGGCGCGCAGGGGGCGCCTGACGACGCGGCAGTACCAGATAGAGCGCGACCAGACCGTGCTCGTCGCGCTGGACGCGGGACGTTTGATGACGGCGCGCATCGAGCGCGAGACCAAGTTCGACACGGCCATCCACGCCGCGCTCGCGCTGATGAGCGCCGCGCGGCGCGCTGGCGACCACGCGGGCCTGCTCGTCTTCGGCCGCCGCGTCGAGGCTTACGTCCCGCCGTCGAAGGGGCGCGAGCAGCTCGACCGCGTGCTCGAAGCGCTCCACGCCGTCGAGCCCGAGCTGATCGAGCCCTCCTACACCCGCGCCTTCGAGTTCATCGCCGCCAACTGCAAGCGCCGCTCGCTCGTCGTCCTGCTCACAGACCTCGTCGACGAAGAGGGCTCGCGCGAGCTTCTGACCTCCTTGCGGCTGCTGCGCCCGCGACACCTCCCGCTCGTAGTCACCATCGCCGACCGAGACCTGCGCGCCTCCGTCCGCGACGAGCCCGCCGACACGCGCGAGCTTTTCGCGCAGTCGGTCGCCGAAGAGATCATGCTCCAGCGCGAGGCCGCGCTCCGCCTCGTCGAAGCACAGGGCGGCCTCGCCCTCGACGTGACCGCGACGGCCCTCATCCCCCCGCTCCTCGAAACCTACATCCGGGTCAAAGAGCGCGGCCTGCTGTAGTCTCGAATCTCAAATCTTCAGGACGAACCGTCTCCGCGCCCGGCGAAGAGGAGGTAGGCGTAGAGCGCGAGGCCGGTGGCGGCGGCGATTGTGAACTTGGCGGCGGGGGCGATGTCGGGCGAGGGCGAGACGAAGCCCTCGATGACGGCGGCGAGCGCGAGCAGCGGGACGCAGCCGGCGACGAGCTGCGCGGCCTCGCGGCCCCGGAGTCGCAGGTTGTCGAAGCGCGGCAGGTCGCCGGGGAAGAGGACGGCGGTGCCGAAGAGCATCCCGGCCCCGCCGGCGATGAAGATGCAGGTCAGCTCGATGACGCCGTGCGCCGACATGAACGTCAAAAGCTCGTGGCCGTAGCCGGCGCGGTAGGTGAGCGCGAGCACCGAGGCGTGCGCCAGCCCGTTGAGCGCGAGGTAGTAGAGCGTGCCGACGCCGAAGGTCGCGCCGAGCGCGAAGGCGTTGAAGGTCACACGGATGTTGTGCGTGCCGATCTGGCTGGCGGCGAGCTGGTTGGCGTCGTTGGCGCCCTTCCACCAGCGGGGCTTGCGTTCGAGGATGTGGTCGCGCATGTGCGGCGGCACGCCGGCCAGCTCGGAGAACTCCGCGTCGCGCGTCGTGCCGACGAAGGCCAGCGCGGCGAAGAGCATGTAGGCGGCGAAGGCCACCGCCACGAAGCGCCACGCGCGGCGGAAGGCGCGCGGGAAGTCGCGCGCGAAGAAGTCGCGCAGGCGCGTGCGCCCGTCGGAGGCGTCGGCGCGGTAGATGCGCCCGTGCGCGCGGATGACGAGGCTGTTGAGGTAGTTGACGAGTTTCGGGTCGCGGCACTCGGCGCGCGCGATGGCGAGGTCTGAGGCCGTGCGCCGGTAGATGCGCGCCAGCTCGCGCACCTCCTCGCGGTGCAGGCGACGAAGGCTTGAGCGGTCGAGCAGGTTCAGCAGGTCTTCGAGGCGCTGCCACGCGCCCTTGCGCTCGTTGATGAAACGGTCGGGGGAAGGCATCGTTGCGAACCCTGACGGAGCGAACTTTGTTGGCGCGAACTTTTGTCCGCCTACTTGCCGGCGGGCGGCGCCAGCACCGCGCGGAAAGCCTTGAGCGCGGCCGGGTGGTAGATGGTCGAATGCTTCTCGTCCGGCATCCTCTCGTAATGCCAGCGGAGGCCGGCGGGCGCGCCCTTGCCGAGCACGGCCGCGAACTTTTCGCCGAGCCCCGCCATGTCGCGGCTGCCCGCGACGTAGAGCGTCTTCTTCAGGCCGGGGCGTGCGCGGAGCCGGCCGGCCGCGTCTTCGAGCAGCCTCTGGTTGTTCCACCAGAGGCTCGGGTCGAAGGCGATGTATGTGTCGAACAGCTCGGGTTCGAGGAGAAAAGTCTCGACCACGAACAGCCCCGCGAGCGACTCGCCGACGACGGCCGTCTCTCCCGTCGTGCGGTATCGGGACTTCACGCGCGGCATCAGCTCCTCGCGGAGAAAGCGGCGGAACGCCTCCGAGCCGCCGACGCGCGGCGCGATCTTCTTATCCTCCGCGCTCTCGGTCGGGCCGGTCATGTCGCGCCGGCGCTCGGTGTTCTCGATGCCGACGAGCAGGTGCGGCCGCATCGTCCCGTTGCCCACGGAGACCTGAACGAGCCCCGCGACGTGCAGGAAGTCTTCGGCCATGCCGCCGTCCGGCATGTAGAGCACGGGCAGCCGCGCCGACGGAGACTCCGCGTAGCCGGGCGGCAGGTAGACGTTGATGCGCCGCGTCTCTCCGAGAACCTTCGACTCGACCGTGAAGGTCTCGCCGACGACGAGCGGCGAGACCGCGGCGTCGTCATACGCGCGCGCGGCGCGCGCCGCGGGGGGCGGCCCGCAAAGGGGGAGTAGCCCGCAGAGCAGGGCGGCGAGGGTGAGCCGGCGAAGTCTCGTCTTCATGCGTCTTCAGTCGATCCTCATCCGGCGGTATCGCGCCTCGACGAACATGTAGAGGCCGTAGGCAACGAGCCCGAGCGCGACCGCGCCGAGGACGTAAGGGCCGTACGGCTGCTGCTCAAGCGCGCGGAGCGCGCCGCTCAAGCCGCGCGCCTCCTCGGGGCGGTGGCGCAGCGCCGCCTGTACGAGGAAGATGCCGATGATGGCGAAGACGATGCCGCGCGCCGTCAGACCGACCTGCCCGGCCCGAATCGCCAGATGGCGCGCTCGCTCGCTCATCTCGTGCTGCTTCCACTTCTTCCTGAACTTGGTGGTGAAAGCCTTGTAGCACTGGTAGAAGCCGAAGCCAATTACTCCCAAGCCCGCGAGCCCGACGAGCAGCCGCCCGAAGGGGAAGGCAAAGAAGGTCGCCGTCCACTCCCTCGACTGCTGGTCGCTGCCCTTGCCCGCGCCGTGGCCGAGGATGAGCTGGACGGCCGAGTAGCCGAGCCCCGCGTAGACGACGCCGATGCAGCCGTAGCCCGTCCGCACCGCGAGCCCCTTCCAGCTCGTGCCCTTGTCCTCGGTGTCCCTGAAAGCCTGCACGAGCCGCCAGAGCGCGTAGCCGGCCAGCCCCGCGGCGACGACGCCGAGCATGACGCGCCCGTAAGGCTGTCGGACTATCTGCGTGAGCGCGCCCTGCGAGTCGGTCGGCTCGCCGCCCTTGCCCTCGTACGCGCCCAGCGCGGCGAGCGCGCCGACGATGACGTAGACCACGCCCTTCGCCGCGTAGCCGAACCGCGCCAGCCGCTCTATCCACGGCCGCGCGGCGCGCGTCAGTTCTTCGGCCCTCTCGCCGGCCTCGCCCAAAGAAACGTCCGACACGCCCATTCGTCTCACCCCTTGAAAATTCGCCGGTGAACTGTGAGGTGGCGCGATGTTCTCACAGTTTCGGCCCGAAGAAAACAGTCGGCCGCCCCGCGCGCGGCGCTCGCGGCGGCGCGGCCGTGTTCGCTACAACTCCGCAATAAAATTCGTGTAACGTCGTGCCAGTTTCCGAGGTCGGAGGTGATTTATGAAGCCGAGCGTTGACGACAGGATGGCGGCGCGCGTGCGCCCCGAAGGCTCGCCCGTCATGTACCAGTCGTGGGACGACCTGCTCTTCCTGCACTGGGAGGTGCCGGCCGAGCTTTTGCGCAAGCACATACCGGCGGGGCTCGACGTGGACACGTACGAGGGGCGAGCCTTCGTCGGCGTCACGCCGTTCACGCTTTGGGGTGTGCGCCCCGTCTTCGTCCCGCCGGTGCCTTTCCTCAGCGAGTTCCACGAGATAAACGTCCGCACGTACGTCCACGCGTCGGGCGTCCCCGGCGTCTGGTTCTTCTCGCTCGACGCCAACAGCACGGCGGCCGTCCTCGGCGCGCGCGCCTTCTACCACCTCCCGTATTTCGACGCGCGCATCGACAGGACGAGCGAGGGCGGGACGACCCTCTACTCCTCTTCGCGCACCGACTCGGAGGGCGGGCCGGCCGAGTTCGAGGCGCGCTGGGACGTGGGCGCCGGCCGGCCCGAGTCGGAGCCGGGCACGCTCGACTTCTTTCTCACAGAGCGTTACTGCCTCTACGCGGCCGACGGCGGCAAGCTCTACCGCGCGCGCATACACCACCGGCCGTGGCCGCTGCACGACGCGAAGCTGCGCTCCTACCGCTCGACGATGGTCGAGGCCGCGGGCTTAGGCCGCCCGGCCGGCGAGCCGCTCGTACACCACGGCGGCCCCGTGGACGTTGAGGTCTGGCCGCTCGAAGAGGTCTAAGAACCGGAAAGCTCGGCGGCGCGAGCCAAAACGTCCTTACGCAGTTGCGCCCAGTCCACCCCCTTGCGCGTCTCGTAGTCGTGCGCGGAGAAGTAGACGGTCTCGTCGGCCGCTTTGAGCGCGAAGCGCGCCTCGCGGCGCTGGTACGCGAGGCTGCACCCGGCGCACGACTCCGCAAGCTCGCGCGTAATCTCTTCCGCGCGCCTGACCGCATCTTTGGCCCACTCCGAACCCATGTGCTCTTTCCCCCTGCTTGAAGTCAACGAACCGGCGCGGCCTTCAAATCAATTCTCAGGAACTCGGCCGGGGCGTTCGAGGCGTTGGCGAAGGAGGGCGCGCCGCCCGGCTCCGACCAGAGCGTCTCGCCGAGCGCCAACGACACCTCAGTCCCGCCGCCGGCCGTGCGCAGACGCGCGGGGGTAAGCGCGACGAGGAGCGAGGCCGCGCCCGCTCCGCCGCCGAGCCCCACGCACCTGCCGCGCGCCGCGCAGGTCACGCGCCAGACGCGCGCTCGCTCGTTCTCGAACTTGAGCCTCTGGGACGTGCGCGTCGTGCGCCCCGGCTCGGGCGGGAAGCGTTTGAGGAAGGAGCGCCGCTCGGCGTCCGTCCACCCCTTCAGCTCGACGCGCAGGAAGTCGGTCGGGGCGTCGGTCAGGCTCTCGACGACGTGCGTCTCCTTCGCGCCGCGACTCAGGCGGAAGCCGCCGGCCCTCACCGCCGGGCGGACGAGCGTGAACGCCTCGTCGCCCGTGTGGACGAAGCGGACGGGCCCGCTGTCGCGCAGGTAGACGTAGACGGTCGCGTTGTCCGGGTGGTCGTGCGCGGGCACTCGCTCGCGCGGCTCGTAGTGGACGCGCGTGACGAGGACGCGGTCGTTCTCGAACTCGCGGCGGTAGGCGCGCGGCGCGACCGCCCACGGCTCCTGAGCGGGCGCCGGGGGGAAGAGGAGGAGCGCGAGCATGAGCGCCGGCGCGAAGGCGTGTGCGTGCATAAGTCGAGTCTCCCTGAAGGGGTTGTCGGCCGGGCGGAGGGCGCGCGTGCGCCCCGGGCGCGGCGCGGGTTAGTATTGCCCACGATGGAACGCGTAGTCGAGTGTGTGCCCAACTTCAGCGAGGGGCGCGACCCCGGCGTGGTCGCGCGTCTGGTCGAGGCGGTCGAGTCGGTCTCGGGCGCGCTCGTCCTCGGCACGCACGTCGACCCCGACCACAATCGCTCGGTCGTCACCTTCGTCGCGCCGCCCGAGCGCGTGGTCGAGGCGGCGTTGCGCGTCGTGGCGCGCGCGGCCGAACTCATCGACCTGAGCGGGCACGCGGGGCAGCACCCGCGCATGGGCGCGTGCGACGTGCTGCCGTTCGTCCCCGTGCGCGGCGTGAGCGTTGACGAGTGCGTCCTGCTCGCGCACGAGGCGGGCCGGCGCATCTGGGGCGAGCTCGGGATTCCCGTCTACTTCTACGAGAGCGCGGCGCTGCGGCCCGAGCGGCGCAACCTCGCGGACGTGCGGCGCGGCGGCTTTGAGCTTTTGCGCGAGCAGATTGCGACGGTGCCCGAGCGCGCGCCCGACGTGGGCGAGGCGCGCCTCCACCCGACCGCGGGCGCGTGCATCGTCGGCGTCCGGCCGCTGCTCATCGCCTACAACGTGACTTTGAAGACCGGCGACCTCGCGGTGGCGAAGCGCGTCGCGCGTTCGGTGCGCGAGCGCGACGGCGGGCTGCTCCATCTGAAGGCGCTCGGGTTCGAGCTGGCGAGCCGCGGCGTCGTGCAGGTCTCGATGAACCTGACGAGCTACGAGCGGACGAACCTCCACGACGCCTTCGAGGCCGTCAGGCGCGAGGCCGAGAGGGAGGGCGTCGAGGTGCTGGCGAGCGAACTCGTCGGCCTCGTCCCGCAGGCCGCGCTCTACGCGGCCGCCGCGCACTTCCTACGGCTTGAGAACTACACGCCCGACGTTGTGCTTGAGAATCGTATCGCCGCCGCGGTCGAGAGGAAGAAGGCCGAAGGCGTGGACTAGGCCGTAAGATTTAAGATTTGAGATTTCAAAGTTGGAATTAGAAGTCTCAAATCTCAAACCGCAAAATTTTCTGTGAAGCAACTGAGACTCATCGCGGGCGCTTGGCTCGTCGAGGGCGGGCGTTGGGCGCGCGAGAATTTGTACGCGCTGCTGGTGCTCGGGCCGCTCGTGCTGGGGATGACCTACTTCGGCGTCGGGCGGATGGTGCGCGAGGCGGAGTGGAGCCCGGGCGAGTGGCAGACGCTCGCGGCGGCGTCGGCGGCGGCGGCGTGTCTGGCGGCGCTCAGCCTGTCGCGCGCGAGCGTGGAGGTCTATCACGTACGGCGGCCCGAGTGGGTGCTCGACGCTTTGCCCGTGTCGTCGGGCGTGCAGTTGTCGGCGGCGCTTCTGCTGCGCGCGGCGCGGACGCTGGCGGTCGGCGCGGTGGCGCTCGTGCTGCGCTGGCTCGCGGGCGGCGAGGTCTTCGGCGCGCGCGTCTTCGCGTCGCTCGTGCTGCTCGTCGCGGTGCTCGCGTCGGGCGAGGTCTTGTCGGCGCTCGGCTGGGTGCGCTGGTCGCACAGGCGCGGGGTCGCGCAGGGCGCGGCGTCGCTCGCGGGGTTCGCGCTGTGCGCGGCGGTTGCGGGCGCGCTGCTGGCGGACGTGTTGAGGCCGGGCGGGCTGAACGTCTTCGGGAGGGCGGCGCTGCTCGCGTGCGGGGTGCTCGCGGCGGCGGTGCTGGCCGCGCTCGCGTTCGCGGCCCACGCGCGGTGGCGCGCGGCGGACGCGGAGTTCGCGAAGCGTCTGGGCGCGAGGGAGAGGTGGGGCGGCCTGGTCGAGCGCCTGGCCGAGCGCGCGTGCGGCGGGCGGCGTGAGTTGTCTTCGCAGCTCGCGCGCGATTTGCGCCTGACGCTGCGGGGCTTCTCTTCGGCCGTCTACGCGGCGGCGGGCGTGGCGGCGCTCGTCGTCCTGCTGCTAATCGCGCTGCTCGCGGGCGGCGTGCTGCCCGGGGGCGAGGCCGAAGGGTGGACTTCGACGACGTTGCTGCCGCGCGTGCTCGCGGTCAAGTTCGCGTGCGTGGCGGCGTCGGCGGCGCTGGCCGCGCTGCTGCCGGTGCTGGTCGCGCACCAGCAGCCGCACTTCTGGCTCGAACGCTCGGCGGGTCTGAAGGGCGAGGACGCATGGCGCGCAAAGCTCTACCTGGCGCGCGTGCTCACGGCGCCGGCCGCGCTGGCGGCGTGCGTCGCGGGACTCGCGTGCGGCGCTTCGCCGGCTTCGTACGCGCCGGCCCTCGTGGCGGAGTGCGCGTGGCTCTGGTGGATGGTGAGCACGGCCGCCGCCGGGCTCGCCTTCGAGATGCCCGAGCAGCCCGGGCTCGCGCTCGTCGTGACGCTGTGCGCGGCGCTCGCGGTCGGCGGGATGGCGGCCGTCGTGTGGCCCATCGGGCTCGCCATCTACGGGATGGCCGTCCAGCCGCTCTGCCTGCGCGGCGTCGAGCGGGCGCAATTTTATCTGACTTCGACGGAGGGGTTTTGAGCGCGGAGAGTCTGCTGATAGTCGAGTCTGTGTCGAAGCGTTACGGCGAGACGTTGGCCGTGGACGGCGTCTCTTTGCGCGTCGGGGCGGGCGAGGTCTACGCGCTCGTGGGCGCGAACGGGGCGGGGAAGTCGACGCTGATAAGGATGATGACGGGCTTGTCCGAGCCCGACTCGGGGGGCGTGACGGTGTGCGGCGACGAGATGCGCAAGCGCCCGCTCGCGGCGAAGCGGCGCGTCGGCTATTTGCCCGAGGAGCTTTACTTCTACCAGCGCCTGACGGGGCGCGAGTACCTGCGTCTGGTCGCGGGGCTGAAGGGCGCGGACGACGCGCGCGCGGCCGAGGAGGCGGAGTTCTTCGAGCTGAAGGCGGTCGAGGGCAAGTGGGTCGGCGGCTACTCGCTCGGGATGAGAAAGAAGCTGGGGCTGGCGGCGGCCTTCATCGGCTCGCCCCGCGTGCTCGTGCTGGACGAGCCCTTGAACGGGCTCGACGTGGAGATGATGCGGAAGCTCCGCCTGAGAGTCGAGCGCGAGCGCGAGGCGGGCGCGGCCTTCGTCGTCTCGTCGCACGTGATGAGCTTCGTCGAGCGCGCGGCCGACCGCGCGGGCGTGATGAGCGGCGGCCGCATCGTCGCCGAAGGCAGCCCCGCCGAACTGCGCCGCCTCGCCGACATGCCCGACGAGCCCTTCGAGGACGTTTTCTTCCACCTCGCAAAATAATTCGCCCCCACGCCGTGAGCCCGCGCTCCCACCTTTAAGGGCCGAACGCTTGTGGGGTTGATGAAGTGGCGGGGGCGGTTAATAATGCCGTCGCCCGACGTTCGCCCGCGTTAGAATTTTCAGTGACCTCCATGGAAGATTATCCGGCGAGCCGCGACCCCGCGGCCGCAGCCCACGCCCCGACGCCCGAAGACGACCTACTGCGCCGCATCCTCGACGCCATCCCCACGCCCGTCTCCTACGTGGACACGGAGCAGCGCTTCCGCTACAACAACCGCGCCTACGACGCCTGGACGGGACTCCCGCCCGACAGGCTCTACGGCCTCCACATCCGCGAGGCGCTCGGCGAGAAGGCGTACGCCGAAGTGCTCCCCTACGCCGAGGCCGCTCTCTCGGGCCGCGAGGCGAACTTCGAGAGGGAGCTTGAGTACGCGGACGGCACCCGCCGCTACGTCAGCGTCTCCTGCGTCCCCGATTTCGACTCGGAGAACCGCGTGCGCGGCTTCGTCGCGCACGTCCGCGACCTCACGGGCAGGCGTCGCGCAGAGGAGTCGATGCGCTTCCAGGCGCACCTGCTCGACACCGTGGAGCAGGCCGTCATCGCCACCGACCTCGAAGGCAAAATCATCTACTGGAACCGCCACGCCGAGAGTCTCTACGGCTGGCCGGCGGCGGAGGCCGTCGGGCGCAACGTCCTCGAAGTAACGCCGGCCGAGACTTCGGTCGAGCAGGCGACCGAGATCATGTCGCGGCTCGCGGCGGGTCGGGCGTGGTCGGGCGAGTTCGGCGTGAGGCGGCGCGACGGCACCTGCTTCCCCGCGCTCGTGACGGACGCGCCCATCCTCGACGAAGCGGGGCGCCTGGTCGGCGTCGTCGGCGTCTCGGCCGACATCACCGAGCGCAAGCGCGCGGAGGCCGCCGTCAACGAGGCCGAGCGGCGCGCGCTCAGGGAGTACGAGACGCTGCTCCACCGCCTGACGCACCTCGCGGAGTCTCTGGGGACGGCGCGCGACCACCTGACAATCTTCCGCGACCTGCGCGACTTCGCGCTCGTCAGCGTCCCGTGCATCGGCATCTTCATCTCGCTCTACGACGAGAAGCGCGACGTGCGCGTGGCGCAGTACGCGTGGGGCGACGGCGAGGAGGTCGACGTGTCGCAACTCCCGCCGATGCCCATCAGCGCGTCGGGGCCGAACAGCCAGGCGGTGCGGACGCGTCAGGTCGTGATTACGAACGACTACTGGGAGACGAAGCTGAAGGGGCGCGGGCAGCTCGGGGTTCTGGTCGGGCCGGACAACGGGTTGAGGCCGCAGGCGTCTCTGGTCATCCCGATGGCGACGATGGGGCGCATCGTCGGCACCGTCGAGGTTCAGTCATACGAGAACCACGCCTACCGCGAGGAGCACGTGACGGCGATGAAGATGGCCGCCAACCTCGCCGCCGTCGCCATCGAGAACATGCGGCTCCTCCAGTTCGAGACGGGCGCGCGCGAGGCGGCCGAGGAGGCTTCGCGCCTCAAGGACGAGTTCCTCGCCACGCTCTCGCACGAGCTGCGCACCCCGCTCACGGCCATCCTCGGCTGGTCGTCGATGCTGCGCGACACCCGGCTCGACGAGAAGACTTTTAAGACGGCCGTCGAGATAGTCGAGCGCAACGCGCGCACGCAGCAGCAGATAATTGACGACATCCTCGACGTGTCGCGCATCATCACGGGGCACCTCCGACTCGACGCCGGCCCGACCGACCTGCGCCACGTCGTCAGCGCCGCCGTGGACACGGTCGGCCCGGCCGCCGCCGCCAAGAGCATCTCCCTGCGCGCCGACTTCGAGCCCGGCGTCGGCCCCGTCATGGGCGACGCGCGCCGCTTGCAGCAGGTCATCTGGAACCTTCTGCTCAACGCCGTCAAGTTCACGCCTATCGGCGGCGAGGTGCGCGCGCACCTCTCGCGCGAAGGCGCGCACGCGCGGCTCACCGTCACGGACACGGGCGCGGGCATCCGACCCGAATTCCTGCCTTACGTCTTCGACCGCTTCCGGCAGGGCGACCAGTCGACGACGCGCGTCTACGGCGGGCTCGGGCTCGGGCTGTCGATAGTGCGACACCTCGTCGAGCTGCACGGCGGGAGAGTCCGCGCCGAGAGCGCGGGCGAGGGACAGGGCTCGACCTTCACGGTCGAATTCCCACTGCTGCGCGCCGCCGACCGCGAGGCGCGCGGCGAAGATGAACGCGAGGCGGACGGCGGACGGGACGCGCGCACGCCGCCGCCGGCGATACTGAAGGGCGTGAGCGTGCTCGTCGTAGACGACGAGCCCGACGCGCTGCACTTGATTAAGGCGGTGCTTGAGATGCGCGGCGCGCGCGTGACGGCGGTCGGCTCCGCCGCGGCGGCGTGGGGCGCGCTCGAAGAGGCGTGGCCCGATCTGCTGCTGTGCGACATAGGGATGCCCGGCGAGGACGGCTACCAGCTCATCCGCCGCCTGCGCGCGGGCGCGGGGCGCGGGGCGACGCTGCCGTCGGTCGCGCTCACGGCCTACGCCGGCGACGCCGACCGCGCGCTCGCGCTCGAAGCCGGCTACCAGCTACACGTCCCCAAGCCCGTAGACCCCGCCGCCCTCGTCAAAGTCATCGCCGACCTGACGGGGAAGGGCGACGCTTAGAGGCCGGAGCCCGTCGGCCGTCGAAAGCAAAAGCGCCTTGCCGCCGAACGCCCTCATGTGGAGACGGGCGCTCGCGGCAGGGCGCTTTTACTGACCTCCGGCTTCGGCTCTTAGAAGTCGCCGCCGCAGGTGTCGTGACCGCAGTCGCAGTCGATCTGGATGGTGTTCTCGGTGCTCTGGCAGTGGACGCTACAGAACTTCTCGCCCCGCTCGACGGGGCATGTGCAGGGCGAGTTCTTGCAGGTGTTGGCGGGCCTCGCGTCGGCGTCTCTCACGGTCTCGTCGGCCATCTTCGCTGTTCCTCCGGGTCTGTGCAGTCGTAGAAATGTTGAGTCGGTTCTATGCCAAATCGCGCGGGGAGTCAAGAAGGAAAGCTGTCGGCTGTTAGCCGTTAGCCGTCAGCCAAACCGTCGGCGGAAGAGGCAGGTTTACTCGAACCGCGATGTCTTTGTCCGGCTAACGGCTAACAGCCATAAGCTATAAGCTCTTTCTCAGGAAGCCGACGATCTTCCAGCCGTCGAGGTAGACCCAGGGGCGCTCGCCCGAGGTGTAGTGGCCGCAGGGGAGCCAGGAGACGTTGACGGGGACGCCCGTGGCGCGGACGCTTGAGATGACTTCGCGCGAGAGGTCTGCGGGGAAGGTCAGATCGTGGCGCGCGGCGATGAAGCGCATCGGCCGGCGGCGCAGGCGTTTGAGCCGCCCGGTGTAGCTCATCGGGCTGATGGGCAGCCACGCCTCGCGCAGCTCTTCGATGGTGAGCGAGCCCTCTATCCCCGAGCGGACGTGCTGCGTCGAGATGCCGCGCCAGACCACGTCGGCCACGTAGCCCGAGACGTGGTTGAAGACGCCCACGTCGATGCGCTCGTCGTGGACGAAGGCGAGGAAGGCCGTGCACGAGCCGATGCTCGTCCCCGTCGCGCCGATGCGCTCGTAGCCCTGCGAGTCGAGCCACGCGACGGCCGCGCGCGTGTCCACGACCGCCTGACGTAGCGACTGGAGCGTGCGCCCGACGTTGGAGCTGACCATGTAGTCCGCGCGCTCAAGCTCGGGCGGCCTCCGCTCCTCGTGGTAGGGGAGCGTCAGCCGGAGCGCCGCTATCCCGAGCCGCGCGAGCAGGCGACAGAGCGCGACGTGGCTCTCGGCGTCGGCGTTCCACTGCGGCAGCACGACGACGGCGCGGCGCGGCGCGGCTTTCGAGGCGGCGCGCACGCGCGGCTCGGCGGGGAAGAAGCGCGCGCGGGCGGTGTTGTTCTCGGGCGTGGGCGTGTGGACGGCGCTCGTCCACGTGAGGCGGTCGCCTTCGAGCCTGTAGTCGTTGACGGGCGCGAGCGCGTAAAACTCCTCGCTGTGCGCGACGGCCTCGCGCGAGGCGCGGAGGACGGCTTCGCGCGGGTCAGCGACGTTAGCGCCGTTCGCAGCGTCCGCGTGGGTGGCGACCAACTCCGCGCCCCACTCGAACGGGCGCACGACGCGGTTGGTGTCGCGCGTCGCGCGCCGCCGCTCCTGTGCCCTGATGATTTTCCCCAGCAAGATTTAAGTCCGAACCCGGATGCCTTTAAGATGGTTTGAGCGTTGAATCCTAAAGGCCGGCGGCGTCGAAGGCAAGCGTGCGGGCCGCGAGCACCTTACGGGAGGAAAGAGTTTGCGTTCGGAAGACTACGCGTACCTGTACGAGCTTGAGGAGAGCTTCTGGTGGTTTTTGGGGATGCGCCGCGTGACGGCGGCGGTGCTCGACCCCGTCTGCCCGCCGGGGGGCGCGCGCGACGTGCTCGACGCGGGGTGCGGGACGGGCGGGATGGTCACGTGGCTCGAACGCTACGCGGGCGGCCGCCCCGTCGCGGGCGTCGACATCTCTTCGGACGCGCTCGCCTTCTGCCGCGAGCGGGGCCTCTGCAACGTCGCGCAGGCTTCGGTGACGGCGCTCCCGTTCGCCGACGCGACCTTCGACCTCGTGACGAGCTTCGACGTGCTGGTGCAGCTCCCCGGCGAGGGCTCGGACGAGACGGCGGTGCGCGAGATGTACAGGGTGCTCAGGCCCGGGGGCGTGGCCTTCGTGCGCGCGGCCGCCTACGCGTGGATGCGCAGCGGCCACGACGAGGCGCTCGGCACGCAGCGCCGCTACAGCTTAAGTCGGCTCACCGGCGCGATGGAGCGCGCGGGCTTCCGCGTGCGGCGCGCGACCTACGCCAACTCGCTGCTGCTGCCGGCGGCCGTCGTCAGGCGGCTCGTGCTCAAGCGGCTCGGGCTCGCCGACTCCGGCTCCGACGTGAAGCCGCTCCCGCCCGGCCTCGCCTGGCTCAACCGCGCGCTCACCAACGCGCTCCACGCAGAGGCGCGGCTGCTCAAAGCCGGCTCCAACCTCCCCGCCGGCCTCTCCGCCGTCTGCGTCGCCGAAAAGAAGTAGACAGTAGTCAGTAGATAAAGAGGCGGCGCGTCTCAGCCTTCGGGCCGGGCGCGCCGCTTTGTTCTTCTACTGTCTACTGTCTACTTCTTCCGTCTACTCATGCCCTCTTCTGGTTTCGTGTGAAGGGTTCGGCCTCGGGCTTCCAGTAGTGCGCGCGGTTCTGTATGTAGAACTCGACGGTCTGTTCGAGCCCCGCGCGCAGCGGCGTGCGCGGGCGCCAGCCGACCGCGGCCTCGATCTTGGCGTAGCTCGAATGGATGTTGCCCACGTCGATGAGCTGGCGCTCCTGCGGGAAGGGGACGCAGCGCACAGAGCCGTGCCCCGTGATGGAGATCAGCTCGTCGGCCAGCTCCGCGAGCGAGACCGGCTCGCCGCCGAGGTTGAAGACCTCGCCCTCGGCCTTCTCGCTCGCGCCGGCCATCAGCAGCGCCTCGACCACGTCGTCCACGTGGTTGATGTCGCGCCGCTGGCGCCCCTCGCCGAAGAGCTCGATGACGCCGCCGTCAATCGCCTGGTGGATGAACCACGCGATAAAGCCGAGGCGGTTGTGGCGGACGAGCTGGCGCGGCCCGTACGTGTTCGTCAGCCGCAGGCAGACGGCGCGCGTGCCGTAGAGCCGGTGGTAGAGCAGGTGGTAGTGCTCGGCCGCGAGCTTGTTGATGCCGTTCACGTCGAGCGGCGCGACGCGGTGCTGCTCGTCGAGCGGCAGGTAGACGGGCCGCCCGTAGACCTGCCGCGTGCTGGTGAAGACGACCTTGACGTGCGGGTTGAAGTTGCGGCACGCCTCAAGGAGCGTGAGCGGCGCGGCGCAGTTGTGGTCGAGGTCGCGAAGCGGGTGGCGGATGGAGTCGAGGTGGCTGACGCTGCCCGCGAGGTTGAAGATGTAGTCAACGCCCCCGACGAGGTGGTTGACGACCTTCTGGTCGCGCATGTCCGCGGTGTGGACTTCGATGCGGTCGCGCACGTCGCGGACGTTGAAGAGGTTGCCGCCCTGGTCGGGCAGCAGCGCGTCCAGGACCGAGACCTCCGCCCCGACCTCGACCAGGCGGCGCACGAGGTTGCTGCCGATGAAGCCGAGGCCGCCGGTGACGAGCGCCGTGCGCCCCTTGTACTCGCCGAAATGTTTGGGCTCGTTCATGATCGTCAGGAGGGTGTGACGCGAAGAGTCCTAAGTTCGTCGCCGCAGGAGCCGGGACGGCGCGCCCGCCTTCAGCCACAGGCCGAACAGTTCGAGCGCGGTGCGCCCGACGCGCCGCAGCGTGAAAAATTGCGAGCGCCCGTGCGCGCGCGGGTAGTGTCGGACGGGCTGCTCGGCGAACGTGCGGCCCGCGCGGTGCAGCTTGTGCACCATCTCGACGCAGATGCTGCCGCTCGAAGAGACCAGTTCGATCCCCTCGAACGCCCCCCGCCGCATCAGGCGGAAGTCGCAGTCCACGTCGCGGATTGGGATGCTGAATAGAAGGTGCGCCAGGCGGTTGTACGCGGCCCCGATGGCCTTGCGCCGCCACCTGTCGGCGCGTTGTATCTTATAGCCGTTGACGATGTCAACCCCGGGTACGAGCAGCGGTCGTAGTTGGGCCAATTCCTTCACGTCGTACTGCCCGTCGCCGTCGGTGTAGAAGACTAGCTCTTTGGTCGCGCTGGCGAAGCCCGTCCGCAGCGCGGCGCCGTAGCCGCGGTTGACGCCGTGGTCGACGACCCTCAGGCGCGGCTCGCGCCGCGCCATCTCTTCGAGCACCTCGGCCGTGCGGTCGGAGCTGCCGTCGTTGACGACGATGACCTCGTAGTCGTCGGCGAGCGCGGGCAGCACGGCGAGCGCGTCCTCGACCAGAGAGCCGATGCTCCCCTCGTCGTTGAACGCCGGGAAAAAGACGCTGATGCCTTCGGCCATAAGTCTATCTTAACCCGTGCGGCGGAAGCGAACCGCCGCGGCACAGCCTGTAAGCCCTGCCCGCTTCGGCGTCGAAGGCCCACGCCGTCAGCCGCCCGCCCGCCGGCAGCGTGGCCGGCGGAAAAGCGCCCGCCCAGCCGTCGCCCCACGCCGGGTTCGCCCGCTGCTCACCTCCGACCGTCACGAGCGCGAACGCCGTCTGGTCGTCGTCGCCGAACCCGTGTGCGAGGACGACGGCGTCAGCCGGCTCGCCCCCGCGACGCGGGAGCCGCGCCACGCCGGCGGCCCCGAATCCGTCGGTTCCCGTCGCAACCTCGAAGGAGCCGTAGTCTTCGGAGCAGGCGCCCCCCTCCGCCGCGAGTTCGCGCATACGCCTGCTCTTGACGAGCGGCGGGCGGAGGTAGCCGAGCCGGTCGAGCGCCGCCGCGCGCGCGCTCAGCCTGCGGGCGTTCGGGTAGAGCCCTTCGGCCAGACACCGCTCGTTCGGAGCGGCCTCGACGAAGAGCAGACACGCCTTCGCGCGCAGGCGTGCGCGCCGCGTGGGCTCGGCGCCGTGCCGCACGACGAGGACGAAGGCGGCGGCGTGCGCGAGCACTAAAAGGACGGCCGCCGCCGCGCCCAGTCGCTTCGACAACAACTCACGCCCCGCGAGTCTTCCGCCGCGCCGCGCCGCGTGCGCGGCGACGCGTGGCAGCAGGTAGACGAGCGCGACGAGCAGGTACAGCGTAAACGTCGTGTACCTCGAAGAGAGCGACTGCGCGACCCCGAAGCCGAGCCTGCCGGCCGTGACCATCGCGGCCGTGACGACCGTGTAAGCGCCGAGCGCCGCCCACGCGCCCGCTTGCCGCAAGAGCGCCGCGTCGCCCCTGTGACGCAGAATGTACGCGCACGCGAAGGCGTAAGCCGCGAGCGCGCACGCGCCGACCGAGACGGCGACGACGAGCGGCCTCGGCCCCAGCGCGAGCGCCCCGCCCGAGAGCGCCAGAAAGTAGACGAGCGCGTCTGCGGGTCGCGCCGCCGCCAACGAAGGCGCGGGGTGCCCCGCGGGCGTGCTGTAGCCGTAGACGTAAACGGCCAGACACAGCGCGAGGCACGCGCCCCACAAAGGCAGCCAGCGCCGCGCCGCCCCACCGCGCGCCTCGCGCCGCGCCGCGAGAATCGCCGGCGGGAGCACGAGCCAGCAGACGACGCCGTTGGCCGAAGAGAACGTGGCGACGGCCGCCAGACACGCGCAGACCGCGACGCACGCGCGCGTCCCGAGTCGCCCGGAGTAGGCCGCGACCAGTCCCCAGGTGACGCACGCCCCCGGCACGAAGTAGACGACCTGCACGCCGAAGAGCCAGTTCTCGTACTGCAACGGCGAGAAGACGAGCAGGCTCGCCAGCAGGAACAGCGGCCCCCCGCCCGACGCGCCGTCCGAAGTCCGCGCCGCGAGTCTGCGGACGCCCAGCGCGGCGACGCACGCGAGCAGCAGACACGCGAGCATCTCCGCGCGGACGTTCCAGCCCGTCAGGCGCCCGAGCGCGACGAAGAGTAGGTTGGGGAAGAACTGCCTGTACTCGTTCTGCTGCGCGAAGAGGTCTGCGGCCGTGAGCGAGCCGCGCGCCAGTTTCTCGAAGAACGGCGCCACGTCCCACTGATCCCAGTAGGGCACGTCCACGCCGTAGCGCAGGATGAGCCACGCCGGCGCGCAGGCGGCGAGCAGCGCCGCCGCCGTCCAGAGCGCCCCGCGCCACGACGACTTAGCCGTGTCAGTCTCCACGATGAAGCCGGCCCGACCGCTGTGCTAGGATGGCCGCCCGGCGGCGTTAGCGGCCGCCGGTTCCCGAGTCGCCATGAAAAGCCCCAAGCGCATCGCCGCCATACTGCTCGCAGGCTTCCTCGCCTTCGCCCCGCCGGGGACGATGATCTTCCTGCTGGCGCTGCTGGTGACGCTGGCCGGGCGCTGGGGTGCCGCGCTGGCCGTCACGCTGGGCCTTGCGGGCGGCGTGACGTTCCTGATTCTGCGCCGCAGACGCCGGGAGCGCGCCCGCACCGAGGACGCGCCGGAAAGCCCCGACGCCGGTTAAGACCTTTCCTCGAATCCGCCCCTCGAACCCGCCCCGAACGCGCGCGTACAAAATGCGAGGGCGGGAGTCTCAAACTCCGCCCTCTAAACTCCGTCTGCTTGTTTGAGCGAAGGCCGTCGGAACCGCTTTGGGGGAGGCGAATATAGCAGATTCCCCGCGCCGCGCGAAATCGAAAGCGCCGCCTCAAACGGGTCGAGGCCGGCGACTTCAAGAAAGCCGCCGGCCTCAAACTCACAACCCTCTTTCGATTCGCTTACGGGTGGAGGGTGTAGAAGTTGTAGCTGCCCGAGCCGCTGTAGGAGTAGACCTGGAAGCGGTAATACCCGGCCGTGCCGTTGTAGGTGACGGTCTCGTTCGAGGTCGAGGTCTCGCCGCGCGCGACGGTGACCCACGAAGAGCCGTTCCACTTCTGCAAGTAGAGGTCGAAGTCCGCGCCCGCGGTCGGGCCGACCAGACAGCCCTTGTGCGTCCCGGAGACCGAGCTGTAGTAGTAGCTGTTGTTCGGGTGGTAGTCGTAATCGCCTGTGAAGCCGAGCGAGCCGGCGGTGGCCGGCGCGCCCGCGCAGGCCGCCGGCGTGCCGCCGCCACCGCCGCCGCCGCCCGTCGTCAGAAGCGAGTAGAGCAGGCGGTTGGGCGAGCCCGTCCCTATGCCGGTCAGCACGCCCGTCGTCGCCGTGTTGATGATCTGCGAGGCGACGGTCGCCGGCGAGGCCGTGGTGTTGTTCTGTAGGTAGAGCGCGGCGACGCCCGCGACGTGCGGCGACGCCATCGAGGTGCCGCTGATGGTGCTCGTCGCCGTGTCGGACGTGTACCAGGCCGACTGGATGGACGAGCCCGGCGCGAAGATGTCGAGGCAGGTGCCGATGTTCGAGAAGTCGGACTTGGCGTCGGTCGAAGTCGTCGAGCCGACGGTGATGGCCGCCGCGACGCGCGCGGGCGAGGAGTTGCAGGCGTTGGCGCTGTACTCGTTGCCGGCGGCGACGGCCGTCGTCACGCCCGAGTTAATCAAGTTCTGGATGGCCGTGTCGAGCGCGGTCGAGGCGCCGCCGCCCAGCGAGAGGTTGGCGACCGCCGGGAGCTGGCGGTTGGCCGTCACCCAGTCGACGCCCGAGATGACGGTCGAGTCCGTGCCGTTGCCGGAGCAGTCGAGCACGCGGACGGGGTGGAGCGTGACGCCCTTGGCGACGCCGTAGGTCGAGCCGCCGACCGTGCCGGCGACGTGCGTGCCGTGGCCGTTACAGTCGTTGGTGCCGTTGCCGTCGTTAATCGAGGAGAAGCCGTTGCCGTTGGCGCGGCCGCCGAACTGCGAGTGCGTCCGCCGGATGCCCGTGTCGATGACGTAGGCGTGGACGCCCGCGCCCGTCGGCGTGTAGTTGTACTGCGCGTCGAGCGGGCGGTTGCGCTGGTCGATGCGGTCCAAGCCCCAGGGCGGGTTGCTCTGGACGGCCGAGGCGGTGACGACGCCGTCCTCTTCGACCGACTCGACGCGGGGGTCGTCCGCCAGCGCCTCGGCCGCCTCGGGGCTGAGCCGCGCCGTGAAGCCGAGCAGCGCGTGCTTGTAGACGTGCTTCAACTGGCCGCGGTGCTGCCCGACGATGTCGGCGGCGAGGGTGGGCACGAAGGAGGCGTCGCCGTAGGGCTGCCCCGCCCACTCCTGGAGCGTGATGATGTACTGCCCCTCGACGGGGCGCGCCTTCTTCTTAATCTTACTCTTCTGATTTTGTTGTCCCCGTGAAGCGGGCGCGACCGTGAGCGCGACGGCGGCGAAGAGCAGCAGGACTGCCGCCGCGAAAACTGAAAGTCTCTTCATTCAATCCTCCGAGTGTGTTGGTGGGCCGTCTTGTCTTGGCGGCGCGCGGGTGGGCAGCCCCGCGCGATGAGGAGGGCTCGGCCGGCGCCGCCGTGGAAAATGAGAGCTTCAGGCGTAAGGTTCATGCCCCGCCCGCGAGAAGTTTCGGATGAGCGCGAGGCGGACGCAGAAGCGCGCCGGGGGCGCACTACGTGCCTCGGTTGATTAATCCGACCGTCGGGTGTCGAACGAAAAGAGGTAGTGGGGCAAGACCGAGGCCCGTGAGGGGCCACACAAACTGCTACTTCGGGAAGGCGAATATAGACACATTCCCGCCGGCACGCAAGTCGCTACCGTACAGACTCATCGCCTGCGGCGTTCGCGGTAGCGCGCGAGCATCTGCGGGGAGATGAGGAGGGTCTGGAGGAGCGAGCCGGTGGCGAAGCGGCGCGCGAGCGAGCGGAAGAGCGAGGCCGCGCCGGGCGTGTAGGCGAACCACCAAACGTCGTGTATGAAGGCGAGGCGGTTGACGTGGATGTGATGTGGGGCGACCATCTCAAGCAGGCCGAGCCGGCCGTGCGTGCGCCCGAGCCCGCTCTGCTTGACGCCGCCCCACGGCGTCTGCGCGATGCCGTGCGTGTAGAGCACCTCGTTGACCATGACGGTGCCGGCCTCGATGCGGCGGGCGACGCGGCGGCCTCTGCGTATGTCGCGCGTCCAGACGCTCGCCGTCAGCCCGAAGTCACTGTCGTTGGCGAGCCGGACGGCCTCGTCCTCGTCGCGGAAGGTCATCAGCGGGAGGACGGGGCCGAACGTCTCCTCGCGCATCACGGTCATCGAGTGGTCAACACCTGCGAGCACGGTCGGCTCGTGGAACCAGCCGCGGTCGGAGCAGCCGCGCGCGCGGCCGCCGCCGGTCAGGACTCGGGCGCCGCGCTCGACGGCCTCGGCGACGTGCTCCTCGACGAGGCGGAACTGCCGCTCGCTCGACATCGAGCCGAGGTCGCAGGCGACGCCCGGCTCCTGCCGGAGCGCCTTCACCTTCTCGACGACGCGGCGCGTGAACTCTTCGGCGACGCGCTCGTGGACGTAGCAGCGCTCGACCGAGGCGCACGCCTGACCCGAGTTTGCGAACGCGCCCCAGACGGCCGCCTCCGTGGCGGCCGAAATGTCCGCGTCGTCGAAGACTATCATCGGGTCTTTGCCGCCGAGTTCGAGCACGACGGGGATGAGTTTGCGCGCCGCCGCCTCGGCCACGCGGCGGCCCGTGGGGACGCTCCCCGTGAACATGATCTTGTCCACACCCGCCTCGACGAGCGCCGCGCCGGTCGAGCCGTCCCCGGTCACGACTTCCAGAACGCCTTCGGGCAGCCCGGCGCGCGCGAACACGTCGCCTATCTTTATGCCGACGAGCGGCGTCAGCTCGCTCGGCTTGAGAACGACGGAGTTTCCGGCCATGAGCGCCATGACGACTTCGCCCAGCGGCGTCGCCCACGGGAAGTTCCACGGCGAGATGATGCCGACCGTCCCCGCGGGGCGGTACTCGACGACGGACGTGCGGCCGAGGAAGCGGTAGAGGCCGATGTCTATCTTCTCGGGGCGGAGCATCCGCTCGGACTTGCGCGCGAAGAACTGCATCAGGTCGACGGTCGGGACTATCTCCATCGCCAGCGCCTCGGCCGCGGGCTTGCCCGACTCGCGCGAGATGAGTTCCGCTATCTCGTCCATCTCCCCGAGCGCGATTGAGCGCGCGCGCATCACGACCGACGCGCGCTCTTTGAACGACCGCGCGCCCCAGGTCTTCTGCGCCGCGCGCGCGCGCGCGACCGCGCGCCCCACGTCCTCGGCCGAGCCGAGCGGCGCGCGCCCGACCTCGTCGCCGGTCGCCGGGTCGTAAGAGATTACCTCGCGAGCCGTCTCGGTCTGAGCGGCGGCGGCCGGGATGTGTGTGGTCTGAGTCGCCATCTGTTTTTGCCTCGGGCGCGATTATCGCGCGTCGGGGCGGAGGTTTGGAAGCCCGCGCGGCCCCATTTTTGGCGCGGCCCGCGCGGGCGGGTTAGAATCGTGTCGCCGAAGATTCAAACCGAAGAGACACGGAGAGACTACTGATGCCAAGACCGCAGCTCGCGGAGTTCATGCGGCGGATGGAGCCCGGCTCGGTCGCCGTCATCCCGGCGGCGCGCGAGGTGACGCGCTCGCACGACACCGAGTACCGCTTCCGGCAGGACTCGGACTTCTACTACCTGACCGGCTTCCGCGAGCCCGACGCCATCGCCGTCGTCGCGCCCTCGCGCGAAAAACCCTTCACGCTCTTCGTCCGCCCGCGCGACCGCGAGAAGGAGATTTGGAACGGCCGTCGCGCCGGCGTCGAGGGCGCGAAGGAGTCTTACGGCGCGGACGAGGCTTTCCCCGTCGAGGAGTTCGACGCCAAGCTGACGGAGCTTCTGGACGGCGCGGGCTCGCTCTACTACCGGCTCGGGGGCGGCCACGCGGAACTCGACCAGACGCTCATCCGGCAGCTCTCGCGGATGCGGATGATGGGGCGGCGCGGCGTGCGCGCGCCGCAGATCATCATCGACCCCGGCACGCTCATCCACGAGATGAGGCTGGTGAAGTCGGACGACGAGGTCGCGCTCATGCAGCGCTCGGCCGACATCGCCGCGGAGGGGCACCGCGAGGCGATGGTGTCGGCGCGCCCCGGCATGCGCGAGTACGAGATAGACGCCCTCATCGAGTACGTCTTCCGCCGCAGCGGGGCGGCAGCGCCGGCCTACAACTCCATCGTCGGCTCGGGCGTGAACGCGACGATACTGCACTACGTGGACAACGACGCCGAGCTGAAAGACGGCGATTTGCTGCTGATAGACGCGGGCGCGGAGTACGAGGGCTTCGCCTCCGACATCACGCGCACCTTCCCCGTGGGCGGCCGCTTCACGGAGGCGCAGCGCGACATCTACCAGCTCGTGCTCGACTGTCAGGAGGAGTGCGTCCGCGCGGTCAAACCCGGCGTGACGCTCGAAGGGATGCACCGGCGGTCGGTCGAGATTCTGACCGAAGGCATGGTCAGGCTCGGGTTACTTCGGGGCGACGTGGCGAAGCTCATCGAGGAGGAGCAGTACAAGAAGTTCTACATGCACAGGCTCGGCCATTACCTCGGGATGGACGTGCACGACGCGGGCGCGTACCACAGGGACGGCGAGCCCCGCCCCGTCGAGCCCGGGATGGTGATGACGGTCGAGCCCGGCATCTACGTCGCCGAAGACGCCGAGGACATCCCCGACAAGTACCGCGGCATCGGCGTCAGGATAGAGGACGACGTGCTCGTCACCGCCGACGGCTACCGCGTGCTGACCGACAAGGCGCCCAAGCAGGTCGCGGAGATAGAGGCGCTGATGGCGGAAGGCAGAGGGAAGTAGACAGTAGTCGGTAGAAAGTAGACAGTAGCCAGTAGAAAACCAGAGGCGGCGCGTCCCGGCTGATGGCCGAGAGACGCGCCGCCCGTGTTTTATCTACTGACTACCGACTACTGTCTACTTCTTTAATACGTCCCGCAATAGATATACGGGTCGCCGCCGGCGTAGCCATTGCTCTGGCTGTCGATCCAGTTGTCCCAGAAGAGGTGGCGCGCCCGTACGAGCGTGGTCATGAAGGTGCAGGCGTTCTGGTCTTTGTACTTGAGGATGCTGCCGCGCACGCGCAGGAAGGCGAGCGTCTGCTCGACGACCTGGTGCTCGGGCGCGGGCGTGATGACGCCCCAGCCGACCGTGGCCCAAGGGGCCTGGTCGACGGTCGGCAGACTGGTCTCACCTACCGACAGCTTGAAGTTCTCGGCGCGCGGGTAGTACGCGCCCTGCTCAAGCGCGCGGCGCACCTGCCAGTTCGTAATCTGCCGGCCGGAGGAGCCGACGACCATCACGTACTCTCCCTCCGCCGTGTAGTTCATCCCGCCGACGTGGCCGAGCGCGCGGCGCGCTTCGAGTATGACCTTCGAGGCCGTCCCCGCCGAGCGCGGCGTCGCGAAGCTCGTCCCCGAGACGCTCTCGTAGCCGCCCGACTCGCACGCGGCGCAGTAGGGTAGCTGCTGCGTGAAGTCGGCCACGAAGTCCGGGAGCGACCCGCTCACGACCTCCTTGCCCTCGCCGCCCGGGTCTAAGAGCCCGCCTTCTTCCGTCCCCTCCTGAAAGCCCGCGATGCCGATGCTCCACCACGGGCCCGAGGTGCCGTCGGGCGGCGAGAGCGCCGGGCTGTTGTCGGCCGCGCCGAAGTGGAGTTTGCCCATGTTAACGACGCCTTGGAAGCTCTGGTTGAGGTGCGTGTAAGGGCTGCCGAGGGCCGCGGCCGGCAGCGGAAGGCTCCCGGGCATGCCGTAGCTCGTCGTCACCACGTCCACCTCGGGGTGCGTGAAGGCG
>DASWNR010000105.1:0-1916 GCA_036399155.1 Pyrinomonadaceae bacterium
CCCTAAGGTTGCTCGGCGTTGGCGGGAGCACGCGGCGTACCGCGCGCCGGTGGGGTGACTGAGACCGGCGGACACAGGGCTGATCGGCCCACCCGTAATGTGGGTCGTCCGACGAAACACATTGGAAAACCGCTCACGGAGAACGGTATGGAAGACCGTCCCTTGCCGTGCCAGCGGTCGAATATGGCTGAGAACGTGAGAAGCCGGTTAGCTCTAAATCAATTTATTAATTTGTGAGAGCCGCTAGAAAGTAGTCGCATCGAGAGAGCCTTGTCAACAGCAATTCGTTATAGGAGGCGGGCGAAGTTCGTCGAGACCTTGTTCAGTGTTGCCGCTTAGAGGTGGGGCGCTCCACGACCTCGCTGCCTCAAATCTATCTTTGCAACAGAACCCTTACAGGCAATTCTTGTAACAGTGCCCTGAAGGGTAGAGACCCGGCGGGTAAAATTTTCTGGCGCAAGGCAGTTCTTACACTCCGCCGCTCGCCACCCGTCTGATAGACAAAGACAAAGTAACAGCCGGGCATCAGGCACCGGGATTGCATTGCCGAAAGGCGCTACGAATCGGTACTGAAAACTCCTTGACTGGCGCCTCCGCAAGCCTTACGGGGAGCGCGCGCCAGCGGACGTCCCCCTCACATCTTCGGCCCGCATGCCCACGCGCAGCGGCCGATGCTCCATACACCTCATGACCCGTCCGCCTCCCGAGCGGATACTCACATTCTGGGAAGCCAGACCCTTCAACGTGGAGGTCAAACGAATGAACAGACACAAGTCGATCTTCTCCTCTATCGCGGCGGCCGTCACCCTCACGGCGTTGCTCGTTGCCGGGCCGTCCAACATCATCCCGACCGCCCGGATGCAGGAAGAAATCAAGGACGAGAACGGGTTCACCAACCGCCCGCTCGACGACCGGGCCACCGAAGCTACGCTCGAACATTTCGAGGCGCTCGACAAAAGGTCGGTCGAGGCCGACCCGTACGCCCCCGACGACCGCGAGTCCACGACGGCCGCGGCGGCGAGGTACCCGATCAAGGCTCCGCTGCCGGGCGGCTTAGACCACGTCGCCAACGGGGTCGGCACGCGCAACTCGCGCTCGAACACGATTCGGCTGCGCGGCGTCCCGCCCGGCGCGACCGCCGTGCGGGCCTTCCTCTACTGGGGCACGCTCCAGGCCGCGGCCACCCCGACGCAGACCGTCATCTTCAACGGGACTGCCGTGACCGGCACGCTCATCGGGTCGGCGGGGCCGACCTGCTGGGGGCCGGGCGTGTTCGCGGCCTACCGCGCGAGCGTCATCGCGCTCATCGCGCCCGGCATCAACCGCGACTACGTCATCCAGGGTATGCCCACGTCGCTCTTCGACGGCCGCGACCCGTGGCTGGGCGGCGCCCCGCTGCCGCTCTCGGAGGGCGCGAGCCTCGTCGTCGTCTACTCGCACAGCAGCGTCCCGCCGGGCGCGCAGGTGTTCATCAACAACGGCGCGGCCTTCTTCTTCAACCTCATCAACATCAACAACCCCCTGGGCGGCGCGCTCAACCCTTACACCCGCCTCAAGCACACGCGCATCGGCGGGGACGGGCAGAGCGGCTTCGGCACCTCTTCGTTCCTGGCGGCGACGAACGAGCGGACGTTCCTCGGCTTCCCCTTCACGCAGATCAAGGGCCCCGGCTCGCCCTTCAACATAGACTCGGACTGGAACGGCGACGACGGCGCGCCGCTCAACCAACTGTGGGACACGCACACCGACAGCTTCGGGCAGATTCTGCCGCCCGGCATCGGGAACTACGTCGTGCAGTACGCGGCGGGTGGGGATTGCATCTTCGCAGTCGCTCACATCCTCAGCACCCGGTGACAACTTGACGTCACGCGCCAGACGGCGGCGGGGGGCGGGTCAGATACCGCCCCCCCCCCCCG
>DASWNR010000106.1:0-2206 GCA_036399155.1 Pyrinomonadaceae bacterium
GGCCGGAGTCGGCCGCGCCGGGGGATGCCTCCGCGCCGTCGCCGGGCAGGAGTTCGAGCACGAGGTGGCTGCCTTCGAGGCGCGAGCGGTCGCGAGCGGTCGCGCGCAGGGCGACGTGAAGGCTGGCGACCGGCTCGGAGCCGCGCAGCGTCTGCTTGACCGTCAGCCCCTCGACCAGCGGCGAAGTGACGCCGTAGGCGGGCGAGAGCTGCGAGCCGTCCACGCCGGGCAGCTCGACGACGATGTGGCGCGCGTCGGGCCGCCGGACGGTGTAGGCCATCGGGGCCGTCGCCTCGACGGTGATGAACGTGGACGCGCCGGAGTTGACCGTGCGGACGGAGGTGGCGACCAGCGGCTTGCCAGCCGCCGCGCCGACGGGGCTGTTGCCGAGTGCCAGTGGGCCGAGCGTCAACACGGCGAGGAGGACGAGCGCGCCTCTTCGGGCCGTGGCCGCGGAAAAGATTTTGGTGTGTGACATTTTCATCTTCCTTCGGGGCATCGCCGACGCCGGGAGCCGCCACGCGCTAACGCTCGTGCGAGTCGGCGGCTTCCGTAAAAAAGCCGCCTCGTCTTCAAGCGCGCGCCGCACAACGCGGTCCGCCGCAGGCCATGTTGTCAAAAAGTGTCGCCGCGGGGGGCGGCCGGACGGGTTACTTCACCTCCGTTTGAGACTGGGCGGGTCGAGGTTTAAGGGGTCGGGGCGGCCGTGTGGCGCGCGCGGTGGCGCGCCGGCGGGGTCAGGGCTTTGGCTGCGGGCCGGCGGCCTGAGCTTCGCCGCCGCCGCCCGGCTGAGACGGCTGCTGCTGCTGCTGCGAGCCGGAGGTGGCGAGCGCCTTCAGGGCGTCGACGAGCATGGAGAGTTCCGACTTCTTCTCGTCGGCGGCGGGCGCGGGCTGGTCGGCGCGCCGCACGGTCAGGGCGTCGGCGGCCGACGGCTGGCGGAGCGCCTTCGTCTCGACGGCCACGTCGCTGCGGCCGTCGGTCCAGCGCGTCTGCTTGCGGAAGACGAGCCGCGTCTCCTCGATGGCGACGAGCATCCCGTCGAAGAACTGCTCGCCGGGGTAGACGACGTAGGAGAGCTTGATGGGCGTGGCCTCGACCATCGCGGCGTAGCCGCGCGGCGTGCGGAAGATGCCGATGACCTGCACCTCGGCGAGCGTGAGCGCGGTGGTCGGCTTGGGCGCCGCCTGCCGGAGGTTCATCGCGGCGAGCTTCTGCGCCTTGTACCTCTCGATGCGCTGCTGGATGTCCGGCACGGCGACGGGCGCGGCGACCTTCTTCTCGACCTTCCTCTTGAGCGCCGGCTTGTACTTGGTGAACGGGTCGCGCTGCGCGCCGTGGTAGGTGCTGCTCGCGTTCTGGGCGAAGGCCGAAGAGGAGGCCGCCGCGACGAGCGCCGCCGCGAGGAGTCCCTTGAGCGTGCTGGGCGTGTGTCTGTTTCTCATAAACTCTTCCTGCGTTCCGGCTCGAAAGTTCTTTGACGCGGGCCGGCGCCGGGGCGCCGGCCCGAACCCATTACTCGGCGGGCGCTTCCTCCTTCGCGCCCTTCTTGCTCTTCTTCTCGGGCGAGACGTAGTAGGCCGTCACGAGGAACTCGGCCGAGACGGTCTGCCCGTCGGCCTTCTGCCCGGCGTCCTTCTCCGTCAGCTTCGTGACCTTGAAGTCCGTGATCGAGACGATGCGCTGGTAGGAGGCCAGCTGCGCGAAGAACTGTCCGATGTTGTTGTAGTTGCCCGTGACCACGACCGAGACGGGCTTGCCCGTGTAGAAGTCCTGCTGGACCTCCTCCTGCGGCGTGAACTTGCGGAGCGTCAGCCGGCCGCGGGCGCGATCCTGCACGTTCTGCAAGACCATCGTCAGCTCGCGCTGCTCGGGCAGCAGCGCCTTCAGGTCTTCGTAGTCGGCCTTGGCGCGCTCGTAGTTGGCCTTGAACTCGTTGAGGCGCTGCGAGGCGACGACCGCGCCGGCGTTGGCGCGGGCGAGCTGCTCGACCTCCGCCTCGACCGCGCTCGTCTCGGCGCGCGTGCCCGAGGTGACGAAGTACCAGAAGCCGCCGTAGACGAGGAGCGCCACCACGCCGAAGGCGGCCAGGTGCACGTACCAGGGTTTCTCTTGGAGTGCGTCGAGTTTGAGCATCGTTCTTGTCCTTCCGGGCTTCCCCGCTCGGGCGGGGCGGCTACTTCTTCGAGGCCCCCTTCTCCTGGGG
>DASWNR010000107.1:0-8756 GCA_036399155.1 Pyrinomonadaceae bacterium
GGAGTCGGCTTTGACTTCATCAATCGTTACTCATCCGTCACCTTCAATTTTCGAGAGGGCGGGCGGTCGCGAGAGCGGCGGCCCGCCCTCTTTCTCTTCGGGCGTAATGTCGGAAGGCGTCGTCGAGGTCATCATCAACGCGGCGGCGGGCGGCGGCGGCGAGGGCGACGCGGCGCGCGAGGTCGAGGCGGCCTTCGACGCGTGCGGCGCGCGCGCGCGCGTCTCTCTGGCGCGCGACGGCGCGGAGATGTCGGAGCTCGTGCGGCGCGTGCTCTCGAACGGGGCGCGCGTGGTCGTGGCGGGCGGGGGCGACGGGACGGTCGGCTCGGTGGCGGGGGCGCTGGCCGGCACGGAGGGGACGCTCGGCGTGCTGCCGCTCGGGACGCTCAACCACTTCGCCAAAGACCTCGGGATTCCGCTCGGGCTCGAAGAGGCCGCGCGCAACGTCTGCGAGGGGCGCGAGGTGCGCGTGGACGTGGGCGAGGTCAACGGGCAGGTCTTCATCAACAATTCGAGCCTCGGGCTCTACCCGCGCATCGTGCGGCGGCGCGACAAGCTGCGCGAGCGCGACGGAATCGGCAAGTGGTCGGCGCTCGCGCGCGCGGGACTCGCGGTGCTGCGCCGCCACCCGTTCCTGAACGTGCGGCTCGACGCCGACGGCCGGCGCATCACGCGCAAGACGCCCTTCGTCTTCGTCGGCAACAACGAGTACGAGACGGAGGGGCTACAGCTCGGCGGGCGCTCGCGCCTCGACGCGGGGCGGCTGAGCCTCTACGTCGCGCACCGCACGGGGCGGCTCGGCCTGCTGCGTCTGGTGCTGAGCGCGCTGCTCGGGCGTCTGCGCCGCGCGCGCGACTTCGACGCGCTCGGCGCGGAGGAGGTCTGGGTCGAGACGCGCAGACCCAAGCGGCTCCCCGTCGCCACGGACGGCGAGGTCACGGTGATGACGACGCCGCTCCACTACCGCGTCCGCCCCGGCGCGCTCAAGGTCATAGTTCCGAAAGAAGTGATGAGTGATGGGTGACGTGTGATAAGAAATTGCTTTCTGCTTTTCTTATCACACGTCACCCATCACTCATCACTTCCCAACCATCAGTCCATGAAGAAAATCGTCCACCTCTCAGACCTGCACTTCGGGCACATCGACGCGGCGCTGGTTGAGCCCCTGGTCGAGGCCGTGAACGCCACGACGCCGACGGTGGTGGTCGTCTCGGGCGACCTGACGCAGCGAGCGCGCTCGCAACAGTTCATGGAGGCGCGCGCCTTCCTCGACCGCCTGCCCTGGCCGCAGGTGGTCGTGCCCGGCAACCACGACGTGCCGCTCTACGACGTGTTCGAGCGGTTCGCGCGTCCGCTCGACAAGTACCGGCGCTACATCTCCGAGGAGGTCGAGCCGGTTTACGAGGACGAGGCGATGGTCGTGGCGGGCGTCAACACGGCGCGCTCGATGACGCGCAAGTTCGGGCGCGTCAACGAGCGGCAGGTGTCGGCGCTTCGCGAGCGCCTGTGCAAGTACCCGGACGGGGTCTTGAAGGTCGTCGTCACGCACCACCCGTTCGACGTGCCGGCGGGCGCGGACGAGCGCGAGATAGTCGGGCGGGCGGCGATGGCGATGGAGGCGCTCGCCGCGTGCGGCGCCGACCTCCTGCTCGCCGGCCACATGCACGTCAGCCAGACCGGGCGCACCGCCGAGCGCTACAGGATTCACGGCCACTCGGCGCTCTTCGTGCAGGCGGGCACGGCCACCTCGACACGCGGGCGCGGCGAGGCCAACTCCTTCAACGTCATCCGCCTCAAGCACCCGCACATACAGGTCGAGCGGCGCGTCTGGAAGCCGGAGGCCGGCCAGTTCGCGCGCGCCAACGCCGAGACCTTCCGCCACACCACCGGCGGCTGGGAGCGCCTCCCCGAAGAGGTCGCCGCCGGCATCACCTTCGACGAAGGCGGCACGGGTCTACAACCGCACGTCCCGGAGCCGTAGACGGTAGACATTAGTCAGCAGGTAAAACGAAGGCGGCGCGTCCCGGCCATCAGCCGAGCGCGCCGCCTGGCTTTCTACTGACTACTGACTACCGTCTACCGTCTACTTACCGCCGGCCGCTCGGCTCGCGGTAGGGCTTGCGCGGGAGGCGCGTGTCCAGCATGGCGGAGTTGTAGACGAAGGCGGCGACGACGGTCGCGGCCTGGATGAGGTCTTCGGGGACGACGCGGTCGTATGTGTCCTGGTTCGAGTGCCAGGTGCGCGTCCCGTATTCGAGTTCGTCCTGTAGGAAGTCTATGCCGTTCAGACCCACGGCGTCGAAGGCGAGGAAGTCCGAGCCGCCGGAGTTGGCGGCCGTGACGGTCGTGGCCGTGTAGACGGTCGCGCCGACCTTGAACTGGCTGAAGGGCAGCAGCCAGCGTCGGAAGATGGGGCGCAGCGCCTCGTTGCCTTGCAGGTAGACGCCGCGCACCGCGCCCGCGCCGCTGTCCATGTTGTAGTAGACGTTCAGCCGCTCGTGCCCGGGCTTGAAGCGCGCCTGCGCGGGGGCGGGCGTCGGCGTCGGCGCGGCCGGCGTGGGCTGCGCGGCCGGGGTCTTCGCGGCCGCGTCGCGCGCGTCGCGCTTCTTCGGAGTCTTGCCGGTCTTCTCGGCGACGGCCGCGGCGGCCGCGTCGGTCGCGGTCGCGCCTGCGGCCGCGGGCGTCGGCGCGGGCAGCGGGCCGAAGTGCTCCCTGACGTAGAAGCGCGAGCCCAAAAGCCCCTGCTCTTCCCCGCTCCAGAGCGCGATGCGGATGGTGCGGCGCGGCTGTAGCCCGAGCGCCTTAATTATCCGCACGGCCTCCATCATGATGGCGACGCCGGCGGCGTTGTCGGTCGCGCCGGTCGCCGTGTGCCACGAGTCGAGGTGAGCGCCGAGCATGACGACCTCGTCCTTCAAGTCCGTCCCCGGTATCTCCGCGATGGTGTTGTAGCTCATCAGGTCAGAGTCGTCGAACTCGACCTGTAGGTTGACGCCCAGCCGCACCTTCTCGCCCTGCCGGAGCATGCGCGCGAGGCGGTTGTAGTGGTCGTTCGAGAGCGCGATCTGCGGGATGAGTTTGGGCGCGTCCTGCTGCCAGGGGTTCTTGCGCTGGTCGGCCGGCGCGTCGAACGCCAGCGGGACGGCGGCCGCCTGGACGAACTGGAGCATGCCGCCGTCGCCCCCCGGGCTAGACCCGACGAGGAGCGCGACGCCCTCCTCGTAATAGAACTGCGTGCGCCGGTCTGCGAAGCGCTGTGCGGCTATCTGCTCGGCGCTCAGCGGCGGGCGCGGGCGTCGGCCCGGCAGGACGGACGGGTCGGGGGCGTCTGCGAGTTCGAGCAGTTGCTTCTCCGTGAGCCGCGTCGCGGTCGGCTCGAAGCGCGGCCTCAACTCGCGCTCGGCGCCGGCGAGGACGATCTTGCCGCGCAGTTGACCCTTGTACTTCTGCAACTCCTCATCGTTCTTCGCCTCGACGACGACGAGGTCTGCGGTGAGCGGCGCGTCGAGCCCCGGCGACCAGGCGCGCGGGTATGCGTTGAGCGGGAACGCCTGCGGCTCGACCGCCTCGGCCGAGAAGCGCTTGAGCGTCCACCCGCGGCCGAACGGCCCCCACGGTTCGAGGTGCGCGTTCTGGAGTCCCCACTGCGCGAGCCGCTCGCGCGTCCACTCGTTGGCGCGCCTGAGCGCGGGCGAGCCGGTCAGGCGCGGCCCGATCACTTCGGTCAGGTGCGAGAGCGTCCGCATCACCTCGGAGCGCTTCAAGCCCTCCTCCTTGATGCGCTCGACGGGGTCGGCGGGCTGTGTCTGCGGCTGTGTCTGCGGCTGCGGCTGCGCGGGCGTCGCGGCGGGCGTCGCCGGCTGCTGCGCGCGCGGCGGAGACGCGCCCGGCGCGAGCAGTGCGAAGAGGAGCAGCGTGGAGGCTGCGGCGCGGGGTCTCGTCATGTGGGCGAAGTTCTCCTGAAAGATGACTGACTACTGTCTACTGCCCGCTGTCCGACGGCTGCTGTCTCACCTGCCCCGGCAGAGGCTTGCGCGGGAGGCGCTCGTCGAGCATGGCGGTCTGGTAGGCGAAGGCGGCCATGACGGCCGACGCCTGCTTCACGTCGTCGGCCTGGACGCGCTCGTATGTGTCCTGCGTCGAGTGGTGCGTGCGCGTGTTGTACTCGACGGCGTCCTGTATGAACTGGAAGCCGGGCAGGCCGACGGCGTCGAAGGGGGCGTGGTCGGTGCTGCCCGTGTTGGAGAGCGTGAGCGTCTGCGCGCCGAGGTCGGCGAAGGGCGCGAGCCAGCGGCGGAAGTGTGCGCGGACGCCCTCGTTGCCCTGCATGTAGACGCCGCGTATGCGCCCCGTCCCGTTGTCGAGGTTGTAGTAGGCGGAGAACTTCTCGTACTCCGGCTTCGTCAAAAGTCGGCCGCGTGGCGCGGGGGTCGGCTGCGCGGCGGGCTGCCCTTCGGCCTCGCCCGGCGACGCGGGTTGCGGGGCGGGCTGCGGCGTCTCGTACTTGCCGAAGTGCTGCTCGACGTAGGCGCGCGAGCCCAAAACCCCCTGCTCCTCGCCGCTCCACAGGGCGACGCGGATGGTGCGGCGCGGCCGTAGTCCGAGCGCCTTGATGATGCGCACGGCCTCCATCGCGACGGCGACGCCGGCCGCGTTGTCGGTCGCGCCCGTCCCGCCGTGCCACGAGTCGAGGTGAGCGCCGACCATGACGACCTCGTCCTTCAAGTCCGTCCCGGGAATCTCGGCGATGGTGTTGTAGGCGGTCGGGTCGGCGTCGAGGAACTGCGCGTCAATCTGGAAGGAGGCGCGGACGCGCTCGCCGGCCTGCGTCATGCGCGCGAGGCGGTTGTAGTGCTCTATGGAGAGCACGACCTGCGGCGCGAACTTCGGCGCAGCCTTGTCCCACGCGCGCACCTGCCGCGGGGCGTCGGGCGCGCGCTCAAGGAGCGCCGCCTGCGCGCGCGGGTCGGCCGGGGTCGGCTGGGGCACCGCCGCGCCCTGCACGAAGATGTTGCCTCCGTCGCCGCGGCTCGGGTCTAAGACGAGCGCGACGCCCTCCTCCTGATAGAAGTTGAGCTTGACCGAGTTGAAGCGCGCCGCCGCGCGCGCGTCGGGGCCGCCGCGCTGGCGCGGGGGCGCGCCGGCCGGGTCGGGCGCGTTGGCCAGTTCGAGCAAGTCCTTCTCCGTCCGGCGCGTCCCCTGCGGCTCGAAGTGCGCGAGCGGGTCGCGCGCCGCCCCGTTGAGGACTACACGGCCGCGCAGTTGACCCTTGAACTTCTGCAAGCCCTGCTCGTCCCTGGCGTCCACGTAGACGACCTCGCCCGCGAGCGGGCCTTGCGTGGCGGGCGACCACGCCTTCGGGTAGGCGTTGAGCGGGAACGCCTGCGGCTCGACCGCCTCGGCCGTGAACCTGCGGAGCACCCAGCCGCGCCCGAACGCGCCCCACGGTTCGAGCTTCGCGTTCGCGAGGCCCCACTCGGCCAGCTTGTCGCGCGTCCACTCGTTAGCGCGGCGCATGGCGGGCGAGCCCGTCAGGCGCGGGCCGATGACGTTGGTCAGGTGGCCGATAGTCTGCATCACCTGTGAGCGGTTGAGCGCCTCGTCGCGTATGCGCTGGACGGGGTCGTTCGGGTCGGGCGTCGGGCGCGTGCGCGGCACTTGCGCGCCGGCGGGCGGCGTCTGTGACGCCGGGGCCGTCGCGGGCGTCTGCCGCGCTCCCGCGGGGACGTGTGCTGTCAGCAGCAGCGCGCAGAGCGCCGCCGCGTACGTGCGTCTGTTCGTCATCGGGGCTGGTCTCCTGTCACAGTTTTTGACTTCGGCCGGGCCGCCAGGGGGCCCGAGGCTTCCGTCGGGACGGGTTCTACAGAGTGTGTGAAATGTAAATTGTCGGGCGGTAAAACACAAACGTAGGGGCGGGCTTGATGCGCCCGCCCCTACGTTTACGTTTCAGTCTGACTCGCCTCAGCTCGCGACGCGGTCGGCGCCGAGCCCGGGCGCCGCGGCCGGCGGCTGCGCCGCCGTCTCGGGCACGTCCTCCTTGTGGCCGCACTCCTCGCGCGCGCACGAGCGCGTCGTGCCCTTCTTGGTCGTCTTCTCAAGCATGTAGGGCGCGTTGCACGCGGGGCACGGCACGGCGACGGGCTTGTCCCAGTAGACCGTGTCGCACTTCGGGTACTCCGAGCAGCCGTAAAAATACTTCCCGCGTTTCGACTTCTTGACGACTATCTCGCCCTTGCAGCCCGGCTTCGGGCACATGACGCCCGTCGTCTCGCGCTTGATGTACTTGCACGTCGGGTAGTTCGCGCACGAGACGAACTCGCCGAAGGGGCCGTGGCGGCGGACGAGCTGCGCGGCGTCGACCGGGCACGTCTCGCCCTCAATCGGCACGGGCGCGGGCGCGACCGCGCCGGTCTTCTTCGAGACGCGGCGGATGTTGCGGCACTCGGGGTAGCCCGAGCAGCCGAGGAACGGCCCGAAGCGGCCGCGCTTCATCGCCATCGGCTTGCCGCACAGCTCGCACGTCTCCTCCGCCTGTTCGGCCGCGCCGTCCGCGCCCGCCTGCGCGCCCGCCTGCGCGCCGTCGCCGTCGGCGTGCGGCTTGGCGACCTCGCGCGTCGTGCGGCACTCGGGGTAGTTCGAGCAGGCGAGGAACTGTCCGAAGCGCCCGAGCTTGATGACCATCGGCGACGAGCAGTTCTCGCACTTCTCGTCGGTCGGGATGGCCTGCTGCTTGCGCCCCTTGACGTAAGTCTCGAACGCCTTGAGGTCGCGCGCGAACTTCTCGTAGAACTCCGAGAGCGCGTCCGTCCAGGCGAGCTTGCCCTCCTCTATCTCGTCAAGCTCCCGCTCCATCCGCGCCGTGTACGACTCGTTGAAGAGGTCGTCGAAGCCGCCCTCGACGAGGAGGTCGTTGACGGTCATGCCCAGGGCCGTCGGGTGGAAGCGCGACTCGACGCGCTCGACGTACTCGCGATCCTGAATCGTCGTCATGATGGCCGCGTAAGTGCTGGGGCGGCCGATGCCCTTCTCTTCGAGCGCCTTGACGAGCGTCGCCTCGGTGTAGCGCGGCGGCGGCTCTGTGAAGTGCTGCTCGGGGGTGACGGCGTTGAGCTTCAGGCCCTCGCCCTTCTCGACCAGGGGCAGCTTGCGCGCGGCCTCCTCGTCCTCCTCCGCCTTCTCGTCGCGCCCCTCTTCGTAGACCTTGAGGAAGCCGTCGAACTTCAGCACCGAGCCCGTGGCGCGGAAGAGGAAGCGGCCGGCCTCGATGTCGATGGTCGTCTGGTCGAAGACCGCCGGGTTCATCTGCGAGGCGACGAAGCGCTGCCAGATGAGCCGGTAGAGCTTCAGCTCGTCGCGGTCGAGGTAGCGCGCGACCGAGTCGGGCGTGCGCGAAACGTCCGTGGGGCGGATGGCCTCGTGCGCGTCCTGCGCGTCCTTCTTCGAGCGGTAGTGGACGGCCTTCTCGGGCAGGTAGGCCGCGCCGTACTGCGTCGAGATGAAGTCGCGCGCCTCGCCCAGCGCCGCGTCCGAGACGCGGGTCGAGTCGGTGCGCATGTACGTGATGAGGCCGACCGCGCCCTCGGACGCGCCGACCTCGACGCCCTCGTAGAGCTTCTGCGCGACCATCATCGTCTTCTTGACCGGGAACGAGAGCTTGCGCGCCGCCTCCTGCTGGAGCTTCGACGTGATGAAGGCCGGGACGGGGTTGCGCCGCCGCTCCTTCGTCGTCACCTCGGAGACGGTGAACCGCTGGGCTTCGGCCTCCTCGACGATGGCGCGGGCCGCCGCTTCGTCGCCGATGAGAATCTCGCCCTTCTTAATCTCCTGGTCGAAGCCGCCGGTCTTGACCGTCTGCTCGCCGACCTTCCACAGACGCGCGTCGAAGGCGGGCGGGAGCTTCGACGAGAGGTTCGCGCCGATTGTCCAGTACTCGGTCTTGACGAACTTCTCTATCTCGCGCTCGCGCTCGACGACCATGCGGAGCGCGACCGACTGGACGCGGCCCGCCGACAGCCTCCCGCCGATGGTGCGGCACAGGAGCGGCGAGACCTTGTAGCCGACGAGCCGGTCGAGCACGCGACGCGCCTGCTGCGCGGCGACGAGGTTCTGGTCGATCTGCTTCGGCTCCTTGAAAGCCTCCTGCACGGCGCGCTTCGTGATCTCGTTGAACATCACGCGGAAGTGCGGCTTCTTGGGGCGCTTCGGGACGATCTCTTCGGCGAGGTGCTGGCAGATGGCCTCGCCCTCGCGGTCGGGGTCGGCGGCGAGGTAGATGGCGTCGGCCTCCTTCGCCGCGCTCTTCAGCTCCGAGACGACCTTGCGGTTGTTGCGCTTCTTGGTGTCGGGGATGACCTCGTAGGTCGGCTCAAAATTATTATTAACGTCTACGCCCAAGCCCTTCGACGGCAAATCCTTGATGTGGCCGATGGAGGCCATCACGCGGTAGTCCGGCCCCAAATATTTTCCGATGGTCTTCGCCTTGGCGGGCGATTCGACCACGACTAAATTCTTCGTCATTAAATTCTTCCCCTGTTAAAAAATGTCGCGCCCGAATCGGCCGGAGCCTGCTGCGCGCCCTTCGCGGGCGTGCCCCGGGGCGGCTCAAACGAACATGCGCGACGCGTTGTTATCCTTTTTCTAATATTCTCTATTTCTCCCGAGGATGCAAACCCGGCACCCACTTTGATGCAGCAGGTGCCCCGCCGGCTCGCCCGCGCCGGAACGAGCTTTCTGTTATTTATCAACGGTTTACGCGC
>DASWNR010000108.1:0-2054 GCA_036399155.1 Pyrinomonadaceae bacterium
CGTTCATCCTGACGCGAAGTCACGCCGCCGCCTCACACACCTCGACCCGGACACAAAGCGAAATACAAGGCGAATCCAGCCACTTGCGGCCGAAACCCCGTGCGGCACGCGCGGTGCAAAAGTGTCGGCGCCGCCCCAGGAATTGGCCCCGGGCGCGCGCGACATTTTCACACGGGACGGGACAAGCAGGATGAACAGGACAACCTCGATGAAACTGAGTCGCAAATCGCCCCTCGTCAAAGGCTTCATCGCCCTCGCGCTGACCGCCGCGTCGCTGACGGGCGGCGTCGTGACGAACCGCGTCGGCGCACAGTCCGCCGGCGACGCCGCCTCAGCCGAGCGCACGCCGCTCTCGCGCTACGCGACCGACCTGACGCGGCTCGCGCGTCTCGGCCGGCTCTCGCCCTCGGAGGTCTCGGAGGCCGACGTGACGAAGGCCGTCGAGGCGCTCGCGCGCGGCGCGAAGAGCCACCCCGTCCTGCTCGGCGAGTCGGGCGCGGCCGCCGTCGCGAAGGGGCTCGCGCGGAGGGTGGCCGCGGGCGAGGTGCCGGCGGCGCTGCGCGGAGCGAAGGTCTACGGCCTCAGCCGCGACGCGCTGCTCGCGGGCGCGGAGTCCGAGGCGGCGTTCGCCGCGCGGCTGCGCGCCGTCTTCGAGGAGGCCGCCGGCTCGCGCGACACCGTCGTGCTCTTCGTCGAAGACCTACACCAGTACGTCGGCTCTTACACCGGGCGCGCGGCGTCGGACGTGACGCGCGCGGCCGCGGAGGGCGGCCGGCTCCGCCTCGTCGGCGCGACGACCGAAGAGATTTACGGCGAGCACATCGCCAAAGACGCCGGGCTGGCCCGGCTGTTCCGTCCCGTCGGACTCGGCGCGCCCCAACGCGACGCAGCCGGCCGCGAAGACGTGACGGCGCGGGCGGCTGGCGACAGGCTCTCGCCCGATTTGCGCGCGCTGGTCGCGGGGGCGAAGCCGGGCGAGCGCGTCGGCGTCATCATCCAGGCGGACGACTTGCAGAACCCGAAGCTCGAAGCCGCGCTACGCCGCCACGGCGCCGCGCCCGACGCGCGCATGGCACGGCTCGGCGCGCTCCGCGTCGAGCTGCCCGTCAAGGCGCTTGAGGAGCTGGCCGCGGGCGGCGGGGCGAGCTACCTCTCGCCCGACCGCGAGTTCCACTCGTTCGGCCACGTCACCTCGACCACGGGGGCCGACTCCGTGCGCGGCGGCGGGCTGGTCGGCGGCCTGCTCAGCCCCCTGCTCTCCGGCACGACGCTCGACGGCGCGGGCGTGGGCATAGCCGTCCTCGACTCCGGCATCGACGTGGCGCACAAGACGTTCGCCGCCAAGCTCGACCTCTCGGGCAGCCGCATCAAGCTCAAGAAGGACTTTACGTCCGAAGCGACGAACGGGGACAAAGACCCCTACGGCCACGGGTCGCACGTCGCCGCGGCGGCCGCCGGGCTGAGCACCGTCTCGGGCGGGGTCTACGAGGGCGTCGCGCGCGGCGCGGACATCATCAACCTGCGCGTGCTCAACTCGCAGGGGACGGGGCGCACCTCCGACCTGCTGGCCGCGCTCGACTGGATTCTGACCCCCGCCGACCCAAACAAGCCCGTCAGCTCCTCGAACCCGACCAACGCGATGAAGTACAAGATTCGCGTCGCCAACCTCTCGCTCGGCACGGCCGCCATCGACTCCTACAAGAACGACCCGCTGTGCAAGGCCGTGCGGCGTCTGGTCGACGCCGGCATCGTCGTCGTGGCCGCCGCGGGCAACAACGGCAAGGACGGGAAAAATAACAAGGTCTACGGCCAGATTCACTCGCCGGGCAACGAGCCTTCGGCGCTGACGGTCGGCGCGTCGAACACCTTCGGCACCGACGCGCGCTCGGACGACGGCATCGCGACCTTCAGCTCGCGCGGGCCGACCCGCTCCTACTGGACGGACGAGGCCGGCGCGCGCCACTACGACAACCTCGTCAAGCCCGATCTAGTCGCGCCCGGCAACAAGCTGATCTACGCCGAGTCGGACGACAGGGGCAACCCCAACCTCATCG
>DASWNR010000109.1:0-33489 GCA_036399155.1 Pyrinomonadaceae bacterium
CGGGCGCGGGCCGCAGTGCCGCTTCTTTAAATTCACGCGGGTCGGAGAGACTATAGAACCGTGCAGGCGCGCATCCCCGTCTCGACTTACAGGCTCCAGTTCAACCGCGAGTTCACCTTCGAGCAGGCGCGCGCGCTGGCCGACTACTTCGCCGAGCTGGGCGTCACGGACTACTACTCTTCGCCCATCTTGCAGGCGAGGCCGGGGAGCACGCACGGCTACGACATCGTCGAGCACGCGCGCGTCAACCCGGAGGCCGGCGGCGAGGCGCAGTTGGACGCCCTGCTCCAGACGCTGCGCGAGCGCGGCATGGGCTTCGTCGTGGACGTGGTGCCGAACCACATGTCCATCGTCACCTCGGAGAACCGCTGGTGGCAGGACGTTCTGGAGAACGGGCCTAGCTCTCCTTACGCGCGCCACTTCGACATCGACTGGAACCCGCCCAACCCGACGCTCAAGGGGCGCGTGCTGCTCCCCATCCTCGGCGACCAGTTCGGCCACATCCTCGAACGCGGGGAGCTGCGCGTCACCTACCGCGACGGCGGCTTCCTGCTCAACTACTGGGAGACGCAGTTGCCGGTCGCCGCGCGCAGCTCGACGCTCGTCCTCAGGCTCGCGCTCGAAGGCGCGCGCGCGTCGCTCGGCGAGTCCGACCCGAACATCCTTGAGCTTGAGAGCATCATCAGCGCGCTCGAAAACCTGCCGCCGCGCGCGGAGACCGACCCTGCGCGTCTGCGCGCGCGGCGGCGCGAGAAGGAGGTCGCGCGCCGCCGGCTCTCGACGCTCGTCAAGGAGTCGAACGAGGTGCGCGCCGCCGTCCACGACGCGCTCGCGCGTCTGAACGGGAGGAAGGGGCGGCCCGAGAGCTTCGACCTGCTGGAAGAGTTGATAGGCAATCAGGCTTACCGGCTGAGCTTCTGGCGCGTCGCCTCGGACGAGATCAACTACCGCCGCTTCTTCGACGTTAACGAGCTGGCCGCGCTGCGCGTCGAGGAGCGCGCGGTCTTCGCGGCCGCCCACGAGGTCGTGCTCCGCTACGTCCGGCGCGGGCTCGTCACGGGTCTTCGCGTCGACCACGTGGACGGGCTGCTCGACCCGCTCAAGTATCTCAACGACCTACAGCGCGAGGCGGCCGGGCGCGGCGGCGCGGGCGCGCGGCCCTTCTACGTCGTCGTCGAGAAGATTCTCGGCCACGACGAGCTGCTGCGGCGCGAGTGGCCCGTGCACGGGACGACCGGCTACGAGTTCATGAACCTGCTGAACGGCGTCTTCGTGGACGACGAGAACGCGCAGGCGCTGCGCGAGCTGTACGCGGAGTTCGCGGGCGCGCGCGTCAAGTTCTCCGACCTGCTCTACGAGTGCAAGCGCCTGATACTCAAGGCCGCGATGTCGTCGGAGCTGTACGTGCTCTCGCGCCGCCTGATGCGGCTCGCCGAGTGGCGGCGAGAGACGCGCGACTTCACGCTCAACAGCCTCCACCACGCGCTGACCGAGGTGATCGCCTGCTTCCCCGTCTACCGCAGCTACATACGCCGGACGGCCGACTCCGTCAGCCCCGACGACCGGCTCAACATCAACGAGGCGGCGCGCGCGGCCAAGCGCCGCAACCCGACGCAGGACCCTTCGGTCTTCGACTTCATCGCGTCGCTCCTGCTGCTCAAAGACCCGAAGGGGACTTCGGCGCCGGAGCGCGCCGAGCGGCGCGACTTCGCGCTGCGCTTCCAGCAGTTGACGAGCCCCGTGACGGCCAAGGGGCTCGAAGACACGGCCTTCTACCGCTTCCACCCGCTCGCCTCCTTGAACGAGGTCGGCGGCGAGCCGGCGCTCATCGGCGTCCCCGTCGCGCGCTTCCACGAGCGCAACCTCGACCGGCGCGAGTCGTGGCCGCACACGCTCTCGGCCACCTCGACGCACGACACCAAGCGCGGCGAGGACACGCGCGCGCGCATCAACGTCCTCTCCGAAGTGCCCGAGGAGTGGAACCGCGCGCTCCACCGCTGGCGCGAGATGAACCGCGCGAAGAAGTCGGGCGTGGACGGCGCGCCCGCGCCCGACGCCAACGAGGAATACCTGCTCTACCAGACGCTCGTCGGCACGTGGCCGACCGCGCCGCTCGATGACGAGGCGCGCGCCGAGTACGCGGGGCGGCTTCAGGAGTACACGCGCAAGGCGCTCAAGGAGGCGAAGCTCCACACGAGCTGGATCAGCCCCGACGAGGAGTACGAGCGCGCCGTCTCGGAGTTCATCGCCGCGCTGCTCGACCCGGCGGCTTCCGAAGACTTCCTGCGTGACTTCGAGGAGTTCCAGCGGCTCACCGCGCGCGCGGGCGTGCTCAACTCGCTGGCGCAGACGCTCCTGAAGACGTGCGCCCCCGGCGTGCCCGACTTCTACCAGGGGACGGAGCTTTGGGCGTTCACGCTCGTAGACCCGGACAACCGGCGGCCGGTCGATTACGAAGTGCGCCGCCGTGTGCTTGAGGAGTTGAAGGGCGCGGGCGAGGGCGACGTGAGTGAGTTCGCCGGGGCGCTGCTCGAACAGCACGAGGACGGGCGCGTGAAGATGTACGTCACGGCGCGCGCGCTGGGTCTGCGGCGCGAGCGCGCGGGGCTGTTCGCGGGCGGCGCTTACGTGCCGCTCGCCGCCGAAGGCCGCAGGGCGGGGAACGTCGTCGCGTTCGCGCGCGCGCTCGACGGCGAGGCGGTCGTGGCCGTCGCGGGTCGCTTCTTCACGCGGCTCGGCGTCGGGCGCGAAGGGCACTTGCGGCTCGGGCGCGAGGCGTGGGGCGACACGACGCTCCGCCTCGAAGGAGTCGAAGGCGGGCGCTACCGCGACGTGCTCACCGGGCGCGTGTTCGACGCGGGCGGGGGCGAGGCGGCCGCGCTCGACGTGGGGGCGCTGCTGTCGCCGCTGCCCGTCGCGCTGCTCGTTCGCGTCGGGGATTAAGCAGGAATGAGAAGACAAGGGGAAGTTATGACGACGGTTGCGAGGGGAGTCGGACAGTTGTTGGCGGAGGCGACGTGGGAGCTGCGCTTCGGCGCGCGGCCGCAGGCGGACGGGAGCACGGTGTTCCGCGTCTGGGCCCCGCGCGCCGAGAGTCTCTCGGTGAAGGTTCTGGGCGACGAGCCGCGGACGTTCCAATCGGAGCCTGCGGGCGGCGGCGTCTTCGAGGCGCGCGCGGCGGGCGTCGCGGCGGGCGCCGACTACGTCTACGTCGTGAACGGGGAAGAGCGCCCCGACCCGGTCTCGCGCTCGCAGCCCCGGGGCGTCCACGGCCCGTCGCGCGTCGTCGAGCCCGAAGCGTTCGGGTGGACGGACGCCGGCTGGCGCGGCGTCGCGCTCAAGGACTACGTCGTCTACGAGCTGCACACAGGCACCTTCACGCCCGAGGGGACGTTCGAGTCAATCATCCCGAAGCTCGCGCACCTGAAAAGCCTGGGCGTGACGGCGGTCGAGCTGATGCCGGTCGCGGAGTTCCCCGGCGGTCGCAACTGGGGTTACGACGGCGCGCACCTCTACGCGCCTCAGTCCACGTACGGCGGCCCCGAAGGGTTAAAGAGACTCGTCGACGCGTGCCACCGCGAGGGGCTCGCCTTCGTCCTCGACGTGGTCTACAACCACCTCGGGCCCGAGGGGAACTACGCGGGCGAGTTCATGCCGCTCTACAGCGAGTCGCATAAGTCGCCTTGGGGCGCGGGGCTCAACTTCGACGGCGAGGGCGCGGAGGGCGTCCGACGCTTCTTCGTCGAGAACGCGCTCTACTGGCTGACCGAGTACCACGTTGACGCGCTGCGGCTCGACGCCGTCCACGCCATCGTGGACACGAGCGAGCGACACTTCCTGCGGCAGCTCGCCGACGAGTTCCACGCGCAGGCCGCCCTGCTCGGCCGACCCGCGCACCTCATCGCCGAGAGCGACCTCAACGACACGCGCGTCCTGCGGGCGGGCGCGGAGGGCGGCTACGAAATCGACGCCCAGTGGAGCGACGACTTCCACCACTCGCTCCACGCGATACTGACGAAGACCGCCCGCGGCTACTTCGCCGACTTCGGCAGGGTCGAGGATCTGGCGAAGGCGATTCAAGAGGGCTTCGTCTACTGCGGGCAGCACTCGAAGTTCCGCGGCAAGTGTCACGGGACGCCGTCGGGCGAGCGGCCGGGCGAGCAGTTCGTCGTCTGCATACAGAACCACGACCAGATAGCCAACGGCTACTGGGGCGACCGGCTGTCGCGGCTGCTGCGGCCGGTGCAGCAGCGGCTCGCCGCCGCCGTCATGCTCGCGGGCGCGCCCAACGTGCCGATGATGTTTATGGGCGAGGAGTGGTCTGAGCGCGCGCCATTCCTCTACTTCACGAGCCACACCGACCCGGAACTGGGGCGCGCCGTGCGGCAGGGGCGGATGGAGGAGTACGACTCGTTCGTCCGCGGCGAGGGCGAGACCGAATCGACCCTCGGCGGCTTCTCCGACCCTCAGTCCGAGCTGACCTTCGTCCGCTCGAAGCTCGACTGGGACTCGCTGACCAGATCGCCGCACGCCGAGACGCTCCGCTTCTACCGCGACCTTTTGGCGCTGCGGCGGGAGCACGCGCCGCTCTCGAACTGCGACAAGACGCGCACGCGCGTCCGCTTCGACGAGGCGAGGCGCTGGCTCTCGGTCGAGCGCGGCGACGAGTCGGGCGCGCGCGCGACCCTTCTCTGCAACTTCTCGGGCGAGGCGCAATCCCTCCCCGTCCCCGAAGGCGTCTGGCGGCTCGCGCTCTGGACGAATGATGCGCGCTACGGCGGCGATTCTTCGACGGAGCAGCCGCCCGAGCGCGTCAGCGTTGACGGCGGGACGGAACTCGAACTCGCCGCCTGGGGCGCGGCCCTCTACGTCTCCGAGTCGTAGGGCGCGAGTCGTGATTTAAGATTTGAACTTTAAACTTTGAACTTTGAACTTTGAACTCTCAGCCGAGGAGCATTGAATGAAAGTCTGGCCCGGGCAGCCCTACCCGCTGGGCGCGACGTGGGACGGCGCGGGCGTCAACTTCGCCATCTTCTCCGAGCACGCGTCGGCGGTCGAGCTGTGCCTGTTCGACGCCGCCGACACGACGCGCGAGTCGCGGCGCATCCAGCTCACAGAGCGCACCGACCTCGTCTGGCACGCGTACCTGCCGGAGGCGAGGCCGGGGCAGCTCTACGGCTACCGCGTCCGCGGCCCCTACGAGCCGCAGCACGGCCACCGCTTCAACCCGCACAAGCTCCTCATAGACCCCTACGCCAAGGCGGTCGCCGGCGACGTTGAATGGGACGACTCGGTCTTCGGCTACACGATAGGCGACGAGACCGCCGACCTCTCCTTCGACGAGCGCGACAGCGCCGCCTTCGTCCCCAAGTGCGTCGTCGTCGACCCCGCCTTCAGCTGGGGCGAGGACGCGCGCCCGCGCACGCCCTGGCACAAGACGCTCATCTACGAGCTGCACGTCAAAGGTTTTACGAAGCTCCACCCCGAGGTGCCCGAGGAGCTGCGCGGCACGTACGCGGGGCTCGCGCACCCGGCCGTCATCGAGTACCTGCACTCGCTCGGCGTGACGGCGGTCGAGCTGATGCCCGCGCACCAGTTCGTCTCAGACAAGTTCATACAGGATCGCGGCCTGTCGAACTTCTGGGGCTACAACTCCATCGGCTTCTTCGCGCCCGACGTGCGCTACTCCTCGACCGGCGCGATGGGGCAGCAGGTCTCGGAGTTCAAGACGATGGTCAAGACGCTCCACCGCGAAGGCATCGAGGTCATCCTCGACGTGGTCTACAACCACACGGGCGAGGGCAACCAGATGGGCCCGACGCTCGCCTTCCGCGGCATCGACAACGCGGCCTACTACCGCCTCGTACACCACCAGCCGCGCTACTACATGGACTTCACGGGCTGCGGCAACACCCTGAACATGGTGCACCCGCGCACGCTCCAGCTCATCATGGACTCTCTGCGCTACTGGGTTCTGGAGATGCACGTGGACGGCTTCCGCTTCGACCTCGCCTCGGCGCTCGCGCGCGAGCTGCACGACGTCGACCGCCTCGGCTCGTTCTTCGACATCATCCATCAAGACCCTGTGCTCTCGCAGGTCAAGCTCATCGCCGAGCCGTGGGATTTGGGCGAAGGCGGCTATCAGGTCGGGAACTTCCCGGTGCTGTGGGCGGAGTGGAACGGCGTCTACCGCGACAACGTGCGGAGCTTCTGGCGCGGCGACCCCGGGCAGCTCGACGACCTCGCGTTCCGCCTGACTGGGTCGAGCGACCTCTACGAGCGGAGCGGCCGGCGGCCTTACGCCAGCATCAACTTCGTCACCGCGCACGACGGCTTCACGCTGCGCGACCTCGTCAGCTACAACGAGAAGCACAACGAGGACAACCGCGAGGATAACCGCGACGGCCACGACCACAACATCAGTTGGAACTGTAGCGTCGAGGGCGAGTCGGACGACCCCGAGGTGAACGCCATGCGCGCACGACAGCAGCGCAACTTCCTCGCGACCCTGCTGTTGTCGCAGGGCGTGCCGATGCTCGTCGCGGGCGACGAGTCGGGGCGGACGCAGAAGGGCAACAACAACGCGTGGTGTCAGGACAACGAGATTTCGTGGGTCAACTGGGAGCTGGACGAGCCGGGGCGCGACCTTTTGGAGTTCACGCGCCAGCTCATACGCATATTCCACCAGCACCCGGTTCTTCGGCGCAGGAAGTTTTTCCACGGGCGGCGGATTCGCGGCGCCGAGATCAAGGACATCTCCTGGTTCCGCTCCGACGGGCAGGAGATGACCGACGACGACTGGCGCAACGAGCAGGCGCGAAGCCTGGCCGTGCGCCTCGCGGGCGACGCCATCGACGAGGTTGATGAGCGCGGCCGGCGCGTCACCGACGACACGCTTCTCATGCTCCTGAACGCGCACCACCGCGGCGTCTCCTTCACGCTCCCCGCGCACCGGCAGGGCGTGACGTGGGAGCAGCTTCTGGACACGCGCGAGAGCTTCGGCCGCCGCAAGACGCGCCGCACCGTGAAGGGCGGCGGCACCTACCGCATCGAGGCGCGCTCGCTCGCGCTCTTCCGCCTTGAGCCGGGCGGCGCGGAGGGCGAGCAGGACGAGGAGACGAAGTCGCCCGCCCGCGCCGAGCACGAGCCGGGGCGTGAAGGGGCGGGGTCGGCGCTCGACGAGGTGGAGCCGGGGCGCGACGAGGGTGCGGCCGAGCGTGCGACGCCCGAGGCTTACGACGAAGAGTCGCCGGTCGAGTCGGTCTACTGCGAGAACGCCGGCGCCATCGTCGCGCTCGACGAAGGCTTCTGCCGCGCGTGCAGCCGGCAGGTCACCGAAGGCGACGGCGTACACCGCCCCGTCACCCCCGACCTGCTCGGCCAACTGAGCTACGCCACGACCGAAGTCCCCGAGCCCGAGCTGCGGAACGACGCTCCGCGCGAGGACGACGCCGAAGAGGAAAGCGGCCCCTAAAGCCGGGAGCGCGGGCACACTAGCCCGCGCTCCCGGGGAAGAGGGCGCATCCATGCGTACGCCGCCGTAGGCTAGTCGTTGATTCTCCCGTACATCGCGGTCATGTCGCGGAGGCGCGTGGCGAGTTCGTCGGTGAGCGCGCCTTCGGTGTAGCGCCAGTTCCAGTTGCCCTGGGCGCTGGCGGGCGTGTTCATGCGCGCGTCGGAGGGGAGGCCGAGCACGTCCTGCAACTGCGCGACGGCGAGCGTGGCCACGGACATCTGCGCGGCGCGTATGAAGTCCCAGTGAATCTCCGCGCCGCCGGTGCCGAGGTACTTCAGACACAGCTCGCGCTCGCGCCGCTCGCCCTCGGGGGCGTCCGCGCGCCCGCGCTGCTCGAACCAGCCGACGACGGTGTCGTTGTCGTGCGTCCCCGTGTAGGCGACGGCGTTGCGCGTGTACTCGTGCGGGAGGTGCGTGTCGTGCGGGTCGCCGCCGAAGGCGAACTGTAGGACGCGCATGCCGGGGAAGCCGAACTCGTCGCGCAGGGCGTGCACGTCGGGCGTGATGGTGCCGAGGTCTTCGGCGACGATGGGGAGGCGGCCGCCGCCGAGCGCGCGCCTCAAAGTCTCGAACAGCTCGCGCCCCGGCGCATCGACCCAGCGGCCGTGCTCGGCCGTCTCGTGGTCGGCCGGCACCTCCCAGTAGGCGGCGAAGCCTCGGAAGTGGTCGAGCCGCACCACGTCCACGATCTTCAGAGTCTCGCGCACGCGGTCGACCCACCAGCCGAAACCGTCGCGGCGCATGCGCGCCCAGTCGTAGATGGGGTTGCCCCAGAGCTGCCCGGTCTTGCTGAAGGCGTCGGGCGGGACGCCGGCGACCGCCTCGGGCGAGCCGTCGTCCTTGAGCTTGAATAGCTCGGGCTTGGCCCACACGTCGGCCGAGTTGTGCGCGACGAAGATGGGCATGTCGCCGACGACGCGCACGCCGCGCTCGTTGGCGTACTTCTTGAGCTTGAGCCACTGCTCGAAGAAGACGTACTGGAAGAACTTGTGCGCCTGCATCGGCTCGGCGTAGGCGACGCGCGCGCCGTCGAGCGCCGCCGGCTCGCGCTTCGCGATGCCGACCGCCCAGGTGTTCCAGGGCTCGCCCTTGTGCTCGTCCTTGAGCGCGGCGAACAGCGCCCAGTCGTCGAGCCACACCGAGGCGAACCCGAGGAAGCCTTCGTAGTCGCGCCGCAGCCCCTCGTCGGCCGGCAGCTTCTTTTTGAAGTTCCGGAACGCCTTCTCAAGCAGCCCGCGCTTGTACTCGATGACCTTGCCGTAGTCCACGCGCCCGGCGGGGAGGTCGGGCGCTTCCGCGATGTCCGCGTCGGAGAGCAGGCCGGACTCGACGAGCTTCTCGGGGCTCACGAGGTTGGTGTTGCCCGCGAAGGCCGAGAAGGCCGAGTAGGGCGAGTCGCCGTAGCCGGTGGGGCCGAGCGGCATGATCTGCCAGAAGGTCTGGCCGGCGGCCGCCAGCCAGTCCACGAATTTGTAAGCCTCGCCGCCGAGGTCGCCGATGCCGAACCTGCCCGGCAGACTCGTCGGGTGGAGCAGAATTCCGCTTGATCTTTTGAGTTTCATCATCCCCTCGCTCGTGTTGATGGCCTAACGTTTCGCCTCATTCCGAAGTCAGCGCCCAGCAGCGCAGCACCTCCGCGACGCTCCACGCCTGCGCGACGCAGCCGCGCGCCGTGTAGGGCGGGACGGCGTCGAAGACCTCGCTGATGGAGCCGACGCAGGCGTCGTCGAGGTGCGGGATGAAGCCTTCGAGGAAGCGTCGCGCGCCGGCGCGGTCTCCCGGGTGCACCTTGAGCCACGCGTCCACGAACGGGCCGACGAGCCAGCCCCAGACCGTGCCCTGGTGGTACGCGGCGTCGCGCGTCTTGAGGTCGCCGTGGTAGGTCGGCTTAAAGTCGGGGTGGTCGGGCGAGAGCGAGCGCAGCCCGGTCGGCGTCAGAAGCTTCTCGCGCACGACGCCCACGACCGACTCCCAGCGTTCGCGTTCGAGCACAGGGTGTTCGAGCGAGACGGCGAAGAGTTGGTTGGGGCGGCACGCGGGGTCGTCGCGGCCGTCCAAATCACGGCTCTCGACCACGTCGAAGAGGTGCCCGCCCTCCCCGTACCAGAAGCGCCGGTTGAAGGAGCGCCGGCAGCGTTCGGCGTGACCGCGCAGCTCTTCCGCCCTCGCCTCATCGCCCGCCTCGCGCGTCCAGCCTTCGAGCAGGCGGAGCGCGTTGTACCAGAGCGCGTTTATCTCGACGGCCTTGCCGCGCCGCGGCGTCACGACCCAGCCGTCGCACTTCGCGTCCATCCATGTGAGCTGATAGCCTTCGGCGCCCTGCGCGAGCAGCCCGTCCGCCGGGTCGACCTTGATGCCGAAGCGCGTGCCCTCCAAATGCCTGTTGACTATCTCCTGCATCTTCGGCAGGAGCGCTTCGAGCGTGACGCGGTCGTCGGTCGCCTGAAGGTACCGGCCGAGCGCGTGGAAGAACCAGAGCGTCGCGTCGGCCGTGTGGTAGAGCCCCTCGTTCGCGCCGTCGGGGAACATGTTCGGGATGAGCCCGTCGCGGACGTACTGGCCGAAGGTGCGCAGGATCCAGCCCGCCTCGCGGCGCCGACCCGTGGTGCAGGTCAGACCCTCCAGACTTATCATCGTGTCGCGCCCCCAGTCGGTGAACCAGTGGTATCCGGCGATGACGGAGCGCACCTCCTCGCCCGCCGCGTGCGCGCGCGCCGCGTCTCCCTCCCTGCCCGACGGCGTGATGACGAACTGGTCGGCGGCAAGCACCAACTCGGCCGCGACGCCTTCGCGCGCCGCCGGCGCGGCCGTCGCGAGAAGTCGCTCGCGCCGCTCGTGCTCCGCGCCTTGCGCCTCCTCGGGCGAGAGCGCGCGTATCAGCTCCCAACTCTCGGTCGAGCCGACGAGCGTGGCGGTCACGTCCTTCGTCACGTCCACGCTGAAGTAGCCCGGGCTCCAAAGCTCGCCCGTGTGGTCGTAGCCGCGCCGCTCCTCCGTCCTGTAGTGGATGTTCTGAAGCTTCCCGCCGTCGAGCGAGAAGGTCGCGCGCAGCCCGAAAATCTTCAGACGCAGCGGCGGGTACCTGTACCCGGTGGAGACTTCGAGCCGGTCTTCAATCGAGGTGACGGTGTATGGCTCGTTGGCCGAGGCGTGCACGGCCTCTTCGTACGGGCGGAACTGAAGCGCGGGGCGGAGCTTGAGGCGGAGCGGCCCTTCGCCTTCGACGAGCCTGTAGGTGATGTGTACGGTGTTCTGGCTGTGCACCATCAGGACGCGCTTCTCGACGACGTGGCCATCCACCTCGTAGCGCCAGACGGGCAGCCCATCTTCGAGCCGGAACTCGCGCAGGTGTTTCGCGCCGGGCCATTCGAGCTGTCCTCCGGCGCGCTCCTGCCCGCCTATCTGTTGGCGCACGCCCGCCGGGAGACGCAGCCACTCCGAGAGGTGGTTGAACATGACGGTGCGCCCGAGCGGGGTCGGGAGCGCCGCGACGAGCAGCCCGTGGTAGCGGCGCGTCGGCACCCCCGCGAGCGTCCCCGACGCGAAGCCGCCCAGCCCGTTCGACACAAGCCACTCGCGCCCGAGCATCAGCTCGGCGTCGTGCGTCTCCTCTTCGCTGAACGTCAGCCTGCGAACCAGTTCGCCCATCCCTCCGACACCCTTCCGACCTCTCAAGAATTTGAAATCTCAAATCTCAAATTTGAAATCAAAGCTTTACGTCTCCTCTTCCCACTCGCGCAGTGCCGCCTCGCGCACCTCTTCCTCCTCGCTCGGGTCGTCGCCTCGGCCGTCGGCGGGGTCGCCCGCCTCCGCCGCGTCGGCCGGCGCGAGCGCGACCGCCGCCTCGCCGGGGATGCACCAGTTGTTCCTGGTTTCGAGCGGCGGCGTCCCCGTCCCGCCGTAGGCGTAAGCCTCGCTCGACCAGACCGTCCGCCAGACCTTGCCCGGGGGCGGCGCGAGCAGCGGCTCGGGCGCGGGGTTGAGCCCGAGGTCTGCGCCGAGGTTGACGACGAGCAATCGGTCGTCGCCGTCGCGCCCGAAGTAGCGCAGCACGAAAGCCTCCGGCCCGAGCACCGCGCCGTCCACCCCGCGCGGCTCCTGCGCCGAGAAGACCGCGTCAGTGCGCCGCAGCGCGAGCAGGTCTCGGTGCAGGTCGTAGACCTCCCGGTGGCGCTCGCGCTCCGAGAGGTCGAGCTTGCAGCGCCCGAAGGTCTCGGGGGCGGCGGGGTCGGGCAGGCGCGTCCGCGTCTCGCTCGTGGCGATGCTGCGGAACTGCGCGAGGAACTCCGCGCGTCCGCGCCTGACCTTCTCGGCCAGCCCCGGCTCGTGGTCTGCGAAGTAGTGGAAGGGCGCGGACGCGGCGAACTCCTGACCCATGAAGAGCATCGGCGTGCCGGGCAGAAGCAGCGTCAGCGCGGTCATCGCGCGCAGCCGCGCGGGGCTCGTCTGGCTGTGCGCGCGCAACCCCCGCGCGGAGTTCGCGATCTGGTCGTGGTTCTGTATGAAGTTGACGAAGACCTGCGGCGCGAGCCCGAAAGTCGGCGTGCCGCGCCGGTTGCGCTGCCACTTGTAGCGCTGCCCCTGGTAAAGAAAACCGTACTTGGCCGACGAGACGAACTCCTGCGGCGTGCCGCGGTAGTCCGAGTAGTAAGCCTCGCTCCTGCCGGTGAGCGCGACCATCGCCGTGTGGTGAAAGTCGTCGTTCCAGAGTCCGTCGAGCCCGTGCCCGCCGCGCTCCCCGGGCCGCAACATCAACACGTCCTGCGGCTCGTTCTCGCCGACGACGACGGTCGCGCGCCCCCGCGCCGCGTCGCGCACCTCGCGCGTGAGCGCGGCGAGGAAGTGCTCTTCGGAGTCGTCCTGGATGCTCTGCGTGGCGTCGAGCCGCAGGCCGTCGAAGTGGAACTCCTCGACCCAGTGGCGCGCGTTCGAGAGGAAGAACTCGCGCACCGCCTGCGAGTGCCGCCCGTCGAAGTTGAGGGCCTCGCCCCACTCCGTCTTGTGCCTGTCGGTGAAGTAGTGCTCGGAGAACTGGCCGAGGTAGTTGCCGTCCGGCCCGAGGTGGTTATAGACCACGTCGAGGATGACGGCCATCCGGCGCGCGTGCGCCTCGTCCACGAAGCGGCGCAGGTCGTCGGGCTCGCCGTAGAGCCGCGTCGGCGCGTAGAGGCAGACGCCGTCGTAGCCCCACCCGAACCGGCCGGGGAACTCCGCCACCGGCATCAGCTCGACGCACGTCACGCCCAGGTCAGCCAGCTCCTTCAACTGCGCGGCGGCGGCCGCGAGCGTGCCCTCGGGCGTGAAGCAGCCGACGTGCATCTCGTAGACGACCTGCCCCTTGAGCGACGCGCCCTTCCACCCGGCGTCAGTCCAGCGGAACCGCGAAGGGTCTTCGACGCGCGAGGGGCCGTGCGGCCCTTCGGGCTGAAAGCGCGAGGCCGGGTCGGGGTAGCGCCAGCCGTCGCCGTCGAGCCGGAAACGGTAGAGCGTCCCGGCAGACGCTTCGCGGACGAGCGCGGAGAAGTAGCCGCCCTCCTCGCGGCTCAAATCGAAGGCCGCCTCGCCGCCCTCCAAAACGACCTCGACGCGCGCGCGACGCGGGGCCCAGACGCGGAAATGCACGCCGCCGCCCGGCAGCACCTCCGCCCCGACGGGCAGTCTCCTCGCCGGCCTTGTCGCTTCCATCCGCGAAACGTTTTCCGTTCTGTCGTTGGTCTCTTGCGTCAATTCTAAACTCGCCGCGCGAAAAAAGGCGAATAGTCGCGCGCCGGCCTCGCGTAAGTGTCGCGTTTGTCTGAAATCTGTCTCCCGCCCCGCGCCCGTATAGATTTATTCGGGCGCGGGTGCGGGGGTGTGCCCGTTTCTCCCGAGACCCGCGAAGGTTTCGACAAGAATCGGATTTATTGCTCTCTTCAGACGGGTGCGAGCCGCACCCGAATCTCACGGACACGCGCACGGGCTCGGGGACGAGCCGGGGAGGAGTAAGGCCAAAGTTGAGCGAGAACAATGAGAACGATGCGGGCGGCGAGCGGCCCGTCCTGACCAACCGGCAGGGGCACCCCGTCTACGACAACCAGAACAACCGCACAGTCGGCGACCGCGGCCCCACGGTCTTAGAGAACTACCAGTTCCTTGAGAAGATTTCGCACTTCGACCGCGAGCGCATCCCCGAACGCGTCGTCCACGCGCGCGGCGCGGGCGCGCACGGCTACTTCGAGGCTTACGGGACGATAGGCGGCGACCCCTCTTCCAAATACACGCGCGCGAAACTCTTTCAGGAGAAGGGGAAGCGCACGCCCGTCTTCGCCCGCTTCTCGACGGTCATCCACGGCGGACACTCGCCCGAGAACCTGCGCGACCCGCGCGGCTTCGCCCTCAAGTTCTACACGGAGGACGGCAACTGGGACTTGGTCGGCAACAACCTGCAAATCTTCTTCATCCGCGACGCGATAAAATTCCCCGACCTCGTCCACGCCTTCAAGCCCGACCCGGTGACGAACCGGCAGGACGTGCGCCGCATCTTCGACTTCATCAGCCTCACGCCCGAGGCGATGCACATGATCACGTGGCTGTTCAGCCCGTGGGGCATCCCGGCCGGCTACCGCGAGATGCGCGGCTCGGGCGTCAACACCTACAAGATGGTCAACTCCGAGGGCGAGGCCGTGCTCGTCAAGTATCACTTCCGCCCGAAGGGGGGCGAGAGGAATTTGAAACAGGAGGAGGCCGACAGGATAGGCAACTTCAACCACGCGACCGAGGACTTGTACGAGGCCATCGAGCGGGGCGAGTTCCCCGAGTGGGAGATGTTCGTGCAGGTGATGTCGGACGACCCGCACGAGGAGTTGAACTTCGACCCGCTCGACGCGACGAAGGTCTGGCCCGAGGAGCAGTTCCCCCTGCTCCCCGTCGGCCGGCTCGTGCTCGATAGAAACCCGGTCAACTACTTCGCGGAGGTCGAGCAGGTCGCCTTCGGCACGGGCGTCCTGGTCGACGGGCTCGAATTCTCGGACGACAAGCTCTTGCAGGGTCGCACCTTCTCCTACTCCGACACGCAGCGCCACCGCGTCGGCGCGAACTACCTGCAACTGCCCATCAACCGACCCAAAACGCACGTCGCCACCAACCAGCGCGACGGCCAGATGGCCTACCACGTTGACGGCGTCGAGGCCGGCGAGAACCCGCACGTCAACTACGAGCCCTCGTCGAAGTCGGACTCGCTGCGCGAGGCGTCGAAGGCGGGCAAAGAGCACACGCCGTTCGTCTCGGGCCGCGTCGTCCGCCAGAAGCTCGCGCGCCAGAACAACTACGGGCAGGCCGGCGAACGCTACCGCGCGATGGAAGACTGGGAGCGCGACGAACTAATCTCCAACCTCGTCGGCGCGCTCTCGCTCTGCGACGAAGGGATACGGCAGCGCATGGTCTCGCACCTCACGCAGTGCGACGAAGAGTACGGCCGCCGCGTCGCCGAAGGCTTGGGCCTCCGGTCGAAGCCGATGGCTGAAACGGCCGAAGCGCGCTGAAGGAAGTAGTCAGTAGTCAGTAGGAAAAACAGGCGGCGCGTCCCACGCGTAAGTCGGGCGCGCCGCCTTTCCGTCTATTGACTACTGTCTACTGTTTACTTCCAACGTCTACTTCCCCTTGCCAAACGGCGCCGGCTTCGGTTACGAACGTCGGCGTGCAGCCGCTTCCCATCGACGAGATTCTGCCCCGCGCGGTCGAGACCTTGCGACGCGCGCGGAGCCTCGTCGTCGAGGCCCCGCCCGGCGCGGGGAAGACGACGCGGCTGCCGACGGCGCTGCTCGACGCGGGTCTCGCGGGCGGCGGCGACGTGCTTATCTTAGAGCCGCGCAGGCTGGCTGCGCGCATGGCCGCGCGCCGCGTCGCTGAGGAGCGCGGCGAAAGCGTGGGCGAGACAATCGGCTACCAGGTCAGGTTCGAGGAGGTGGCGGGGAAGGCGACGCGCCTGCGCTTCCTGACCGAAGGCGTGCTGACGCGGCGTCTGCTCGCAGACCCACAACTTCGGGGCGTCGGCTGCGTCGTGCTCGACGAGTTCCACGAGCGGCACTTGCAGGCCGACCTCGCGCTCGCGCTGCTCCGAAGGCTCCAGCGGACTTCCAGACCCGACCTTAAAATCGTCGCCATGTCGGCGACGCTCGACGCCGCGCCGGTCGCGCGCTACCTCGACGACTGCGCGGTGCTGCGCTCCGAAGGCCGCCGCTTTGAGGTCAACGTCGAGCACGCGTCGCGTCACGACGAGCGACCGCTCGAAGCGCAGGTCGAGGCGGCCGTCCGACGCCTCGTCTCGGAAAATCTGGACGGGCACGTCCTCGTCTTCCTGCCGGGCGCGGCCTCGATACGCAGGGCGCAGGAGTCGTGCGCGCGCGTCGCCGCGGAGGCCGGGCTCCGCGTGCTGCCGCTCCACGGCGAACTGCCGGCGGCCGAGCAGGACGCGACCGTGCGGCCTTCCGAGACGCGCAAGCTGATTCTTTCGACCAACGTCGCGGAGACTTCGGTGACGGTCGAGGGCGTGGCGGCGGTCATCGACTCCGGGCTCGCGCGCGTGGCGTCGCACTCGCCGTGGTCGGGGCTGCCCGTCTTGAAGGTCTCGCGCGTGAGCAGGGCGAGCGCGGCGCAGCGCGCGGGCCGCGCCGGGCGCACGCGCGAGGGGCGCTGCCTGCGTCTCTACACGTCGCAGGACTTCGGCGCCCGCCCGGAACACGAGACGCCGGAGGTGCGCCGTCTCGATCTGGCCGAGCCGGTGCTTGAGCTGCGCGCGGCGGGCGTCGAGGACGTGGGCGCGTTCGAGTGGTTCGAGCCGCCTTCGCCCGAGGCGCTCGAAGCCGCCGAGACCCTTCTGCGACGTTTGGGCGCGACCGACGCGGCGGGGCGCGTGACCGAGGTCGGGCGCTCGATGCTGCGGCTCCCGCTCCACCCGCGTCTCGCGCGCATCGTCGTCGAGGCCGAGTCGCGCGGCGTCGCGCGCGAGGCGTGCGCCGTCGCCGCGCTCATCAGCGAGCGCGACATACGCGCGTCGCGCGTCTCGCTCGGCGGCGCGTCCCGCGGAGAAGCGCGCGGGCGCGACGAAACGCGCGGACACGGAGAAGCGCGCGGGCGCGCGAGGCGCGACGCCGTGCGTCACGGAAGCTCCGACTTGATTGAATTGCTAGACCTCTTCTCCGAGGCCGAGGCGCGCGGCTTCACGGCGGACGCTCTGCGGAGGCTCGACCTCGACCCGAACGCCGTGCGCGCCGTCGAGCGCGTGAGCCGGCAACTGCGCCGCCTGCGACGACGCGGCGCGGGCGCGAAGGTCGAGGGCCGAGCCGAAAAGACAAAGGTTGAGAGCCCCGCCCGGGAAACGTCGTCCGCGCGCTCTAACGAAACGGCGCGCGCGCTTTCCGAAGAAACGCCGGCCCGGCTTTCCGAAGAGGGCGAGACGAAGCTGCTCGTCTCCATCCTCGCGGGCTACCCCGACCGCGTCGCGCGCCGCCGCGCCGCGCCCGAGCGGCGAGACGCGGCCGACGGTCGCGCGGACTCGCCCGCGGAGCTTCTTCTGTCGGGGGGCGGGGCCGCGGAGCTTGCGCCGTCGAGCGTCGTGCGCGGCGCGGAGTTCCTCGTCGCGGTGGACGCGGAGGAGCGCGGCGACGCGCCGCAACGCACGCACGCGCGCGCGTCGAAGACCGTGGTGCGGCTCGCCAGCGCCGTCGAGCCCGACTGGCTGCTCGACCTCTTCGCGGACGCGCTCGCCGAAAGGGTCGAGGCGCGCTGGAACGCGCGCGACGAGCGGGTCGAGGTCGTGCGGCGCCTCGTCTACGACCAGCTCGTCATCGACGAGTGGCGCGCGCCCCGCGCCGAAGGGCCCGAGGTCACGCGCGCTCTGGCCGAGGCCGCGCTCGACGCGGGGCCGCGAGCCTTCGCGGACGCGCAAGAGATAGAACGCCTGCTCGCGCGCGTCGAGTTCGTGGCGGGCGCGTTCCCAGAGGCGGGGCTCCCCGCGCTCGACGAAGAGGACGCGCGCGCGGCGCTCGCCGGGCTGTGCGAGGGGCTGCGGAGCTTCGCGGAGCTGCGCGAGGCGGCGCGCGGGGGCGGGCTGACCGAGCGCCTGCGGCGAAGGCTCACGCCGGAGCAGACGCGCCTGCTGTCGCAGATGGCGCCCGAGCGCGTGACACTCGCGAAGGGGCGACAGTCCCGCGTCGTTTACGAGCGCGGGCGAACGCCTTCGGTCGCGTCGCGGCTGCAAGACTTCTTCGGGATGCGCGAGGGGCCGCGCGTGGCGGGCGGCCGAGTCGCGCTCGTGCTCCAACTGCTCGCGCCGAACCAGCGACCCGTGCAGGTGACGACAGACCTCGCGGGTTTCTGGGAGCGACACTACCCGGCGCTGCGGCGCGAGCTGGGGCGGCGCTACCCGCGACACGCGTGGCCCGAAGACCCGACGCGCGCTTAGAGGCGCGCGTGCGCACGTTTCCAAAAAACTTGCAACTCGCCGGCTCATAAAAGTTTACATGACGAGTGTGGTAGATTAAACGGCGTGTGAAGTATAATTCCGACAGTTCAAATACCCCTTTGGAGAAGCAGAAGCGAAATGCCAGAGCTACGCGGCAAGCAGGCCACCGAGGACGTGAAGGAAGAGTGGAAACGTGCTTACGAACACTACCAGAGCGCACCCGGCGTCCCGCACAACAAGAAGCTCGACCGCACTGAGCGCATCAACTACGTTGCCGACAAGATGCACCTGACGCGCAAACAGGCCAAGCGGCGCGTGAAGAACTTCGAGGCGTGGCAGCGCAACATCAAGAAGGGACTGATCACGCCTTAGCGCCAGCAGAAGGTCGCCCGGTTTGAAGGGAACCGAGTGACCCCGACCCGCCCGTAAGTCACGCACAAACGGTAACGCCGATTGCCCCGAGCGGACGGAAGTGTGTCCGCGCCCGGGCGACGCGGGCCGCCGTGTGCTGATACCATTGTCGAGTGATAAGTGATGAGTGATGAGTGATAAGAAACTGCTTCTTGCTTTTCTTATCACTCATCACTCATCACTTATCACTCATCCGATATGCACAGCCTTCATCTGCAAACTTCGCCGTCTCGGGCGGACGCGGCCGACCCTGAGGCCGAGGCCGAGCGCGTGGCGGCGCTGCTCGACGAGCGGCGCGCCGAGCTGTCGGCCTTGCAGGAGGAGTTCCGCGTCTTCAAGGAGCGTTACGCGCGGACGGTCGGGGGCCGGCTCGCGGAGCTGGCCGAGGTCGAGGCCGAGATACGCCGCGCGGAGGCGCGGCTCGCGGGGCTCGAAGAGGAGGACGGCGTCGCCGACGAAGGCGGCCCGGACTTCTATGGCACCGCGCCTTCGGCCGCGCCGGCGAAGTCTGGTCTGCGCAAGCTCTTCTGGTCGGTCGCGCGCATGTTCCACCCCGACCATGCCTCGGACGAGGACGAGGCGCGACGCCGTCACGCAATCATGGCCGAGGCCAGCCGCGCCTACCGCGACGGCGACGTGGAGAGCCTCTCGACGCTCCTCGACGACGAGCAGCTACAGTCCTACTGCGCCACCGGCGCGCGCGAGGACGAGCCCGAGGACGCGGCCGCGCGGCTCCTCCATCTGAAGGAGGAGCTGATCACCATCGAGTTCGGCATCAAGCGACTCAGGCAGGACAGGCTCTACCACCTCATGCTCAAGACGGCCGAAGAGGCGTGCGCGGGGCGCGACGCGCTCGCGCAGATGGCCGAGAGCGTCACGCGCAAGATAGCGAAGGCGCGCAACCGCCTCGCGCACCTCTCCTGAAGAATGAAGATAATCATCACGGGCGCGGGGGGCCTCGTCGGCGGCGCTCTGTCGCGCCGGCTCGCGTCGTCAGGTAATGAAGTGCTCGCGCCCCTGCGCGCGGAACTGGACGTGACCGACGCGGGCGCGGTCGAACGTCTGGTCGGCGCGGAGCGGCCGTCGCTCGTCGTCAACTGCGCCGTGATCGGCGTGGACGAGTGCGAGCGCGACCCGGCGGCGGCGCGCGCCGTTAACGTCGAGGCGCCGCGCTCGCTCGCGCGTGCGGCGGCGGACGCGGGCGCGGCGTTCCTGCACTTCAGCACCAACTACGTCTTCGACGGCGAGGGGGAGAGGTTCTACACGGAGGCGGACGAGCCGCGTCCGTCGAGCGTCTACGGGCGCACGAAGGCCGACGGCGAGCGCGCGGCGCTCGACGCGAACGCGCTCTCGCTGGTCGTGCGCACCTCCTGGGTCTTCGGCGCGGGCAAGCGCAGCTTTCTATCGACGGCGCACGGCGAGATGCGCGCGGGCCGCCGCGTCCGCGCGATTAGAGACACGTGGGCGAGCGTCACCTACGTCGAAGACCTCGCGGCGCGAGTCGGCGAGCTTCTGGCGGCGGACGCGCGCGGGCTCTTTCACGTCGTCAACGAAGGCGCCTGCACGTACGAGGAGTTCGCGCGCGAGGCCGCGAGCCTCGCCGGCCTCGGCGAACGCGAGGCCGCGCCGCTCGTCGAGACGGTCACCGAGGCGGAGATGCGACGCCCCGCCCCGCGCCCGCGCTACACGCCTCTGCGCTGCCTCGCGGCCGAACGCCTCGGCCTCGCGCCCCTGCGCGACTGGCGCGCGGCGCTCGCCGAATACGTCGGGCACGACGCGGGCTGAACGCCGGACGACGAACGACGGACCGAAAGACCGAGGCCGGGCCCCCCGCGAGGGAGGCCCGGCCTCTTGTTCTTAGTCGAGTGTTCGGCCGTCAGCGTCTCAACGCTTCTTCGGCCCTGTCGATGAACCTGACTGCGGCGCGCAGGTTGGCGCGCGCGGCGCTCTCGGCGTCGTCTGCGCGGAGGCCGAGGCGCGGCAGCACGCCGGGGGGCGCGGCGTCGAGCGAGTTGGCGTTGACGACGAGAGCGCGCGCGGGCGCGGCCCTGAGCCGCCAGTAGAGGCCGTCGCGGAAGGCGTCGCGCGCCTCGCGCAGCAGACGCGCGGGGCGGTCACGCGGGAGCGACGAGAGAAGGCGGTCGAGCTGTTCGAGCCTGCGCCGCAGAGTCTCCGGGGCCGACCCGCCGAGCCCTCCGTCGTTCAGACCGGAGGTCAGTTCTTTTAGTTCGAGCAGCGCCTCTTCGGCGAGCGCGCGTTCGGTGTCCCGCTCGGCTCGAATCAGGTTCAAAGAGTCGGGCGCGACGCCCCCGCCTCGCGCGCGGAGCAGCGCCGCCTCGGCCCAGCCCGCGTGCAGACGCGCCTTCGCGCGGAGCAGGCGCGCGCGGTCGCCGCTCGTCTCGACGCACAGGCGCGCGTACGCCTCTCGCAACTCGCGCGCGCAGTCCGCACGCTCGCCGCCCGCGCGCAGCGCCGACTCGTAGTGCGCGCTGGCCGTCGAAAGGTCAGTCTTCAGGTCGCCGTCGCGCAGCTTCGAGACGGCCTCGAAGAGCCCGGGGTAGAGCTTGCGCGCGGCCTTCCGAAAGTCGCCGGCGTCGCCGGACGCTTCGGACGCCGCCGCCGCTTCGAGCCGGCGGAGCTTCGAGAGCACGGCCTCGGCCCGCTTGAGTTCTTTCCTGAGTCCCTTGTCTTCGGGCGCGCGCGCGGAAGCCTCCGCAGCGTCCGACGCAAAGACGGGTAGGCACAGAAGCGTGAGAAGGGCTATCCAACGGGGCATGTGGAGAGTAAAGGCCAAATGGCCGGCGACTTCCCCAAATCCCGCGGCCGGCGGGTGCGGACAAAAACGCCGCGGGGCTCGTCTCCGGGTGTCCGCGGCGTCTTCGTGGGTCGCAAAAATTTTGTCCGGCCGGGCCGGTGCAGTCAGAGTATGACCGGGCGCGGGTAGCGCGCCGTGCGCCCCGTGTCGTTGAGATCCTGCATCTTCCAGATGCTCGGGACGCCGCGGTGTAGGAGCCGCCCGTCCCTCTCGACCCAGTACTCGGCCGTCCCGAAAGTCTCCCACGCGTGAGGCGTGTAGAGACTGCAACCGTCGTGATAGATGGTGCTGACGATGAACTCCCTGCCGTCCGGCAGGGTGTAGACGCCCAGCTCCCTGAGCCTCGGCTTGGGCGTCCTCGATGGTCTTCGTGCTGCTGCTGCCTGAACCATTGCTGCCTCCCTCAAAGTGAAAAAACTCGTGGCTGAGGGGACTCGGGGCAACCACGCAAAACGGATTATTCTGTCAGGAAAAAGGTGTCACGATAATAGCATAAGACCGGCTTTTTGGAAGAAAAATTTTCGGCTCACTTAGTTCACAACTCAAACTATATCAGTACGTTAGGTGACATTATCGTGGTAAATCGCTTCACCGCGTGAGACGCTCACCCGGAGCCCCGGACGCGTCCGCTTCGACCCCAGCACGGGCGATTTGGCACCATGCTTGCAGCCCCTTCGTGGCTGAAAAGCGGCGGCAATAAAATGTGCGGAAAAGGGCGGGAAGGCGGGCGGCGCGCGTACTGTTTCGGCGGCGCGCCCGTACCCTAACTGAACAACTGCGGGGACGGGAGGGCTGTCGAGTTGAGCGTCGAAGGAGAGTCGGGCGGCGGGGGCGAGGGCGACTGGCGCGAGAATCTTGTCAGGACGCAGGAGGGGCTGCGGGAACTGCTCGCGGAGACGCGGCGCGTCGCCGTGCTCGGCATCAAGACCGAGCGGCAGGCTTACCAGCCGGCCTTCTACGTCCCGCAGTATCTCGCCTCGGCCGGGGTCGAAGTCGTCCCCGTGCCGGTCTACTACCCTGAGGTGACAGAGATACTCGGGCAGAAGGTCTACCGCAGACTGGCGGACGTGCCCGGCCCCGTGGACATGGTCAACGTCTTCCGGCGCTCGGAGGACATCCCGCCGCACCTCGAAGACATTCTCGCCGCGGGGCCGAAGTCGGTCTGGTTCCAGTCCGGCATACGCCACGACCAAGTCGCCGAGCAGTTGGCGCGCGCCGGCATCAAGGTCGTGCAAGACCTCTGCCTGATGGTCGAGCACCGCGCGCTGGGGCGGCGCCGCTGAAGAACAATTCTTACGAACAAGGTTTACAAGAGGGAGTCAACGAATGAGTGTGAAGCTGAAGAAGTTGGGCGAGCAGGTGATGGTCATCACCGGCGCGTCGAGTGGCATCGGGCTGGTGACGGCGCGCGAGGCCGCGCGGCGCGGGGCGAAGCTCGTGCTGGTCGCGCGCGCCGAGGACGCGCTGCGCCGGCTCGCGGACGAGATAAACGGCGCGGGCGGCGAGGCCGTTTACGTCGTGGCCGACGTGGGGCGCGAGGAGGACGTGCGGCGCGTCGCCGAACAGGCGCTCGCGCGCTTCGGCCGCGTGGACACCTGGGTCAACAACGCGGGCGTCTCCATCTACGGGCGGATTATGGACACGCCGGTCGAGGACATGCGCCGGCTCTACGAGACGAACTTCTGGGGCGTCGTCTACGGCTCCGTGGTGGCGGCCGAAATCCTGCGCCAGCGCGGCGGCGCGCTCATCAACGTCGGCTCGACGGTGAGCGACCGCGCCATCCCGCTCCAGGGCGTCTACAGTTCGTCGAAGCACGCGGTCAAGGGCTTCACCAACGCGCTCCGCATGGAGCTTGAGGAGGAGGGCGCGCCCGTCTCGGTGACGCTCGTCAAGCCGGCGGCCATCGACACGCCGTACACCAAGCACGCGAAGAACCTGTTGGAGAAGGAGCCGGCGGTGCCGCCGCCGGTCTACGCGCCCGAGGTGGTGGCCGAGGTCATCCTCCACTGCGCCGAGACGCCCGAGCGCGACGTGTTCGCCGGCGGCGGCGGCAAGGCGATGTCGATGATGGAGAACTACGCGCCGCGCCTCGGCGACAAGGTGATGGAGGCCACCATGTTCGACGCGCAGAAGCTCGACGAGCCGGCGCACCCGCGCGGCGACGGCGGGCTCTACGAGGCTTCGGGCGAGCTGAAGGAGCGCTCGGGCGACGACTACCGCGTCATGGAGTCGAGCCTCTACTCGAAGGCTTCGCTCCACCCGCTGCTGACGGGCGCGCTCATCGCCGGGGCGGGGCTCGCCGCCGCCGCGCTCCTGCTCCCGCGCCGCGCGAACGGTAACGGGAGCGGGTACGGCGGGCGCAGGCGTACACGCGAGGGCGCGTGGCCTTCCGCCGCCGGCCTCCCGGCCGAAGGGTGAGGGTGAGTTAAGTTTGAGTAACCGGACGCGGGCGCGCCGTCGTGAGAGAAACGACGGCGCGCCCTTTCTTCGTCTTGCAGCTCTGACAAAAACACGACGCGGATTTGTATGTGACCTCTCGCACATACAATGTTAGGCGCCGGTGTTAAGTTGTTTGAATAACCCGCCCCCGCAACCCCGAGGGAAAGGCAACGGCCTTCATGATTCCGAACAGCTTTTTGTAAAACGTCCAGGCTGGTTGTCCTTAACGAAGGGCAGAAAGGAAAGACCCCGTGCCTTACTCCTTCACTGACGCCGAGGCCGGCGGAGTCCAAAATCTTGACGACCTCGCGAACGTCCTGCGCCAGCAGATTTCCGCGCTGAGTCCGACTGACCCGCAGCAATTGGCGCATCAGGCGCTGGGGCCACAGAGCGGCGAGGTATTACTGGTAGTAGTCCGCGGCAACGAGACACCGCATATCCACCCGCAAAGTGATTTGATCTTCTCCGTTCTCGAAGGCGGAGGGTATGTTGAACTTCCGAGCCAGGGGACGAGCGTCCCCATTGACGCCCCGGCGGGAATGACCGTCCGAATCCCGCAAGGGGTTTGCCACGCCTACTACAACACTTCGCCCACCGACTCGGTGCTTCTCGTCACATTTTCTCCGGGCATTTCTGCCAGGGCCGTCTGCCCGCCCGCGCCCTGACGCGCTTTACCTCGACACGCCCGTCTGAACACAAGACCGGACGCGTGCCCGCGGGCTCAGAGGGGCGCGCCGTCGTAAGAGAGACGACGGCGCGCCCTTTCTTTCCGCGCGTCACAAAAAGAGAATCCTTTCGGCGGAGCTTTTAAGCCGGCGCGGCCGTATAATCTTCCGACTCTAAATCACTCGGCCGAAACTCGGGTTTGAACCGCATGAGCGTGACTTTAGTTGACGTGCTGCTGGCGCTGGTCGTCGGCCTCGGGGTGTGGCAGGGCTGGCGGCGCGGGCTTCTGCTCGGGCTGCTCGACCTCGCGCGCTGGGTCGGCGGCTTGTTGTTCGCGCTGCGCTTCTACCAGCCGGTGGCGCGCTGGCTGGGGCCGCGCGTGGACTGGGATCAGGCATGGGACGAGCCGGCGGCCTTTCTGCTGACGGCGGTCGCGGCCGGGCTCGTCATACAGCTCGTCGGGCAGGCGCTTCTGGGGCGCGTGTCGGAGGAGGCGCACAGGGGGACTCTGAACCGCGCGCTCGGCACGCTGCCGGGGCTGGCGGGCGGGCTCATCTCGGCGGCCATCCTCGCGTCGCTCCTGCTCGCGGCGCCGCTGCCCGAGTCCTTGCGCGACTCGGCGCGCGAGAGCGCCTTCGCCAACCAGCTCACCGCCTACACGGAGCGCGCCGAAGACCGCCTCGCGCCCGTCTTCAACGAGGCCATCCAGCGGACGCTCAACCGCCTGACCATCCGGCCGGAGTCGAACGAGCGCGTCGATCTGGGCTACACGGTCGAGTCGGTTCGCCCGCGCCCCGACCTCGAAGCGCAGATGCTCGAACTCGTCAACGAGGAGCGCCGCGCCGCCGGCCTCGGGCCGCTCGCGCCCGACCCGGAGATGACCGCGGTGGCGCGCGCGCACTCGGCCGACATGTTCGCGCGCGGCTACTTCGCGCACGTCTCGCCGGACGGACTCAACCCCTTCGACCGGATGACGCGCGCGGGCGTCACCTTCCGCGTCGCGGGCGAGAACCTCGCGCTCGCGCCGACGGTCAAGATAGCGCACACGGGTCTGATGAACTCGCCCGGCCACCGCGCCAACATCCTCCACGCCTCCTTCGGCCGGCTCGGCATCGGCATCCTCGACGGCGGCTACCGCGGCATCATGGTCTCGCAGGAGTTTCGCAACTAGGTGGGCAGCCCGGTCAGGTTCGGCGTCGAAGAGGCTTCGGGGGGCTTGAGGCTCGACGAGTTTCTGGCCGAGCGCGTCGGGAGCTTGAGCCGTATGCGCATCGCCTCGATGCTGGCGCGCGGGCGTTGCGCGGTCAACGGCGAGGCGGCACACGCGGGGCGGCGCCTGAGGGCGGGCGATGTCGTGGAGGTCGAGGCGGCGGACGGCGCGCCGAACTCGATGACGCCCGAGAGGTCGCCTCTCGAAATCGTCTACGAGGACGAGCACCTCGTCGTCGTCGTCAAGCCGGCCGGCGTGCTCGTCCACCCCACGCTCGGCGTCAAGAGCGGCACGCTCGCCAACGCGCTCGCCTACCACCTCAACCGCGGACTGATTGACGAGGGCGTTGCCTCCATCAATCACACGCCGGAGTCGGGGGGAGTCGCGCCGCCGTTCGTCAGGCCGGGGCTCGTCCACCGGCTCGACCGCGACACCTCGGGGCTGCTCGCGGTGACGAAGACGCAACGGGCGCTCAGCCGTCTATCTCAACACTTCCAGCGCCGGCTCGTCGAGAAGCGTTACGTGGCGGTCGTCTCGGGGGTCGTCAAAGAAGACCGTCTGACAATCGAGGCGCCGATTGGGCGGGACGAGTCAGCGAGCCCGCCGTGGGGAGTCCTGCCCGACGGCAAGCCGGCCGAGACGCGGCTCCGCGTGTCGGAGAGGCGCGCGCGGCGCACGCTCGTCGAGCTGGAGCCCGTGACCGGGCGCACCAACCAGTTGAGAATACACTGCGCGCACGCCGGGCACGCCGTCGTGGGCGACAGGCTCTACGGCGGCGAGCCGCACGCGCGCCTGTGCCTGCACGCTGCGCGTCTGAGCTTTCGACACCCGGCGACCAACGAGCCGGTCGAGTTCGTCTCCGAGGCGCCGGCCGAACTGCTGTCGGCGCTTGCTTGAGGGCGGCGGGCGGGGCGAACGTCTTGCAAACCGTACGGCGGATTTTTTTTTACATAACTATTGCATTCGGGGAGCGGAAAGATTTATATTGCTGCGCAATTCGGGCATGCGGTGAATCCAAATGCCTAGACGGTTGCTGGGGTGAGGACAGTGACCGTTGCCATGAGTGGGCGCGACGAACCCCAAGTTTGTCGCGCCCGCCTTATTTTTGCCGCCACTTCGCGCACGCGCCGGCCGCTCGGCCCTCGCCGTGACTTACTTCCGAAGCGCGGCTGAGGTATATTCCAAACATCCCCTGAAAGTCTTTCCCCTTCGGACGCCGGCCGCCGGGCGCGTGTGCCCGGCCGACGACGCGTCGGATTTTTTCCTGTAACCGGGATTCGTGGGCGGCCGTCTTGCACTGCGCGGCCGCGAAAGGGAGGCTACATGGCTGAGCAGGAAGGCGTTGACGCGCCCGACCGTTTCGCACACGGCACGGGGCGCACGGAGACACACGAGGCGGAGCGCGACGGCTTCCGCCCCGGCGAGACGGCCGGCGCGGGGACGACGCTGCCCGACACGGGGCGCGCCGACGCCTCGGGCGCGGGCCACGCCGAAGGCACCGAAGGCGCGGTCGGCGAGATGGATTTCACGGGCGCGCCGGCCGGCCCCGGCGGGGGCTCCGGCCCGAGCGGCGGGAGCGCGGCGGGCGAGTCGCGCGGCGGCGGCCCGGCGGGCGGCGCTTCTTCGTCCGGCGGCACGGGCCCGGGCGTGGCCGGCGCGGGGCCGCAGTCGATAGAGGCGACGACGGCCGCGCTCGGCGACATGGAGCCTTCGGCCGGCGCATCGGGTGGCGTGGGCGGCGCCAGCCGCGCCGAGACGGACAACGACGACGACACGGGGCGCGACTGAGTCGCGCCCCCGCGCGGTTCCCGGCGCCGCACACACACCGAACACGAAGACGGCGGTTAACGAAATGAAAAAGCTTTTCCTCTTCTTGACGATTCCGCTCCTCGCGCTCGCCCCGGCGGGCGCACAGACTCAGCAGGGCGGCGAGTCGGCGGCGGCCGCGGCACGCCCCGCACGTCAGCGCCTCATCGGCGAGGTGACGGCGGTCGACGCGGCGGCCAAGCAGTTGACGGTGCGCGCCGACTCGGGCGAGACGGCCACGGTCACGACCACCGAGCAGACGACCTACCTGCGTATGCCGCCCGGCGAGACGAGTCTACAGAAGGGGCTGCCGGCCGCCTTCGCGGACGTGCGCGTCGGCGACCGCGTGCTCGCGCCCGGCCTCTCGGGCTCGGGCGGCGCGGCGCGTCAGGTCATCCTGATGGCGCGCGCGGCGACGGCCGCCGGCGGCGGGGCGGGCGGAGCGGGGCGCGACGACGGGCGGAGGCTCAACGGGCGAGTCGTCTCGGCCGACGCGTCGAAGAAGTTGATCGTGGTGCAGACGCGTGGGCGCGAGGGCGCGGAGGCCGTGACGGTTGACGCTTCTTCGGCGGCGCGCGTGCTGCGCTTCGCGCCCGACTCGACGCGGCCGGCCGACGCGCAGCCGGGCTCGCTCGCGGACGTGCGCCCCGGCGACTCCTTGCGCGCGACGGGCGAGCGCTCGGCCGACGGCCGGACGTTCAAGGCGGAAGAGGTTCTGACCGGCGCCTTTATGCGCTTCGCGGGGAAGGTGACGAACGTGGACGCCGCGCGCGGCGAGTTGATGGTCAGCAGCGAGCAGGGTGATCAGACGGTGACGCTCACGCTCGGCCCGCGCTCGACGCTCCGGCGCTCGACGCCCGAGTTCGAGCAGACAATCGCGCAGCGCGCCGAGCGCTTCGGGCGGCGCGAGCAGAGGCGCGCGGCGGGGCAGGGCGGCGGCGGCGCGCAGGGCGAGGCCGGCGGCGCGCGTGAAGGGCGTCGCGAAGGTGAGCGCGGTCGTCGCCGCGAAGGCGGCGAAGGCGAGCAGCGCGCGGGCGACGGAGAAAGACGTGGCGAAGGCGGCGCGCGTCGCGGTGGCCCGGGCGGCGGCGGCAACAACATCCAGCAGATGATGGAGGGGCTCCCGGCGGTCACGCTCGCGGACTTGAAGAAGGGCGACGCGGTGGTCGTCACACTGACGCCGGGCGCGAACGCCCCGCGCGCGACGCTCGTCTCGCTGCTGACGGGCCCGGCCGAGATGCTGCGCGGCATGCAGATGTTCCAGCGCGGCGGCCCCGAAGGCCAGCGCGGCATGAGCCCGGGCCTCCCCGGCGAAGTGATGGGCGGCGGCCAGGGCCCCACGCGCGAGCCCCCTCGGTAAAACAGTAGACGGTAGTCAGTGGACAGTAGTCGGCAGGCTCCGCCCTCCAAAGGTTGGCGCGGACGATGCGGCTGCGAATGTTTTTCTACTGACTACTGACTACTGTCTGCTGACTACTTCTTTAACAGACAAGGTGCGGGTGGAGGGCGATGAGTAGATTGCGGAGGGAAGTGTCGAGGGCGCTGACGTTGGTGGCGGCGCTGTTATTCCTGAGTCTGTCGGCGTCGGCGCAGCAGTCGCTGGGGACGCTGCGCGGGAACGTGAAGGACGAGCTGGGCGGCGTCATCATCGGCGCGGTCGTGACGGTGAGCGACGCGTCGGGCGTCGAGAAGAACGCGACGACCGACGAGCAGGGCAACTACGCCGTCCCGGGTCTCGCGCCCGGCCGCTACACGGTGCGCATCAACCAGGCGGGCTTCGCCGACTACGAGAACATCGGCGTCGAGGTGCAGCCCGGCGGCACCCCACCGCTCGACATCGTCCTGACCGTCTCCATCGAGCAGGAGGAGGTCACGGTCACGGCCGAGGCCCCCGTCGGCACGGAGGCCGAGTCGCAGGCCGGCGCCGTCGTCCTGCGCGGCGAAGACCTGGACGCTTTGCCCGACGACCCGGACGACCTCTCGGAGGCTTTGCAGGCACTCGCGGGCCCCGGCGCGGGTTCGAGCGAGGACGGCGCGCAGATTTACATCGACGGCTTCACGGGCGGCCGCCTCCCGCCGAAGGAGTCCATCCGCGAGATAAGAATCAACCGCAACCCGTTCTCGGCCGAGTACGACCGTCTGGGGTACGGCCGCGTCGAGATTTTCACCAAGCCGGGCACAGACCGCTACCGCGGGCAGGCGTTCTTCAACTTCAACGACGAGTCTTTGAACGCGCGCTCGCCCTTCGCCGCGACGCGCGCGCCCTACCAGTCGCGCCGCTACGGCGGCAACATCTCGGGGCCGCTCTCCTCGAAGCGCGCCTCCTTCTTCCTCGACTTCGAGCGGCGCGAGACCGACGACAACGACGTCGTCAGCGCCATCGTGCTCGACCCGGGGCTGAACTTCGTCGCCTTCAACCAGTCGGTGCTCTCGCCCGACCGCCGGACGACATTCAGCCCGCGGCTCGACTACCAGCTCAACCAGACCAACACGCTCGTCGCGCGCTACACCTTCGAGGACTCGACGCGCGCCAACGAGGGCGTCGGCGACTTCAACCTCCCCACGCGCGCCTTCGACGTGGCGAACACGCAGCACACCGTCCAGCTCACCGAGACGGCCGTCATCAGCGGGAAGGTGATTAACGAGACGCGCTTCCAGTACGAGCGCAACCGACGCCGGCAGGAGGGCGGGCTCGTCGCGCCGACCATCCGCGTGCTCGAAGCCTTCACCGGCGGCGGCGCGCCGACGGGGCTCTCCGCGACCGACCAGGACAACTTCGAGCTTCAGAACTACACGTCCTGGGCGGTCGGGGGCCACGCCCTCAAGGCGGGCGCGCGGCTGAGGGCCGACCGCCTGCGCGAAGTCTCCGAGCAGAACTTCGCCGGCACCTTCACCTTCGCGGGCGGACTCGCGCCGCAGCTCGACGCCTCGGGGGGCGTCATCGCCGGCGCGTCGCAGGTGCAGATCACGAGCCTCGAACGCTTCCGCCGCACGCTGCTGCTGCAAGGAATCCTGTGCGGCACGACCGCCTGCGACGCGGCCGACCTCGGCGAGATACGCGCGCGCGGCGGCGGCCCCACGCAGTTCTCCATCTCGGGCGGCGACCCCGCCGTCTCGGTCTCCTACGTCGACTTCAGCCCGTTCATACAGGACGACTGGCGCGTGCGCCCCAACCTGACCGTGTCGGCGGGCCTGCGCTACGAGGCGCAGAACAACATCGGGAGCAACCTCGACTTCGCGCCGCGCGTCGCCTTCGCGTGGTCGCCGGCCTCCGACCCGCGCAACCAGTCGACGGTCGTCCGCGGCGGCTTCGGCATCTTCTTCCAGCGCTTCAACCAGAACCTGACGTTGCAGGCGCTGCGCACGACGGGCGGGAGCCAGCAGTTCGTCGTCACCGACGTGAACTCGCCCGCGCTCAACCAGGCGTTCTTTACGCCGTCGGGCGTGACGGGCGTCCCGAGCCCCGAGCAGCTCGCCTCGTTCCAGGTGAGGCGCACCGTGCGCGAGATAGCGCCCGACCTGCGCACGCCCTACACGATGCAGACCGCCTTGAGCGTCGAGCGCCAGCTCCCCTACCGCATCACGCTCTCTTTAAGCTACATCGGCGCGCGCACGCTCCACGCGCTGCGCTCGCGCAACGTCAACGCGCCGCTCCTCGACGCGTCGGGGCGACTCCCGCGCGACGGCGCGGGGAACGTCATCATCGTGCGACCCAACCCGGCGCGCGGCAACATCTACCGCTTCGAGTCGAGCGGCGTCTTCAAACAGCACCAGCTCGTCGTCAACCTCAACAACCGCTTCAGCCGGCGGTTCACGCTCTTCGGCAACTACACGCTGAACTTCGCAAGGAGCAACACGGACTTCGCTGGCAACTTCCCCGTCAACCAGTACGACCTGTCGGGCGAGTTCGGCGACTCCGTACAGGATCAGCGCCACCGCCTCTTCCTCGGCGGCTCGGTCAACGCGCTGCCGTGGGGCATACGCCTGAACCCGATGGTCGTCGTCAACTCGGGGCGGCCCTTCAACATCACCGTCGGGCGCGACCTGAACGGCGACACGCTCTTCACGGAGCGGCCGGCCTTCGCCACAGACCTCTCGCGCGCGAGCGTGCGGCGGACGGCCTTCGGCGACTTCGACCTCGACCCGCAGCCGGGCTTCGTCATCATACCGCGCAACTACGGGCGCGGCCCCGCCTTCTACTCGGTCAACCTGCGCACGAGCAAGACCTTCGGCTTCGGCGAGGTGCCTGCGAGCCGCGCGGCGGCGGGCGGCGCGGGCGGCGGTCGTAGAGGAGGCGGCGGTGGCGGCGGCGGTAGACGCGGCGGCGGCGGCGGTGGCGGCCGTGGAGGCGGCGGGCGTGGCGGCGGCGGTGGCGGTGGCGGTGGCGAGGGCGGTGAGGGTTCAGAGTCGCGCTACAACCTGACGCTCTCGCTCAACGTGCAGAACCTTTTCAACAACCCGAGTCTGGGGACGCCGGTGGGCAACCTCAACTCGCCGTTCTTCGGCCAGTCAATCGGCGGCAACGGCCGCTTCGGCTTCGGGGGCGGCGGGGGCGGTGGCCAGAACGCCGGCGCGCGCCGCATAGACCTGCAACTCCGCTTCAGCTTCTGATGCCGAGCGCCGAGGGTTTCAGACGCAGACTCCCGAAGGCGGCCGCGTGCCTCTTGCTCGCGGCCGCCTTCGCCGGGTGCGACTCGCGCGCGAACAAGCCGCCGGCGTCGGCCGTCGCCGTCCCCGTAAGCACCAACTACGAGCGCAACTGCGCGACCTGCCACGGCCCTCAGGGCGAGGGCAAACAGCTCGGCACGCTGACAGTCCCCTCGCTCCGTCAGGGCGCGCCGCGCGACAGAACCGACGAACAGCTCTTCACACAAATCTCCGACGGCGGCAAAGGCATGCCGCCCTTCAAATACACCTTCGACGACCGCCAGATTCAAGACCTCGTCCGCTTCATCCGCGAAGAGTTTCAGGGGAAGAAGTAGGGGCCGCTATCTTTTCGGCAGGACGACTTCGATGAGCGGGGTGGGCAGCCTCTCGCTGGTGGCGAGGAGCGCGGCGCCGTCGAGGCGGTAGCAGACGGCCTCGCCCTGCATGCGCAGGCCGAGCGGGACGGCCGACGGCTTCTGCGTCCAGACCTCGTCGAAGCCGCGCGCGCCCTCGGGGAGCGTCAGCTCGTAGCCTTGCGCGTAATCGCAGAGCGCGACGCGCGTGCCGTCGGGCGAGATGTCGCCGCCGGTGACGAGCGCGCCGAAGAAGTCCGGCCCGCGCAAGCTGGCGACGTGCGCGAGCGTGTGCACCTCGCCCGCCGCGAAAGGCGCGGCCAGCTTGTAGACGCCGGCGCTCTGAGCCGCCTTCGTCACGACGTAGAGGTCGCCCGTCCGCGGGTGGACTAAGAGCGCCTCGGCGTTGCGCGCGCCGTCCGGGTACTTGAGCCGTATGGCCTCGGCCGGCGCGGTCTCCTGCGGCCGCGCGGCGTCGGCGCTGTAGGGCGCAACTTGAGGCTCCGCGAAGCGGTAGACGACGATGAACTCGCGCTCGCGGCCGTTGTCGCCGATGTCGCCCGCATAGAGATACGTCTGGCCGCGCTCGGGGCCGGGGCCGGCGGCGATGTCTTCCCAGTCGCGCGCCTGCGCGCCCGCGACGCGCCATGTCCCGCGCGCGCGCCCTTCGCGGTCGAAGGCGTAGACGAGGGGGCCGTCGCCCGAGTCGTTGTGCGTCCAGAAGATGCCGGCGTCGCGGCGCGAGGCGACGACGCCGCTGCTCTCGCGCACGGCGCGGTCGGCGAGCGTGGCGATCTGGACGGGCGCGGCCGCGACGACGGGCATGGCTCCCGCCGTCTGCGTCGCCAGGCCCGCCGCGTCCGCGCGGAGCTTCGACTGCGCCATCTGGCGGTCGCCCGGCGACGTGGAGGAGCACGCCGCCGCGCACGCGACGACGACGACCGCGATTTTGAAGACGACGGTTCTCAACACCCAACCCCCTTAACCCGTTCGGCCTTTTTCTTAAAAGCTGCGGATAGAGTATCATCTACGCACCGCACCATTCTCTTACGCGACGCGCGGCCGAGGGGTTCGCGCCCTTGCGGTAAGGCTCGAAAATACCTTCTCCCGAGTGGAAAAAGATGCGACCTAAAAATCTCGGCCTACTTGTGTTCGCCCTCCTGCTCCTGTGCCCTGCGGCCGCGC
>DASWNR010000110.1:0-1908 GCA_036399155.1 Pyrinomonadaceae bacterium
CCGTCTCGGTGCGCGGCTCGGCGTACGCGCGGCTGCTCTCGCGCGCGGCGCCCCCTTCGGGCAGCGGCAGGGCCTCGCGCGCGAGCTTGCCGTTCGGCGTGACGGGCAACTGCTCTAAGGCGATGAAGTGCGACGGGATCATGTAGTCGGGCAGCTTGCGGAGTAAGTGCTCGCGCAGCTCCGCCGCCGCCGGCGCGGCCGCGTCCGGGCGGGCCACGAAGTAGGCGAGCAACTGCGGCCCGCGCGCGGCGTCCGTCGTGCGCACGACGACCGCGACCTCACGCACGCCCTCGTGCTGCGCCAGCGCCTGTTCGATCTCGCCTAACTCGATGCGGAAGCCGCGCAGCTTGACCTGATGGTCGAGGCGGCCGAGGTATTCAATATTTCCGTCCGCGAGGTGGCGCGCTAGGTCGCCCGTGCGGTAGAGCCGCCCGCCCGGCTCCGTCGCGAACGGGTGCGGGGTGAACTTCTCGGCGGTCAGACCCGCGCGGCCCGCGTAGCCGCGCGCGAGCCCGCGGCCTCCGATGTGCAACTCGCCGGCGACGCCGATTGGCACGGGCTGCCCGAACCCGTCGAGGATGTGAAGCTCAAGGTTCGCAATCGGGCGGCCGATGGGGACTACCTCGGCGCCCGGCTCGCAGCGCCACCACGAAACGTCCACCGCCGCCTCGGTCGGGCCGTACAGGTTATCGAGTTCGGCCCGCGGCAGACGCTCGCGCACGCGCGCGGCCAGTTGCGGGCTGAGGGCCTCGCCGCTGCTGATGAGCTGCCGCAGGCTGCGGCAGTCGGCGACGCCTTCCTCCTCGACGAAGAGGCTCAGCATTGACGGCACGAAATGTACGACCGTGACCTCGCGTTCGGCGATCAACTCCGCGAGGTAGCGGGCGTCCTGATGACCGCCGGGCTCGGCGACGACCATCTGCGCGCCGAACATCAGCGGCCAGAAGAACTCCCAGACCGAAACGTCGAAGGTGAAGGGCGTCTTCTGTAAGACCTTGTCGGCGGCCGTCAGTTCGTAAGCCTCCTGCATCCAGAGCAGGCGGTTGAGGATCGCGCCGTGCGTGTTCATCACGCCCTTCGGCCGCCCCGTCGAGCCGGAGGTGTAGATGACGTAAGCAAGCTGCTCTGCCTCGACCTCCAACTCAAGGTCTTCGACGGCGTACCCTTCGGCCCCTTCGCCCTCCCAGCGCCCGACCTCGACGACCGCGCCGGCGTAGCCCTCGGCACGCCCCGCCAGCCCCGCGCCCGTCAACAGCGCCACGGCCGCACCGTCTTCGAGCATGAAGGCGAGGCGCTCGGCCGGGTACTGCGGGTCGAGCGGCATGTACGCCCCGCCGGCCTTGAGCACCGCGAGCAGCGAGACGACCATCTCTAAAGAGCGCTCCATCAGGACGCCGACGCGCGACTCGCGCCCGACGCCGAGCCGGCGCAGGTGCCGCGCCAGCCTGTTGGCGCGGCCGTTGAGTTCCGAGTAGGTGAGCGAAGACGACTCGAAGACGAGCGCGACGGCGTCGGGCGTGCGCGCGGCCTGTTCTTCGACGAGCCGTTGAATCGGCCCGCGCGGGGTGTAAGCCGCGGCGGTCTGGTTCCACTCGACGAGCAGTTGGCGCTGCTCGTCGGCCGAGAGCGGGGTGTGTAGGTGGTAGAGCGATTCCGGGTCGGCCGCCATCGCGGTCAGGGTCGAGAGGTAATAGCCGCCGTAGGCTTCGACCTGTTGGGGCGTCAACTCCGTGGGGTGGTAGTTGAGGCCGAGACGCACCTGACCGGAGAGGAGGTCGAGGGAGAAGTTGGCGGTCAGCGTGAAGTTCGTCTCCTCGTAGCCGCTGTAGCCGAGCAACTGCACGTCCCTCAACTCTCCGAGACTCTGATAGACGTAGTAGTGCATGAAGTTGAAGGAGGTCTCGAACA
>DASWNR010000111.1:0-9860 GCA_036399155.1 Pyrinomonadaceae bacterium
CCGGCGACAACGGTCGCCACCCGGCCGCCGGCCGTCAGGAAGAGGCGCGCGTCTCGAAGGGCGCCGGCACATACCTCGCCGTCTGGACGGACGGCCGCACGGCGCTCGGCGACAACGGGACGACCGGGCTCAACGTCCCCACGGGCAGCACCGGCCTCGGGAGCATGCTCGACATCTACGCCGCGCGCCTCGACGCCGCCGGCCAGGTCGTCGACACGACGCCAATCATCGTCAACCAGGCGCAGCACAACCAGTACGCGCCGCGCGTCGGCTGGAACGGCTCGGCGTGGCTCGTCTCCTGGCTCACCGTCCGCCCGCGCGACGAGTTCAGCCACACGCAAGACCTCGTCGCGGCGCGCGTCTCGCCCGACGGCCAACTGCTCGACCCCGAGCCCATCCTCGTCAAGTCGGACGTGAGCATCGAGCAGCGCCCGGCCGCCGTCATCGAGGACGGCGCGGGCAACTGGGTCGTGCTGTGGGAGGGTTTCCTCCCGCCCGAGAACGGCGCGAACCCGCGCGCGGCCTTCGTCTCGCGCGTGGCCCCCGACGGCGCGGTGCTCGACCCCGGCGGGCGCGTCGTCTACAAGCACCCGAGCCAGTTCATGGGCAACGTCGACGTGGCGCGCGCGGGCGACCGCTACCTGCTCACCTTCATGACCTTCGGCCCGCCCTACACGGTGCAGGCCGTGCTGCTCGACGCCGGCTTCAACAACCTGCGCAACGGCCCCGAGCTGCTCGCGGGCAACGGCGTCAACCCGCGCGTCGCGTCGAACGGAGACACGTGGTTCGTCGCGTGGTACGACGGCGCGAGCGGCAACGTCCAGCACATCGGCGGCACGCGCGTCACGCGCGGCGGCGACCCGGCGGACGTGCCCTCCATCACCGTCAACCCGAACATCGGCACCTCGCCCGCGACCCCGCAGGTCGCGTGGGACGGCGCGAACTGGCACGTCGCCTACGAGGTCACTTACAACCCGGCGACGCAGACGTACCTCAACAACCAGGACATCTACCTGACGCGCGTCGCGCCCTCGGGCGCGGTGCTCGACTCGAACCCGGTCGCCGTCTCTTCGGCCGCCGACTCGGAAGGCTACCCCTCGGTCACGCCCGGCGTCGGGGGCGGAGCGCTGGTCGCGTGGCAGGGCTTCAACGTCCGCGACGTTTACGCGGCGCGCGTCTCGGCGTCGGGGGCTGTGGCGAACAGCGCGGCCGTCGGCATGGGCGCGACGCGCCAGTCGAAGCAGAGGATGGCGACGAACGGCTCGGGCTTCCTCGCGGTCTTCCGCGGCGACCGCTCGAACCAGCAGCGCATCTACGGGCAGCGGCTCGACCAGAACGGCGCGGCCGTAGACCCGGAGCCCTTCCTCATCTCCGAACAGACGACCGCCGACAACCCTTCGGTCGCGTGGAACGGCTCGGTCTACCTCGTCGTCTGGGAGGCGGCGGGAGAGGGCGGCGCGCTCCAGACCTTCTCGCGCGTCGTCCCCGCGTCGGGACTTCCCCCCACGCCCGCGACCGAGCCGACGCTCGTCATGAACGGCCACCAGCCCGACGTGGCGGGCCTCAACGGCAACTTCCTCGTCACCAACATCCTTCAGGAGACGCGACAGATTCGCACCGTCCAGTCCGTGCGCGTGGACGGCGCGGGGACGCCCGCGGGCACGCCCGTCAAGATCGAGCGCCTCTTCGACTCGTGGCCGCGCGCCGTCGCCTTCGGCGAGCGCTGGCTCGTCATCTGGGAAGGCCACAACAACCACGACGACTCGCCCGGCACCATCCGCGGCTCGTTCGTCGCGCAGGACGGGACGCCCGCCGCGCCCTTTGCCGGCGCGCCGGCCACGCCCTTCGTCGTCGCAGACCTCGGCAACGACCTCAGGCCCGAGATAGCCGTCGCGGGACAGCAGGCGCTCGTCGTCTGGGAGGCCGGCGGGAACGTCTACGGCCGGCGGCTCAACCCCGACAGCACCTCGCCCGAGCCTTCGGGCGGCGCGCCGCTCGCCGACGCGCCCGGCCGACAGGCGCTCCCCTCGGTCGCGTGGGACGGCGGGCAGTTCGTCGCGGCCTGGGTCGACCACCGCGCCGCGCCCTTCCCGCAGCAGCCGCGCGGCGACATCTACGGCGCGCGCGTCGCGCCGACCAACGTGAAGATAGAAGAGTTCCCCGTCGCGGACTCGCAACTGCCCGAGGACTCGCCCTTCGTCACCGCCGCCGCCGGCCTGACCGTCTTCTCCTACGCCAAATTCTACGACGACGCCGACACCGACATCCCCTCCTACGCCGCGCACCGCGTCAGCCTGCGCACGACGCGCTTCGAGCCGCCCGCCGCCGACGGCGTGCCGGCCGCGCCCGCGGCGCTCGTCGCCGAGCAGGTCAACACGGGCCCCGGCACCGGCGCGGTCAGGCTCCGCTGGACGGACGCCAGTACCGGCGAGACGGGCTTCAAGGTCGAGATGGCCTCGGCCGCGGCCTTCAGCCAGATCAGGCTGCTGGGGGCGAACGCGACGGAGGCCGCCGGCATCGGCGTCGGCGCGAATAATCAGAACCAGTTCCGCGTCCGCGCCTACAACGCCGCGGGCGACTCGGCCTACTCGAACGTCGCCACGCCGCCCGTCGCGCGCATCGTCAACCCCGAGACGAGCGTCGCCACCAGCGTCGGCCGGAACGTGCGCGTCTCCGTCAGCGCCGCAGACCCCGAGGGCGTCGCGCTCGTCGAGTTCTACTCAAGCCGCGACCACCTCGACGGCTCGGCCGCCGACCCGCCCGTCCTCATCGGCGTCGCGACCGCGCCCGGCGCGGACGGCCTCTACCACCTCGATTGGGTGCTGCCGCCCGCGGGCTACTACCACGTCAACGCGCGCGTGACCGACGCGGCGGCCAGCTCGACGACGACCTACGCCTCCACAGTCTTCGTCAAGCAGCCGCCCACGGCGCTCGTCACGAGCCCGGCCGGCGGCGCGGTCTTCAAGCAGCCCGCGGACATCACGCTCACCGCCACGGCGCAGACGAACAACAACCGCTCCGACGAGTACATCGAGCGCGTAGACTTCTACAACGGCGCGCGCTGGATAGGCCGCGGCTCCCGCGCCGAGTGGGGCGCGCCCTGGAACTTCGTGTGGACGAACGCGCCCGCCGGCACGCACTCCGTCACGGCGCACGCGTCGAGCAACTGGGCCGAGACGGTCGTCAGCCCGCCGGTCGTCGTCGTCGTCAACCCAGAGACCGAGCCCGAGCCCGACCTCAACGTCAAGCCGGTCGTCGCGCTGACCTCGCCGCTCCCGCTCGCCAACTTCGCGGCGGGCGCGTCGGTCGCGGCCTCGGCAGTGGCGACTGACGAGGACGGCACCGTCGCGCGCGTCGAGTTCCGCGCGAACGGCTTCACCGTCGTCTCGGACGCGACCGAGCCCTACGCGGCCGACCTCAACCTCCCCGGCGGCACGCACGACATCACGGCCGTCGCCTTCGACGACCGGGGCGGCTCGACCTCGTCGCCCCCCGTCCGCATCAACGTCGAGCGCGCCGCCGCCGGCACGCAGCTCACCTCGACCCAGTGGGACGGCAAGTCGCAGTTCGGCCCGAGCGTCGTCCGGCTCACCGGCCCGCCCGTCGACAGGGAGCTGGCCGACGACTTCGACATCGTCGGCGACATCGACCGCGTCGTCGTCCACGGCGGCGAGGGCGACGGCCGCGCCGTGCGCGGCGCATACGTGCGCTTCTACGCGTGGGAGAACGGCAACCCCGGCGCGCTCCAGGACGAGCAGTACGTCGCGGCCGGCGACCCCGCGCTCGTCTTCGACGCGGCGCAGTTGGGCACGGTCGACGTACGCCTGCCCCACTCGTTCCGCGCCGCGGGCAAGCACTTCGTCTCGGTGCAGCTCGCCGTCGAGGGCGCCGGCGGCGCCTGGTACTGGTACAGCACGCGGACGGGCGCGCCGCTGAACTCGCCCGTCCGCGTGCGCGACCACTACGCCGCCGCACCCGCGTGGAGCCCGGTCGATCAGGTCACGGGCACGATTAACGCCGACGCGGCCATGCAGATTTACGGGACGCTGACGACGCCCGCCGGCCTCACCTCGGTCGCGCCGCAGACCGTCGCGCGCAGCGGTTGGTTCACGCTGACGGGGACGAACTTCGGCGCGTCGCAGGGCGCGAGCCGCGTCCTCGTCGATAAGAAGAACGCCATCGTCGTCAAGTGGTCGCCGACCGAGATCGTCGGCTACGTGCCCGAGGCGGCGGCGCTCGGCGCGGCCGAGGTCGTCGTCTCGAACCCCACGGGGACGAGCAACCCGCTCACCCTCGACGTCACCGAGCGCAAGTCCACGGGGCGCATACGCTGGCAGACGAGGTACTTCGGCGACTACATGACCTTCCGCCCGGCGGTCGCGCCCGCCGGCGCCCCCGAGGCCGGCTCGGTCTACATGCAGGTCGGCGGCCTCGCCGGCAACCTTATCTACGGGTGGTCGGCGGCGGGCGAGCTGAAGTGGGTCAAGCGCGGCGGCGGCGCGGGACAGATCACGGTCGGCCACGACGGCACGGTCTACGTCGGCGACTACGAGCAGCCGGTGCCGGGCACGCCCTACACGGTTGCGCTGATGGCGCTGAACCCGAAGGACGGCGGCGTCAAGTGGCGCGTGCTCGACTCGTCGAACGCCGTCTACGCCGGCCCGAACGTCGGGCCCGACGGCAAGGTCTACGTCGTCTTCAAGCCGGGGCAGCACAACGCTGCGGCCTTTAACCCCGACGGCACGGTCGCGTGGACGCGCAACAACTCGCTCCCGGGCTTCGTCTCGGGCGGCGCGATGCGCGAGATCGCCTTCGACGCGGCGCGCAGCCGGCTCTACTTCAACGCGGGCTCGTCGAGCTACGCTTACGACCTCGCGGGCAATCACGTCTGGACATCGGGCAACGCCACGGCCGACGCGCCGGCCGTCCCGCCCGACGGGAACCTGCGGCTGCGCAACGTCAACCTGAGCGCGGCCGACGGCGCGACCTACGTCTACGCCTTCCCGCTCCAGAACGGCCCCGTCTGCTGCGCGGCCGCCGCCGGCGCGGACAACACGCACTACTTCCTCATGAACTCCTACCGGCTGATGGCCGTCAACCCGGACGGGACGGAGAGGTGGCGCTACGACGACGCCGCAGGGGTTCTGGGCGCGCCGAACATGACGCCGACGAACGACCTCGTCCTGATGGGCGGCGGCGGCGCGTTCGGCACGACGGGGCACTTCGTCGCCGTCAACCCGGCGACGGGACAACTGGCGTGGCGGCAGGTGCTCCCGACCGAGCCGGGCTTCGGCTCCAGCGGCAACGTCGTTCCGTTCCCGCGCTTCGCCTTCGCCGCCGACGGCGCGACCGCCTACACCGGGGGCGACGTTCTCGGCGACGGCGGCGCGGGCGCCACGACCTACGGGTACTTCTACGCGCTCGACACGTCGGGGGAGAACGTCCCCATCAACCAGCCGCCGGTGGCCTACATGGCCGAGCCGCAGCCCGGCCAGTCGTTCGACATGAACAAGCCGGTGGGCGTGGCCGCGCAGGTCACCGACGACGGGCAGCTCGCCCGCGTCGAGTTCTTCTACAACGTGCGCGGCACGACCCACCACTTCGCCACCGTCAGCGCGCCCGCCGCCGACGGCCTCTGGCGGACGACCTTCAACGCGCCCGAGCCAGACTTCTACGGCCTCTACGCCGTCGCCTACGACGCGGCCGGGCTGCGGGACGACTCGGACATCATCGGCATCAACATCCGGCCGACGCCGACGCCGACCCCGACGCCCGCGCCGACGCCCACTCCGACGCCCACGCCCACGCCGGCCCCGACCCCGGTGCCGACTCCGACGCCCGCGCCGACGCCCGTCCCGACGCCGACGCCTGTGCCGACTCCGACTCCGACTCCGACTCCGCCGCCGCCCCCGCCGCCGGGCTCGCCCACCGTCCGCCTGACGAACCCGCTCAACGACGCGTCGGTCGTCCCCGGCACGAACATCGACCTCCGCGCGGAGGCCGCCGACTCCGACGGCACGGTCGTGCGCGTAGACTTCTACAACGCGGGCTGGGAGTCCAACGGCCCGCTCTGCACGGACTTCAACCCGCCCTTCTCGTGCGCCTTCTCCGACGCGCGGCCGATGATCTTCGACTTCTACGCCGTCGCGCGCGACGACTCAGGCAAACAGACGCGCTCGGCCAACGTCCGCGTCTACAACCACGACCCCGCCGGCCCCTACACCATCTCCGGCACAATCCTCCACGAGTGGAGCACGGCGGAGAACAAGATTTTCATGCCGAACGTGCTCGTCCGCGTGGAGCTACATGACAGGCCGTTCCGCGAGACGCGCACCGACGCGCAGGGGCGCTTCTCCTTCACGGGGCTCAACTCGGGCGGCCGCTACAACGTCGTCCCGGCCGAGCCGGGCTACGAGTTCTACCCGCCCTCCGTCTACTTCGACGGGCTCGCCGGCGACCGGAGCTGGGAGTGGTCATGCTCCGGGCCCCTGCCCGCCTCGGGGCCGACCCCGACGCCGACGCCGGGCGCCTCGGCGCTCGCGTGGGAGGCGTTCTACAACGGCCCGCAGAACTCCGCCGACTACGCGCCCGTGCTGGCCGTGGACGGACGCGGCAACACCTACGTCGCCGCCACGTCGGGCTCGCCCACGGCGGGCGACACCGACATCAGCGTCGTCAAGTACGGCCCCTCCGGGCAGCAGCTCTGGGCGCGCTCGTTCGGCGGCGACGGCAACTACAAGGACTACCCGACCGACGTGACGACCGACGCCGACGGCAACGTCTACGTCACGGGCGACTCCTACCGCACGACGGGCGAGTACGACTGGGTGACGCTCAAGTACACGCCCGACGGCGCGCTCGCCTGGTCGAAGTACTTCGGCGGAAGCGCCGGCGCGGACGACGACGCGCGCAGGGTCAGGGTGGACGCGTCCGGCAACGTCTTCGTCGCCGGCTCGGCGCGCCGCCGCGACCTCGGCTCGCCGGGGAGCTACAGCGAGTTCGCCACCGTCAAGTACGACCCGGCCGGCGGCCTGCTCTGGGCGAAGACCTACAACCTTGAGAAGCGGCACGACGGCGTCGAAGACCTCGCGCTCGACGCCGAGGGCAACGCCTACGTGACCGGCACCGGCACGACCTTCGTCAACGGCGCGGCCTACGACATCGTCACCATCAAGTACGCGCCCGACGGCACGCAGGTCTGGCGGGCGCAGTTCGACGGGCAGGAGGGGTACGGCGCGCCCGACCTCGACACGCCCGTCGGGCTCACGCTCGACGGCGCGGGCAACGTCTACGTCTACGGCTGGAACTGGCCCGTCGGCGGCAACGGCACCGACGGCAACGGCGCGGGCGAGACGCGGCGCGACTTCCTCGTCGTCAAGTACGACAACGCGGGCGCCTTCCGCTGGAGCCGCAACTGGGGCACGGCAGACGACGAGTTCGCGCGCGCCGTCGTCGTCGACGCGGCGGGCGGCGTCTACGTGACGGGCGAGACCAACGACGGCAGCGACTTCGGCTACTCGACCTCGGACGCCGCGACGGTCAAGTACGACGCCGACGGCCGACTCGTCTGGGCGAACGTCTACCGCGGCCTGCCCGGCCGGTGGGACGGCGACAACCGCATGGTGCTCGACCCGTCGGGCGGCGTCTACGTCGGCATCCAGTCGCAGGGCTTCGCCGGCTACGACACCGCCGTCATCAAGTACAAGGCCGACGGCACGCTCCACTGGCTCTACCGCTACGACAACCCGGAGCACACCGACGACCTCGTCAACGACCTCGCGCTCGACGCCGCGGGGAACCTCTACTTCACGGGCACGGCGCGGCGCGGCGCCACCGTGGACGTGGCGACGGTCAAGCTCGCACCCGCGTCCGCCTCGGGGCTCAACGCGCCGCCGGACGTGTCGGTCGTCGTCGGCCCGACCATCGCCGGCCAGCCCGTCGCGGGCGGCGGCCGTGACCCCGTCTACGCCCCGAACGGCCCGACCATCGCCGGCCGCAGCATAAGGCTCGAAGCGCTGGCGAGCGACCTCGACGGCACGGTCGTCTCGGTCTCTTACTACTACGGGCAGACGCTCATCGCGACTTCGACCGTCGCGCCCTACACCGTCAACTGGAACAACGCGCCGCTCGGCACGCACGCCGTCAGCGCCACGGCCACAGACAACAGCGGCGCGACGCGCGCCTCCGCGCCCGTGACCATCACCGTCACCGACGGGTCGGAGCCGACACCGACGCCGACGCCCGTCCCGCCCCCGCCCCCGCCCCCGTCGCCGACGCCGACGCCCGCGCCGGCGACGGCGCTGACGAACTTCGCCCGGGCGACGAACGGGGGCGTGGCCACCGCGTCCTCGACGACGACGCAGGCCGAGCTGCCCGGCATGGACTTCTCGGCGGCGGGCGTGATTAACGGCGACCGTAAAGGTCTCAACTGGGAGCACGGCGGCGGGTGGCGCGACGCCACCAACGGCGCGTTCCCCGACTGGGTGCAGGTTGACTTCGACGGGGCGAAGAGCATCTCCGAGGTCGGCGTCTTCTCCTTGCAGGACGGCTACACGAACCCCGCGGAGCCGACCGAGACGATGGCGTTCACGCAGTACGGCGTCTCGGCCTTCGACCTCCTCTACTGGGACGGCGCGGCGTGGGCGGCGGTGCCCGGCGCTTCGGTCGTCGGCAACGACAAGGTCTGGCGCAAGCTCACCTTCCCGGCCGTCACGACGACGAAGCTGCGGCTGGTGGTGCGCAACGCGCTGGCCGGCCGCTCGCGCCTCGTCGAGTTCGAGGCGTGGGGGACGGCGGCCGGGACGACCCCGGCCCCGGCCGCCCGACTCAACGCCGCGCTGGCGTCGAACGGCGGGGTCGCCACCGCATCCTCGACGACGACGCAGGCCGAACTGCCCGGCATGGACTTCTCGCCCGCGGGCGTCATCAACGGCGACCGGAAGGGTCTGAGCTGGGAGCACGGCGGGGGCTGGCGCGACGCGACGAACAACGCGTTCCCCGACTGGCTCGAAGTCTCGTTCGCCGCCCCGACCGCCGTGGACGAGGTGAACGTCTTCTCCTTGCAGGACAACTACACGTCACCGGCCGAGCCGACCGAGGCGACGGCCTTCACGAAGTACGGCGTGACCTCCTTCGAGGTGCAGTACTGGGACGGCTCCGCTTGGGTGACCGTGCCCGGCGGCGTCGTCACCAACAACAGCTCGGTGTGGAGGAAGCTGAGCTTCCCGGCCGTCACGACGACGAAGGTGCGTGTCGTCATCAACGCGGCGCTGGCCGGCCGCTCAAGGCTCGTCGAGTTCGAGGCGTGGGGCGTCCCCGCTGCCGCGAGGGTCAACCACGCGGCAGCGGCGAACGGCGGCGCGGCCTCGGCCTCATCGACCACGCCCGACGGCGAATACCCCGGGCTGACCTTCCCCGCCTCGTCCGTCGTCAACGGCGACCGGAAGGGTCTCAACTGGGAGCACGGCGGCGGGTGGAGGGACGGGACGAACAACTCGTTCCCCGACTGGGTCGAGGTGTCGTTCGCCGGCGGCAGGAAGGTGGACGAGGTCAGCGTCTTCTCTTTGCAAGACGACTACGCCTCGCCGTCCGAGCCGACCGCAGGGATGACGTTCACGAAGTACGGCGTGACTTCCTTCGCGGTGCAGACGTGGGACGGCTCGGCCTGGGTCACGGTGCCCGGCGGCGGCGTCACCGGCAACAACCTCGTCTGGCGCAGACTCACCTTCCCGGCCGTCACGACGACGAAGGTGCGTGTCGTCGTCCACAACGCCGTGGGCGGACGCTCAAGGCTCGTCGAGGTCGAGGCTGTCGGGCCCGCCTCGTAAGAAGGCTCGTGAGCGCCGCGGGCGCGAAAAAGG
>DASWNR010000112.1:0-5616 GCA_036399155.1 Pyrinomonadaceae bacterium
AGCGGCACCTCGATGGCCGCGCCGCACGTCGCGGGCGTGGCGGCGCTCGTCTGCGCGGCCGACCCCGCAGTTTCGCTCGCGCGCCTGCGCGCGGCGCTCCTCTTCGGCGGCGAGCAGTTGCTCGGAATCCAGCCCGTCAACTTCGGCCCCGACTCGATGGGGTTCGTCACGGGCCGCCGCCTCAACGCGGCGGGCGCGCTCGCCTCCGCGGCCGAGGCCGACACGACGCCGCCGGCGGCCGTCGACACCTTCAAACTCGTCGCGCAGCAGGGGCGCACCGTCAGCTTCGGCTGGACGGCGCCCGGCGACGACGGCGCGGCCGGGCGCGCGTCGCTCTACGAGATTCGCTTCTCCGACGCGGACCCGCGCGCGACGAGCGCCGCCGAGTTCCAGCGCTCTTACGTCCTCTTCGCGCCGCTCCCCTCGAACGCCGGGGCGGCGCAGACGGCGAGCGTCAACGTCCCCTTCCGACACCCCTCGGGCTTCGTCGGCATCCGCGCCATCGACAACGCCGGCAACGCCGGCCCCGTCACGGCCGTCGCGGTGGGCGTCCCCCCGGACGACTCCGACCCTTACACGCTGAGCACCTCCGCGCCCGAGCCGCTCTCGACCGGCGGCGAGAAACTGAACCTCGTCGGCGACGACGTCTACGCCTTCTCTTATCAGCTCCCGTTCGACTTCACGTTCTTCGGGCAGCCGAGACGGGGCGTCGGCGTCTCCACCAACGGCGCCATCTACTTCGGACAGGTGCCGCGCCTCGACGGGGCCGGCGGCGACACGTCCGACGACGCCGTCGCCTACACGGCGCGGCTCGCGGGCTACCGCATGATCGCCGCGCTGTGGGACGACCTGCGCACAGACCTGCGCGCCGGCGGCGACGTGTACGTCGTCAAGCCCGACCCGACGCGCGTCATCTTCCGCTGGCAGGCCGTGACCTATCACACTCCGAGCGGCCCGGCGACTTCTGCCGACCAGAACCCCGTCAACTTCGAGGTCGAGCTGCGCCGCGACGGCACCATCGTCAAGCGCTACGGCGCTGGCAACGCCTTCGTCTTCCCCGTCGTCGGCATCTCGGGCGGCGACCCCGACGCCTACGTCGCCGCGACGCACACGTCGCCCTACGCGCCGATAAATCTGGGCGACGCGCAGACGGTCGTCTACACGCCGCGCCGGCCGAAGCCGCTGCCGACGCCCGACGTGGCGACCTTCATCACGGTGACGCCCGAGCCGGCGACCTCGGGCCAACTCCTGACCTACACCGTCTACGCCTCCGACCGGAGTCACGACACGGACGCGGAGCAGACGCGTCTGACGGTGCAGATTCCCGAGGGCACTTCGCTCGTCTCCGCGACGGCCGCGCCGTCGTGGAAGGCGGTCGTGACGGCGCCGCCGCCCGGCTCGACCTCGGGCGCGGTCACCGTCGATTACGGCACCCTCTCTTACACGAACAGCGGCACGCTGACGCTCGTCGTGCAGGTGAACTCGCCGCCGGGCTCGACCGTCACGGCCACGTCGAGCATCCAGAGCTACTGGCAAGACCCGGACCCGTCGAACAACACGGCCACGAAGCAGACGCAGGTCGTCGCCTCGCCGCCCTTCGCGAACGTCCTCGCGGTGAGCGCGGGCGGCGCGGGCGGCTTCTACGACAGCCACACGGCGGCGGTCAGGAACGACGGCACGGTCTGGGGCTGGGGCAGCGCGATGTCCGGACAGCTCGGCGACGGGACGGGCTCGACGACGACGGTGGTGCCCGTCCTCGTCTACGACTTCGGCGGCGCGACGGCCGTCGCGGCGGGCGGCAGCCACACGCTCGCGCTCAAAGCCGACGGCACGGTCTGGGGCTGGGGCGAGAACCGGGGCGGGCAGCTCGGCTTTACAGAGCAGTTCGGCGGCAGTCGCAGCCGGCCCGTGCAGGTGCCCGGCGTCTCGTCCGTCGCGGGCATAGTGGCGGGGGGCGGCCACAACCTCGCGCTCAAGACGGACGGGACGGTCTGGGCGTGGGGCGCGAACGGGAGCGGTCAGGTCGGCAACGGCTCGTACACCGAGAAGTCGCCCGACGCGGCGCAGGTCGCGGGGCTCTCGAACGTCAAGGCCGTCGCCGCCGGCCCCGCCTACTCGCTCGCCGTCAAGCACGACGGCACCGTCTGGGGCTGGGGCTCGAACTACTACGGCAACACGCACACGGGCGTCCTCGGCCTTCCAGTGAACAGCTTCAGCACGCCGACGCCCGTACAGATAAGCGGCGTCACGAACGTCGCCTCGGTCGCGGCCGGCGGCACGCACGTCGTCGCGCTGAAGAACGACGGGACGGTCTGGACGTGGGGCGGCGACCAGTTCGGGCAGCTCGGCGACGGCGGCGGGACGGGGCCCGGGGGCACGACGCCCCGACAGGTCTCGCTCTCGAACGTCGCGGCCGTCTCCGCGGGCTTCGAGCACGCGCTCGCGCTCCGCGCGGACGGGACGGTCTGGTCGTGGGGTCACAACGTCGGCGGGACGCTCGGCGACGGGACGACCGCAGACCGCAACGCGCCCGTGCAGGTCTCGCTCGGCGCGGCGGCCGTGGGACTCGACGCCGGCCCGCAGCACAGCGCGGCCGTGCTGGCCGACGGGAGCGTCCGCACTTGGGGCACCAACGGCTCGGGGCAGCTCGGCGACCGCACGCGCGTAGACCGCAACGCGCCCGTGCAGGTGAGCGGCCCGTTCCCCGTCGCCACGCCCAACTTCTCGCCCGACGGCGGCTCGTTCCAGTACCCGAACGGGGTCATGCTCACCTGCGACACGCCCGGCGCGGTCATCCACTACACGACCGACGGCAGCGAGCCGACCGAGTCCGACCCGGCGGCCGGCAACCAGCAGACAATCGTCCTCGGCCGCACGACGACGCTCAAGGCGCGCGCCTACAAGCCGGGCTGGCCGGCGAGCGCGGTCAAGAGCACGGTCTTCAACTTCCCCGAGCCCGTCGCCACGCCGACGCCGACGCCCGTCCCCGGCGCGTCGAACCAGACGGTCGCCTTCGTGCGGCAGGTGGGCACGCCCGCCGAAGGCGGCGCCGACATCTTCATCGCCAACGCAGACGGGACGGGCGCGGTCAACTTCACAGGCAACCAGGGCGACGACACCGACCCGGTCTGGTCGCCCGACGGGACGAAGCTCGCCTACACGTGCCGGCGCAACCCCGACGGCAGCGTCGGCGGCCCGCGCCGCGTCTGCGTGCGCAACGCCGACGGCATGGGCTTCACCGTGCTCTCGCAGACGCCGTCCGACGACTTCGGCCCCTCCTGGTCGCCCGACGGCAAGAAGCTCGCGTTCGGCAGCAACGTCCCGGGCAACGACTACACGTCCGTCTACACCATCAACGCCGACGGGACGAACCGCCTCCCGTTCAACTCAACCTTCCTCGGCACGGGCTACCCCGACTGGTCGCCCGACGGGCAGTGGATAGCCTACGGCAACGCCCAGTCCATCTGGGCGCAGCGCACCTTCGGCGGGAGCGCGCTGCGGGTGACCTCGGGCTTCGGCGACATGCGCCCGCGCTTCTCGCCCGACGGGAAGAAGATCGTCTTCCAGAGCAGCCGCGACGGGCAGGCCGAAATCTACCTCGTCACCGTCGACGGCACGGGGGTGCTGCTGCGCCTGACCGTCAACCCGGCCGCCGACACCGCGCCCGCGTGGTCGCCCGACGGCTCGAAGATCGTCTTCACGTCGCTGCGCGACGGGGCGCAGGCGCCGGCGCTCTACGTGATGAACCCCGACGGGTCGAACCAGACGAGGCTGACGGACGGCGCCGAGCCCGCCTGGCGCAAGGCCCCCAACGTCATCGACGGCTCGGGCTTCTTCGTCTCACAGCACTACCGCGACTTCCTCTCGCGCGAGCCCGACGCGGCGGGGCTCGACTTCTGGCGGCGGGGGCTGGACGCGTGCGGCGAAGACGCCGCCTGCCGCGAGGTCAGGCGCGTCAACACGTCCGCCGCATTCTTCCTGTCGATAGAGTTTCAGGAGACGGGCTACCTCGTCTACCGCACCTACAAGGCCGCGTTCGGCGACATGCCGGGCAAGCCCGTCCCGCTCGCCCTCGCGGAGTTCACGCCCGACACGCTGGGGCTGGGTCAGGGCGTGGTCGTCAACTCGCCCGGCTGGGAGGGGCTGTTGGAGCTGAACAAGCAGAACTACTTCAACGCCTTCGTCAGCCGCCCGCGCTTCGGCGCGGCCTACCCCGGCTCGATGACGGCCGAGCAGTTCGTCGACGCCCTGAACCAGAACGCCGGGCGGGTGCTCTCGGCCGTCGAGCGCGAGACTTTAGTGGGCGGCCTCGCCAACGGCACGCTCGGCCGCGCGCAGGTTCTGCGCGCCGTCGCCGAAGACGCCGACACGCACCGGCAGGAGTTCAACCGCGCCTTCGTGCTGATGCAGTACTTCGGCTACCTGCGCCGCGACCCCGACGCCGCGCCCGAGCCCGGGCTCAACTTCGCCGGCTACGACTTCTGGCTCGGCAAGCTCGACGAGTTCGGCGGCAACTACATCGCGGCCGAGATGGTCAAGGCGTTCCTCTCGTCCGCCGAATACCGCAGGCGCTTCGGAAACTGAGGCCCTTAAAGTCGGGGGCGCGGGCTGGTGTGTCCCGCCCCCGGCTTTAAAGGCTTCTTCTTCTCTTAACTGCCACCTCCCTTTGGCTCGGGCGCGGCCGGCTGGTATCATGTCCAGCTTTTACCCAGCTCAATTTTTTCGATTGGCTTCATAAGGGATGAGACTCCGCCTGCTCTACCACGGCCACTGCTTCGACGGCGTGGCGTCCGCCGCGGTCTTTACGCGGTTCTACCTGTCGCGCGCCGCCGGTTCGGTCGAGGTCGCCTACGCGCCCCTGCTCCACAAGGCCGGCGCGCTCTTCGACGACGGCGTGTTCGACGGCGACGAGAACGCCATCGTCGATTTCAAGTACAGCCCCTCGGAGCGTCTGACGTGGTGGTTCGACCACCACCAGTCGGCCTTCCTCTCCGCGGAGGACGAGGCGCACTTCCGCGCCGACCGCTCGGGGCGCAAGTTCTGGGACGCCGACAGCAAGTCCTGCACGGAGTTCATCGCGCGCGTCGCCGACGAGAGCTTCGGCTTCCGCGACCCGCAAAACGACACGCTCATCAGTTGGGCGCACACCATCGACGGGGCCTTCTACGAGTCGGCCGCGCAGCCGGTCGAGCTGAAAGAGCCCGCGCTCCAGCTCATGCAGGTCATCGAGAACGTGGACGACGAATTCATCGAGTGGGTCATACGCCAGCTCGCCGTCCGCACGCTCGAAGAGGTCGCCACCGGCGCGGAGGTGCAGGAGCGCTTCCGCCCGCTGCTCGCGCGCCACCGCGAGACGCTTGAGACCGTCCGGCGCAAGGCGTCTTACGAGCGCGGCGCCGTCACCTTCGACCTCGTGGACGAGGGGCTCGAAGGCTTCAACAAGTTCATCCCGTACTACGTCCACCCCGAGACGACCTACTCGGTCGCGGTCACGCGCGGCGCGTACCGCGCCAAAATCTCGGTCGGCTCGAACCCCTTCAGCCCGCGCCCGCGCCGGCACAACATCGCCTCCATCTGCGAGCGCTACGGCGGCGGCGGCCACGCCGTCGTCGGCGC
>DASWNR010000113.1:0-28252 GCA_036399155.1 Pyrinomonadaceae bacterium
GGTCTGTCCGCGGTGCTGCGGGCGGAAGCCGAAGAGGACGACGCGGCCGCGGCCGAGCGTGGCCTCGACGAGCGCGGCGCGCCCGGCGATTTTTTCCGCGCCGAGCAGCCAGCCCGAGCGCAGCAACTCCCCTTCGCGCGCGGCGTAGCGCGCCACCACACGCGCGCGCGAAGGGTCTGTCACCTCGAAGGCGACGCTGTTGACGAAGTAGGCGTCCAACTGCCGGCCGAAGCCGCGCGTCAGCGGGTGCGCCGTCTCGACCTCGACGCGCAAGACCGAGCCGGGGCAGTAGAAGTCCGTGGGGCGCAAGCCTTCGAGCACGTTGCGCACGGGGAGGTTAAAACTCTTGACGGCCAGCTCGGTCGAGTCGTCCCAGCAGACGAGCGTGCCGCCCTCCTCGACGAAGCGGCGCAGGTTGGCGACGCCCGCCTCCGTGATGCCGCCCGTAAACTCGGCCGGCGCGGTATCCTTCGCGCGCCCCTCGACTATCTCGCGCAGGCGCATCGAGGGCAGCACGATCACGTCGTACTTCGCGCGCAAGTTCCCGGCGCGCACGTCCGCGTCGCGCAGAGACGTGTGGGGCACGTTGAAGGTGTCGAAGAGCCAGCGCGTCCAGCCCTCGTCCATCGAGCCCGTCCAGCCCTTGTAGAGCGCGAGGCGGACGTTCCGCCTGAGCGGGTTGCGGACGGAGGAGTCGGCCTTGGGCGTCATGTACGTCGAATGAGGGACGCCGGGATTAGAATAGACGGGTACTTCCAGGGGCGGCAGGCCGAGGTCACGGCGCACCTCCGACTCCCCGCGGACGAGCGTCAGCCGTCGCTGGCTCTCACGCTCGTGTATGCGCGCTACGGGGTACGCCTCGACGCCCATCTGCATCGGCAGCGTCCAGCCGGCCACGTCGTAGGGTCGCTCGGGCGCGCCGCCCGCGCCCTGCCGGTCGGGGTAGATTTGCCGCTCGAAGAGCGCCTGCACGTTCGAGCGGTAGGGCTGGCGCAGGAAGACGAGATAACTGCCCAGAGGCCACTCGGGCGGCGCGTCCTTCGCGTCGTTGTAGATCGTGCCGCGCGACTCGGCGAGCGTCAGGTGAAGCTCCGCGTCCATGCGGTGCACCTCTACGCCCTGCTCGACGAGGAGCGTGACGAGCTTGGCGACCGCGTCGTCGCGCCCCTGCCCGGCGGGGATGAGGTAGGCGAGCACGCCCCCGCCCTCAACGCCGCCGCCGCCGCGCGCCGGCCAGTCGAGCGCGCGCCGGCCCAGCTCGTAGAAGTTTCTCAGGTAGCGCTCGCGGTACTTCGCAGCCATCGAGAGCACGGCGCGCGAGGCCGTCAGCTCAAGCCCCATGATGTCGCGCGGCCGCCAGTCGCCGCCGGGCCACGGCGCGGGGAAGTTGGTCGTCGGGCTGTCGGGCAGCGCCGACGGCATCCCGCGCACGGAAGAGCGCGCGAGCTGTTCGCGCGTGACCTTGACCGGCGTCATCAGGCGCGCGCTCGCCGCCTCGGTGAGTATGCCGACGGCGTTGTGGTAGTAGGGCGCGGTGCGGAAGCCGCCGTGCCACCACGTGTCGTACATCGCGTTGGTGACCACCCCGCGGAAGCCGGCGGCCTCAAGGTCGGCGGCTATCTTGTGGCCGACGAGGCCGACCTCGCGCAGAAGCAGCGGCGCGATGTGCGGGTTCGGCGGGTCGTAGAACGGCGGGACGAAGAAGCGCGAGCCGTTCGGCCCCTGCTGGTGCACGTCGTAGACGAGCTGCGGGAACCACTCCTTCCAGAGCAGGCGGGTGACGGCGCGCGTCTCGCGCAGGTTGAGCATGAACCAGTCGCGGTTGTCGTCGTGCCCGGCGTAGTGGTGGTAAAGCTCGGGCGGCTCAGAGCCCTCCCACGGCTTCCCCAGAGAGCGCCGGTACCAGTCGGCGACGATGTCTATGCCGTCGGGGTTGGGCGAGGGGAGGAGGATGAGGATGGTGTTGTCGAGAATCTCGGCCGTCTCGGCGTCGCGCGCCGTGGCCAGCTCGTACGCGAGCTGCATCGACATCTGCGAGGCGACGATCTCTGTCGAGTGAATCGAGCAGGAGATGACGACGACCGCCTTGCCCTCGCGGACGAGGCGGTCGCGCTCGGCCTCGTCGCGGACGAGTCGCGGGTCGGCGAGCCGGCGCTGGATTTCGCGATACTTGTCGAGTTCGCGTATATTCTCGGGCGAGCTGATGAAGGCGGCGACGACGGGGCGGCCGAGCGTCGAGGTGCCGACCGTCTTGACCTCGACGCGGCGGCTGGAACGGTCGAGCGCGCCGAAGTAGTCGGTAATCTGTTTCCAGCCGGCCATCTTCCGGTCGTCGCCCGGCGCGAAGCCGAGCACGTCGCGCGGCGAAGGCGCGGGGTCTGACGGCTCGCCCCTGTCGGACGGCGTGACCGGCGCTCGGCTCTCAGGCGTAGGGGCCGTCCGCGGGCGTGGCTGACGTCGGCGCTGCGCGGCGGCGTCGGGCGCGGAGAGCGCGCCGCAGCAGCAGACCAGCAGCGCGGCGGCGAGCAGGGCAGAGGGGCTACGAAGGAACGCTTGATGCATCCTGAAAGTCTTCCGACAGAGATTGAAGGTCAAGAGCGTCGCGGTGGCGTCGCGCGCCCGGAGTCTAGCACGGCGGCGCGGCGGACGCTCGCCGGGAGGCTCTGGTACTGTTGGTCGCTCTTCGCGGCCGCGATGCTGCTCCTCGTCATCGGCCCGCCGTCGATTACGGCGGCGCGCGTCGCGCGCCGCCCCCACTGGCTCTACCCGTTCGCGCTCTTCGGCGCGCGCAACTGGCTGCGGCTGAGCGGCGTCCGCGTCCGCGTGCGCGGCCTTGAGAACCTTGACCCGCGCCGCTCCTACGTCTTCATCGCCAACCACCGCTCGTTCCTCGACACGGCGGCGCTCTTCTACCACCTGCGCCGCCGCATCGGCATCCTCGCCAAGAAGGAGCTTTTGAAGGTGCCCATCATGGGTTACGGGATGGGCTTCGTGAACATCATGGCCATCGACCGCACAAACCGCGAGAGCGCGCTGCGGACGACGAAGGCGGCGACCGACCGCCTGCGCGCCGGCACCTCGTTCGGCGTCTTCGCCGAGGGGACGCGCGCGCGGCCGGGCGAGCTTCTGCCGTTCAAGAAGGGGGGCTTCTACATGGCGGTCGAGGCCGGCGTCCCCGTCGTCCCCGTGGCCATGAAGTTCACCGACGGGCTGATGGGGAAGGGGACGGGCGTCGCGCGCCCCGGCACGATGGAGATGGTCGTGCTCACGCCGATAGAGACCGCGGGCACGCAGGACGCCGACGTAAAGCGCCTGACCGAACAGACCCGCGCCGCCATCGCCGAAGAGCTGGGCGTGAGTTGACGCGGGGCACGGCGCTCCGAAAAGTTTAAGGCGGCGACGTGAGTACATCGACTCACGTCGCCGCCTTGAGTTTTACACGGACGCCCGCCGCCTTACGGCTTGGGCTTCGCCGGCGTCGGCGCGGGCTTGGCCGGCGGCGTCTCGGGCTCGTCGCCCTGCTCGATGACGGTGGCGCGGCCGCGCAGCCGCTGGAAGTCCGTGTACTTGACGCGCATGCGGAGGTGGACGGTCTGCCCCGACTTAAAGTTCAGCTCGTCGTCGGCGTAGGAGTAGGTCGGGAACCAGTACTTGCCGTCTATCTGCTCGCGGTAGGTCTCGAACGTCGGGAAGCGCTGCTCGAACTCGGGGACGCCCTTGCCGCGCGCCTTGACGATCTGTAGGTCCCGGTCGTCGACCCAGACGCGCCCCTGAAAGTAGCGCTCGGTCGCCTTGGACTTCTTGAGCGCGGCCAGCCGGCGCGCGTCCGCGAGAATCCTCGGCGTCACGTCGAAGACGTAGGTGTCCAGCTCGTCAATCTTCTCCTTGCCGACGTAAGAGAAGTCGTACTCGTGAATCTTCGACGACTCAAGGGCGAAAGCCTGTACGCCGCCGAGGTCTTCGAGGTCTTCGGCCGTGAGCTGGATTTCGGTCAGCGTCGGGATGGGGAACTTGATGATCTTCTCGTAGCGTCTGCCGCTGTCGTCGAAGACGAAGCTTGAGACGCGTTGGTACTCGCCCGAAATCTGCCCGCCGAAGGCGATGGTCTGGATGACGGCGTCGCGCCGGAAGGCGTACTCGTTGAGCGCCTTGCGGAACTCGGTCTCCTTCTGCGTGAACGCGCGGATGATGCGGTCGGTGTCCACGGGCGAGCCCGAGCGGTTGACGACCGACGGCGGCGCGCCCCCGGTCTGTGTCGTCTGCGGCGTCTGCGTCTGGGCGCGGGCGAGGGCCGGGCACATCGCGGCGGCGGCCAGAATCGACAGGATGGTTCTTCTCATAAACACTTTTCCGAACGCTTCGGAGTCGGACGCGCGGGGCATTCAGGGTCAGGGATGGCGCCCGCCGAGCAACACTTTCGATGCGGGCTAAAAGTTCAAAGTTGCAAGTTCAAAGTTCCAAGTTAAGAACCTCGCCCGCCAACTTGGAACTTTGAACTTGCAACTTTGAACTCAGCCGACGAACTCGACCTCGACGCGGCGCGGGATGACGCCGCGCTCGAAGCCCTCGTCCAGAAGGAGCTGGACGGCGCGGCGGCCCCGATCCGTGTAGTCGAGCGTGAGCTGGTTGACCCACATGCCGACGAAGCGGTCGGCCAGCTCCGGGTCCATGTCGCGCGCGAACTGCATGGCGTACGCGAGCGCGTCGCGGCGGTTGTCGAGCGAGAACTGGATCGACTGGCGCAGGTAGTCGGAGACGCGCCGGACGGTCTCCGCCCCGAGGCCGCGGCGGATGACGTTGCCGCCCATCGGGAGCGGCAGGTCGTGGCGCCCCTTCCACCACTCGCCGAGGTCGACGACCTTGTGGAGCCCGAGCCGCTGGTAGAAGAGCTGCCCCTCGTGTATGAGCAGGCCGGCGTCGGCGTCGCCCGCCTGCACGGCCGCGATGATCTGGTCGAAGGGGACGACCACGTACTCGAAGTCGGGGCAGAGGATGCGCAGCGCGAGGAAGGCGCTCGTCATCGTCCCGGGGACGGCGACCTTGAGGCGCGAGATGTCGCCGACCTCGTGCGGCTCGCGCGCGACGACGATGGGGCCGTAGCCCTCGCCTATCGAAGCCCCGTGCGGGAGCAGCGCGTACTTGTCCGAGACGTACGCGTAGGCGTGGAAGCTGACGGCCGTCACGTCGTAGACGCCGCGCGTCGCCTTCTCGTTGAGGGTCTGGATGTCTTCGAGCGTGTGCTCGAAACGCAAATCGCCGGTGTCTATCTTGTTCGTCGCCAGCCCGTAGAACATGAACGCGTCGTCCGAGTCGGGCGAGTGCGCGACGGTGATGGTGCGTGTCTCTGTTGCTGTCGTCATGATGCTCGGTGTCAGTTCTCGTTTCCCGGCCCTTCGGGCGGCTCTTCGGGGTGGCGCTCGTCGGCCTCGCGGAGCAGGCGGAAGCGGCCCCGGTCGAAGAGGTAGTAGTAAGCCTTGTAGCCGCCGCGGCCGTCGTAGAGGTCCCGCGTGATCCGGAGCAGCTTGCTGTCGAGGCGGAACCATTTCGAGCGCTCGGCCTCGTCCCCCATGTCGAGGATGTCCATGTACTCGACGGGCGGGAAGTAGACGCGGCCGGTCGTGGCGTCAACCACGCCCATCTGCGCGCAGCCGGTGCCGCAGCCCCAGACGACGACCGTGTAGCGGCCGGCGAAGTTCGGCCCCCCGCGCGAGTCCTCGCGGAGCCGCGTGCGGTACGCGCGCGCCTTCCGGCTGTCGAGCCGGACGGGCGCGACCGGCCCCTTGTAGATTTCGCCGGCGGGGTAATCCTCGAAACGCGGCGCGGGCCGCCCGGGGCGAGCCTTCCGCGCCTGCGCCCCCGCGCCCGTGTGCGGCCCGGCGAGCGCGAACAGGAGGAGCGCGGCCGCGGCGGAGCGGCTGAGAATCCCGGCCTTCATACCTGCACCGTGGCCGGCTCGCGCTCGACCGGGTTGTAAAGCGTGTCGCGCTCGACCGGATGGAGGCCGGCGTCTTCGATGAGCGCGACGATCTCCTCCTTCGACATCTTGACCTCGCCGTTCGACTCGACCGAGTAGCTCTCGGAGAGTTCGCCGCCCTCTGTGATGGTGCCGTCGAGGTCGTTAGCGCCGTAGTGGAGCGCGACCTGCGCGAGCCGCTTGCCGAGCATGACCCAGTAGGACTTGACGTGCGGGAAGTTGTCGAGCATCAGGCGCGAGACGGCCATCGTCTTCAGGGAATCGACGCCCGATGGGCCCGGCAGGTGCGCGAGCTGCGAGCCGGGCGGGTAGAAGGCGAGCGGGATGAAGCACTGGAATCCGCCCGACCTGTCCTGCTGCTCGCGCAGGCGGACGAGGTGGTCTACGCGGTCTTCCAGCGACTCGATGTGGCCGTAGAGCATCGTCGCGTTGGTCTTCAAGCCCGCCGCGTGCACCTTGCCCGAGAGGTCGAGCCAGCGCTGCGCGTCGGTCTTGTGCGCGCAGATCATCGAGCGCGTCGGCTCGCGGAAAATCTCAGCCCCGCCGCCGGGGCACGAGTCCATCCCGGCCCCCTTAAGTTTCGAGATGACCTCCTCGTCGCTCATCTTGTAGAAGCGCGCGAAGTGATCCAACTCGACCATCGTCCACGCCTTCAGATGAAGCCGCGGGTAGCTCGCCTTGAGCGACGAGAGCAGGTCTGTGAAGTAGCTGAACGGCAGCTTGGTGTTCAAGCCGCCGACGATGTGCAGCTCGGTCGCGCCCTCGCGGACGGCCTCGCCGGCGATGCGCAGCGAGTCTTCGATGTTGTGCGTGTAGGCGTCGGGCTGCCGGGGCGTGCGGAAGAAGCCGCAGAACTTGCAGTCGGCGTAGCAGACGTTGGTCGGGTTGAAGTGTCGGTTGACGTTGTAGTAGGTCACGCGCCCGTGCAGGCGACGCCTGACGGTGTCGGCCAGACGCCCGAGCGCCGGCACGTCCTCGGTGGCGAACAGCGTCAGCCCTTCTTCAAAACTGAGCCGCCCGCCGGCCTCCACTTTGACGGCCAGCTCGTTGAGTTTGGGGTCGTGTGAAAAGTCCATAGTCTTAAAATCTGTTCATGAAAGCCGCGCCGCCGAACGTGGCGAGCAGGATGACGCTGACGAAGGCGTTCGTGGTGAAGAACGCCGCGTTCAGGCGGCCCAGGTCGTCGGCGCGGACTAACGAGTGCTGGTAGAGCAGGAGCGCCCCCGTGGCCGCGACGCCCGCCGCGGCGAGCGCGCCCAGGTTCGTCAGAAAGTATAACCCAACGAGAGCCGCGAACGCCCCCGCGTGCAGAAGGCGCGAGACCCACAGCGCGCGCGCCACGCCGACGCGCGCCGGTATCGAGCGCAAGCCCGCCCGCCGGTCGAAATCGTAGTCCTGGCACGCGTAGAGCACGTCGAACCCGGCCGTCCACAAAAGCACCACGAGCGAGAGCAGGAGCGGCACGGCCGAGCCGAACTCGCCGCGCACCGCGACCCACGCGCCCGCCGGCGCGATTGAAAGGCACCAGCCCAACACGACGTGCGAGAGCGACGTGAAGCGCTTGGCGTACGAGTAGAGCAGCACGGAGCCGAGCGCCGCGGGCGAGAGCAGCAGCGTCAGGCGGTTGAGCATCGCCGAGGCGACGAAGAAGAGCGCGGCCGACGCGAGCGTGAAGCCCCAGGCGTACGTGACCGAGAGCTGGCCGGCCGGGATGGCGCGCGCGGCCGTGCGCGGGTTGGCCGCGTCGACCTCGCGGTCGGCGATGCGGTTGAAGGCCATCGCGGCCGAGCGCGCGCCGACCATCGCCGCCGTGATCCAGAGCGCCTGCCAGACGGTCGGCAGCCCCGTCGCGTTGAAGCCGCGCGCCGCCAGAAGCGCCCCGAGGAACGCGAAGGGCAGCGCGAACAGCGTGTGCTCGATCTTAATCATTTCGAGCGTCGTGCGGATGTTGCTGGCGGCGGTCGTCGTCATCTCGGTCTGTAAGGGAAGCAAAAAGCGGGCCGGTCGGAATCAACTTTCGCGGCGTCGCGGGAGCCGTCCGGGCGCGGAAATTCGAGGCTTTTCGGGTCGGGCGCGCTGGCAAAATGCCAACCCGCGCCGCCGCCCGTGGCTTTACGCAAAACGTCGGCCGCGAGATGCGCGCGCGGGCGTCGTCAGCGCGGCTGCCAGTAGTCGGGCGACTCCTTCATCGAGGGGTCGGGGCGCTCCATCCAGCGCTCGGGGCGGTGCAGGTCTATGAAGCCGAACTTACGGTAAAGCTCGTGCGCGTCCTTCGTCGCCAGGGCCCAGCGGCGGAAGCCCTGAAGCTCCGTGTGAGAGAGGATGACCTCCATCAGCCACTTCGACAGGCCGCGCCCGCGGTGCTCCTTCAAGACGAAAACGTCGGCCAGCCACGCGAACGTCGCGTAGTCGGTCACGACGCGCGCGAACCCGATCATCTCCCCGCCGTGGTAGACGCCGAAGGGGAAAGAGTTCTCGACCGCCTTCCGGACGACCTCAAGGGGCCGCCCCTGTCCCCAGTAGCTCTCCTCGCTGATGAAGCGGTGGACGACGGCCAGGTCGAGCCGCCCGCGCTCCGTGCTGATCGTGTACTCGCCGCGTTGCCACTCACTCATCACTCGGCACCCTCAACTCCTCTTCGCCCTTCCAGCGCGTGCCCGTCGGGTGCGGGATGTCGAACTGGTCGAGGATGCGGAAGACCAGATGGTCGACTAGCTGCTCGATGGTGCGCGGGCGGTGGTAGAAGCCCGGGCTTGCGGGGAAGACGCGCGCGCCCGCGTGCGAGAGGCGCAGCATGTTCTCGATGTGAATCGAGTTGTAGGGCGTCTCGCGCACGACGAGGACGAGGCGGCGACCCTCCTTCAACGTCACGTCGGCCGCGCGGTGAATCAGGTTCGTCACCGCGCCCGAGGCGATGGCCCCGAGCGTCCCCATCGAGCAGGGCACGACGACCATCCCCGCCTGCGGGTGCGAGCCCGAAGAGGGCTTCGCCGCCATGTTGTCGAGCCGGTGGAACTGTATCATCTTCGAGTCCGAAGCGAGCCCGGCCCACTCGTTGACGGCGCGCGCGTCGCCCGGCTCGATCTTCGTCCCCGTCTCGACGCGCGCCACCGTGAGCGCCGACGCCGACATGATGAGGTTGACGCGCTCGACCGCGCCGCTCGAAGCCATGTGGGCGAGCGTGCGCTGCGCGTAGATGGAGCCGGAGGCTCCCGTGACCGCTACCGTCAGTTCCATCCGAGTCTTTACGCGCGGCGGGCGGCGCGCCGCACGGCTCCAAGCCGCGCCTCACGCCGCCCGCCGCGTCTGACCTGTTACGTCAGGACGAATCTTAAGCGTCGCGACGCCGCGCGCGCAAGCGTGCGGGCTTCGGGCGTCCGCTCGCGCGGTGTTAGAATCGGGGCGAAATGGACTTACGAGAACTGGAGAGTCTGCTGCGCGCCTTCAAGCGGGGCGAGCTTGATGAGTCGGAGGCGGCGCGGCGCGTCTCGAACCTGCACTTTGAAGACCTCGGGCACGCGCGCGTGGACCACGCGAGGGCGGCGCGGCAGGGCTTCCCGGAGGTCGTCTTCGGGGCGGGGAAGACGCGCGCGCAGGTCGTCGAGATAGTCGAGGCTATCGCGCGCCGCTCGCCCAACCTTCTGGTGACGCGCACCGACGAGGCCACCTACGGCGAAGTCCGCAACGTCTGCACGGAGGCCGAGTGGCACCCGTCGGCGCGCCTCATCCGCGTCATGCGCGACCGCACGGAGCGCGGCGCCGGCACCGTCATGGTCGTCACCGCCGGCACCTCAGACATCCCCGTCGCCGAGGAGGCCGCTCTCACCGCCGAGGCGATGGGCAACCGCGTCGAGCGCGTCTGGGACGCGGGCGTCGCCGGCATCCACCGCATCATGGCCGAGCGCGAGCGCCTGCGCGCGGCGCGCGTCCTCGTCGTCGCCGCCGGGATGGAGGGCGCGCTGCCTTCGGTCGTCGGCGGGCTGGTGAGCGTCCCCGTCATCGCGGTGCCGACGAGCGTCGGCTACGGCGCGTCGTTCGGCGGCGTCGCGGCGCTTCTGGGGATGCTCAACTCCTGCTCGTCGAACGTCACAGTCGTCAACATCGACAACGGCTTCGGCGCGGGCTTCGTCGCCGGCCTCATCAACCGCAAGGCCACGCCGACGGCGACAGATGCGACTTGAGCCGCCGGGCGCAGGCGCGTCCCGAGTCGAACCTTATGAAGCCGACCGCGTCCCGAATCTTCGCCGCCTGTCTCCTGCTCGCGCTCGCGTGCGCCTCGCAGCACACGGCGCGCGGACAGTCGCCCCGGCCTTCGGCGCGGAAGTTCGACGAGTTCACGACGGGCATGGGCGGGGCGCTCAAGCACCGTTGGGGGGACGACGAGGCGGCGCGTAAGGAGCTGACGGAGCGCTTTCGTCTTTACGCCGGGCAACTGCGGAAGGAGGGCGCGCGCCCATACGCCATCAACTACGGGCCGCGCGTCGTCGGGTGGGAGATTTACAACAGGTCAATCGCGAGCATGCGCGCGGGCGCCCTGTGGGATCTGACGGCGGCCGGTTTCGACTGGCGCCACATCAACTGGGTCAACGGCGGCTTCCGCGAAGAGGCCACGACCGAGCTGTGGGTGGTGCCGCCGGGCGCGCAGCCGCCCTGTCCGACGCCGACCGTCCGTCCCGAGGACGTGGCCCATTGCCCCTTCGTGAGGGTCGAGGGCGCCACGTTTATTCCAAAGCCGTCCGGCCCCCTGAGCTTCAAGGCGAGCTTGAGCGTCAACAACAGCAAGGTCAGTCCGACTTTCTCGTGGAGCGTTTCCGCGGGGAGGATTGTCGAAGGGCAGGGCACGAACACGGTCACGGTCGAGCCGCCGCCGGGCGCGAGCGGGGAGGTCGTGGCGAAGGTCGAGGTTCACGGCTTCTCGCTCGAATGCCCGGCCGAATCGACGGCCGCCTACGCGAAGACGGCGGCCGGCGTGACCCACTTCAAGCTCGACGAGTTCGGCGACATACGCCAGGGGGACACGAAGGCGCGCCTCGACAACCTCGCCATCGAGCTGAATAACGACCCCACGCTGCAAGTACACCTCGTCGTCTACGGCGGCCGCGCGGGCCCGCGCGTGCAGGCCGCGATGCGCGCGGCCTGGCTGAAGGATTACCTCGTGCAGACGCGCGGCCTTGACCCCGCGCGGGTCTTAACCGTCGAGGGAGGCTTCCGCGACGAGCTGTCGGGCGAGCTGTGGCTGTCGCAAAGGGGCGCGCCCGCGCCGCAGGTGAGGCCGACCGTGGACGAGAGCTACGTCAGGCCGCAGGGAGATGTGAGGCGAAGGCCGTGAACAGACCGTTTCCGAAAATCTTCGCCGCCCTGCTACTCCTCAACGCGTCGGCGGCTGCCTTAACGTCTGCGGGGGCGCTCGCTCAGGACGCGCGCGCCGGCGCTCCGGGGGCCGGCGCGCGGGACTGCTCACTGTTGATTCCTTCGCGCAAGTTTGACGAGTACGGCGTCGTCTCGGGCGCGGAGGAGATGTCGCGCCTCGGACGGCTCGCCGCCGCGCTCGACGCCGAGGACAAAGATACAAAGGCTTTCATCATCGGCTACGCGGGCCGTGCCGGGCGCGCCGGCGAGGCCCTCGTGCGCGCCGATAGTGCCAAGCAAATCCTCGTCGAGAAATCCGTCCTCTACAACACGAGGCTCAACACTCTGGACTGCGGCCGGAGGGAGGCGGCTTCGACGGAGCTTTGGATTACGCCCGCAGGCGCGTCGCCCCCGCCCTGCTCCCCGACCCTCGACCCGACGCACGCGCCCGCCAAAGGCGCGGCGGGGCGGCCCACGCGCCGTCGAAGCCGGAGGTTATGAGCAAAAGAACAAACTCCCTCCTCATAACCTGCGCGCTGTTCTTCACGCTGACGCTCTCGCCGGGCTGCGGCGCGCGGCGGACGCCCGACCTCGGGCGCATCTTCGCCGGCGCGCGCGACCGGAAGGGGAAGCGCCCCGTCGTCGTCATCCCCGGCGTGTTGGGCTCAAACATCGTCAACCGTCGGACGGGCGAGGTCGTCTGGCCTTCGGTCTTCCGCTCGGACGTGGACGGACTAAGCTTGCCGGCGACGCCCGACCTCGCGAACAACCGCGACGAGCTGGTCGCGTCGCGCATCGTCGAGGCGGCGCGCCTGGCGAAAATCGCGCCCGAGGTCTACGTCTACCATCACCTTCTGCGCGCGCTCGAAGACTACGGCGGCTACCGGGAGGGCGACTGGACGAACCCGCCCGAGGGCGGCGACCGGGACACGTTCTACGTCTTCGCCTACGACTGGCGGCGCGACAACGTCGAGTCGGCGCGACTGCTCGTCCAGAGCGTCGAGGAGCTGAAGCTCAAGCTCGGGCGTCCCGACCTGCGCTTCAACGTCGTCGCGCACTCGATGGGTGGGCTGGTCGCGCGCTACGCAGCGATGTACGGCGACCGTGACCTGCCGCCCGACGGCGCGGAGCCCATGCCCGACTGGTCGGGGGCGAATTTCGTAGGCAAGATTTTCATGTTCGGCACGCCCAACGGCGGCTCGATGGAGGCGTTCGCCGTGCTGCTCGAAGGCTACTCTGTGACGGAAGGCCTGCGCCGCCGCGTACACCTCCTCAACAAGCTCTCGCGCGAGGACGTGATGACCGCGCCGTCCATCTTCCAGCTCCTGCCGCACGGTGGTCAGGCGCGCTTCCTCGACGCCTCCCTGCGACCCGTGGCCGTAGACCTCTACGACCCCGAGACGTGGAGGCGCTACCGCTGGTCGGCCGCCAACGACCCCGCGTTCCGAGAGGCTTACGCGCGCGGCGCGCCGCGCGGGCAGGAGGCCCCGACGGGGCGCGGCACGCTCGAAGAGCTGGACGCGTACCTCGACGCGGTGCTGCTGCGCGCCCGGCGCTTCCACGAGGCGCTCGACGCGCGGGGCGGCCCTCGAACAGAAGGCTCCGACGCGCCGGTCAAACTCTTCGCCTTCGGCGGCGACTGCGAGGAGACGCTGGCCGCGCCCGTCATCCTGCGCGACGAGAAGGCCGGGCGCTGGGTGACGCTGACCCGGCCGAAAACCCTGAGGGGCGACGACGGCCGCAAGCTCCGGCGCTCCGATGTGGTGCGCGCGATGTACGCGCCGGGCGACGGCCGCGTCACGCGCGAATCGCTGTTGGGCGTCGGGCTCGGCGGCGGCGCGCGCCGCAGCGACCTCTACGAAACGCCGCTCCCCATCGCCTACGCCGCCTTCGCCTGCGACCTCCACAGCGACCTACAGAACAACAAGACGCTCCAAAACAACGCCCTCACGCTCCTAGTCAACGAGTTGATGAACTAAGACGAAAGACGAAGGGACGGCCGACAGCCGTCCCTTCGTCCTTTATCCTTCCGCCCTTTTTATTCGGCGAGTCTTTGCCGCGCGTCGGCGAGGGCGCGGCGGAAGATTTCGACGCCGCGTTCGAGCTGCTCGTCCGTGTGCGAGGCCATGACCTGGAAGCGGAAGCGCGCCTTGCCGCGCGCGACCGCCGGGTACTCGACGAGGTTGGCGATGAGACCGTTCTCTTCGAGCGCGCGCGCCGTCCACTTCGCCAGCCGCTCGTCGCCCACGCCGACGGGGACGATGTTCGACGGCTCCCCGTAGCACTCAAGCCCCTCGGCCTCGAACGCCGTCCGCAGCCGCGCGATGTTCGCCGCCGACTTCGCGCGCAGCCGCTCGCCCTCACCCGAGCGCACGATGCGCAGCGATTCGAGGACGACGCCCGCCTGTATCGGCGAGAGCGCGTTCGAGAAGGCGTGCGAGCCGCCGTAGATGCTGACGTAGTGCCTGACCGACTCGCTGTTCGTCGCGAGGAAGCCGCCGTTGCTCGCGAACGTCTTCGAGAACGCGCCCATCACTAAATCAACCTTGCCGAGCGCGCTCTGAAGCCCCAACTGCCCCGTGCCCCGCGGCCCCGACGCGCCGAGGTCGTGCGCCACGTCCACGAGCAGCACCGCGCCGAACTCGCGGCAGGCCTCCTGTAGCGCGAGTATGTCGGGGGTGTCCGAGTCCATCGAAAACAGCCCCTCGGTGACGACGAGGATGGCGTTCTCCGCGTCCTTCGCGCGAATCTTGGCGAGCTTGCGGCGCGCGTCCTCAGTGTCGCGGTGGCGGAAGAAGGTGTGCCTGTCGGTGGCGGCGCGCGCGCCCTGCATCAGACAGGCGTGCGAGTTCTGGTCGAGCACGACGTGGTCGTTCGGCCGCACGAGCCCGACGATGGTGCCGAAGCCCGCGGCCCAGCCCGTAGGGAAGAGCAGGACGTGCTCGGCCTCGACGTGCTCGGCGACCGCGCGCTCAAGGCCGCGCGAGAGTCCGGTGTTGCCTTGCAGGATGGCAGAGGCGGCGCTGTGCGGGCCGTAGTCGGAGAGCGCCCGGATGGCCGCGTCGTGGACGGACGGGTGCGAGGCGAGGCCGAGGTAATCCTGCGAGCCGAAGTTGATGCCCTCGACCATCACCCCGTTCAAGCTGCGCACGCGCGCCGTCGTGTCCGGCGAGGTTTCGAGCGAGCGGCTGTAGGGCCACGTCCCCAACTCTATGCGCCGGTCGAGCCACTCGCCGAGCGGGCGCGTCCGCTCGATGAGGTGCGCGCCCTTCGGGTGTGTGAACATTCCCAGGTGCTTGGTGAAGGCGTCCGACTCGTTGACGGACGAAGTGTCGATGATGGGCGTCATGGGGAGTCCCCTTGCATAAGATTCCGAGCGTTAAAAACGTGGCGCGCCGCCGTGCGGCTCGTGCGTCGGGGAGCGGCCTGACGGCACACTTCGACCCGAGACGAGCCGCCAAAGCGGCACGCCGTAGAAACATCCAGATTAGTACGGTGGTGTCAGACGGAAGGAGCGGAAGCTCAATCTCTCCTTCGACGGGAGCAGGATAGCTTTGTCACGGAGTTGTGTCAAGTTTTGACAAAAGTATCGCGAAGATAGTTTGGACTGTAGGGGAGCAGTGCAGGCAAGAAAACTGGCGTGTGGTTGTAATCATAAGATTATGAACAATATACCACGAACGGCGGCGGGCGGACGGGTGTCAGTTTATAAAGTCTCTCTGACGTGACACGCGCCCGCCCGCCGCCGCCCGCGGTACCGATTAAAGGCCGGCGAGGGCGCGCGACTGGACGAGGGCGACGACTTCGTCGATGCTCACGTCTTCGCTCTGTCTGGTGGCGCGGTCAAAGAGTTCGACCTTGCCGTCGGAGACCTTCTTGCCGACGGTGAGGCGGAGGGGGATGCCGATGAGGTCTGCGTCCTTGAACTTGACCCCGGCGCGCTCGTCGCGGTCGTCGAGGAGGACTTCGAGGCCGGCGCGGCGCAGTTCCGTATAGAGCCGCTCGCCGGCGTCCGTTATCTCCTGCTGCTTGACGTTGGTGACGGTGACGACCACGTCGAAGGGCGCGATCGCGCGCGGCCAGACGATGCCGTCGGCGTCGTGGTTCTGCTCGACGGCCGCCGACAGGATGCGCTCGACGCCGATGCCGTAGCTGCCCATCACGATGGGAACCTCTTTGCCCTCCTGCGTCAGGATGGTCGCGCCCATCGACTCGGAGTACTTTGTCCCGAGCTTGAAGATGTGGCCGATCTCCATCGCCTTGAAGATGTCGAGCGTGCCGCCCTCGCAGTTCGGGCACGCCTCGCCGGCCGAGACGGCGCGCAGGTCGGCCCAGAGTTCCGGCTTGATGTCGCGCTCCACGTCCACGCCGCGCAGGTGGTGCTCGTCCTTGTTGGCGCCGGTCGTCATCGCGCGCCGCCCCTTGAGCGCCGAGTCGGCGACGACGCGCAGCTTCCGCTTCGCGGCAGCGGCCCTGTCGCGCGCGCCGACGCCGCCGAGGCTCCCGGCCGAAGCGCCGAGCAGGTCACGTATCTCCTCCGGGTGTGCGGGGCGGACTTGCGAAGCGCCGAGCGAGTCGGCGAGCTTGACCTCCTGCAACTGGTGGTCGCCGCGCAGCAGCGCGAGCACCGCGTACTGCTCCTGCGTCGCGCCGTCGGTGGCGACGTAGACGAGCGACTTGACCTGACGGTCGGCCGAAGCGCCGCCGTCGAAGGTCACGAGGTCTTCGATGGTGCGGACGCCCGGCGTCGGGAACTCCTCGGGCGCGTCGGGCCCGGCCTCGTCTTCGACCGGCGGGATTCGCGAAGTCGCCTTCTCAAGGTTGCCGGCGTAGCCGCAGGCGTCGCAGACGGCGATGAAGTCCTCGCCCGCGTTGGTGCGCGCCATGAACTCGTTGGACGCGGTGCCGCCCATCGCGCCGGACGAAGCCTCGACGATGTGATACTTGAGGCCGCAGCGGTCGAAGATGCGCATGTAGGCGCCGCGCTGATCCTCGAACGACTTGTCGAGCCCGGCCTTGTCCACGTCGAAGGAGTAGGCGTCCTTCATGATGAACTGGCGCAGGCGCATCAGGCCCGACTTCGGGCGCTCCTCGTCGCGGAACTTGGTCTGTATCTGGTACCAGACCTGCGGGAGCTGCTTGTACGAGCGCAGCTCGTGGCGCGCGATGGTCGTGAAGATCTCCTCGTGAGTCATGCCGAGGCACATGTCCCCGCCCTTCCTGTCCTTCAGGCGGAACATGGTGTCGCCCATCACCTCCCAGCGGCCCGACTCCTTCCAGACCTCCGCGGGGTGTATGGCCGGCAGGAAGAACTCCTGCGCGCCGATGGCCTCCATCTCCTCGCGCAGGATGCGCGTCGCGCGCTGAGCGACGCGCCAGCCCAAAGGGAGGAAAGAGTAGATGCCGGCGCCGAGCTGTCGTATGTAGCCCGCGCGCAGGAGCAGGCGGTGCGAGACGACCTCCGCGTCGGCGGGGTCTTCGCGCAAAGTGGGGATGAAGTAGTGTGACCAGCGCATCGGAGTTTAAGCGGCCCCTCTCAGACAAGAATCGGTCGGCCAAAGCGAGCAGCCATTCTCGCGCAACGCGCGCGCGGAACGCAAACCGCGTCGCCGGGTGCCTGTGCGAGAATGGCGCGCATGAGAATCGTCATCGTCGGCGGCGGCATCGGGGGCTTGGCGGCGGCGCTGACGCTGAGGCGCGAGGGCTTCGGGGCCTCGGTCTACGAGCAGGCCCCCGAGCTGCTTGAGGTCGGCGCCGGGATAGCGGTCTGGCCCAACGCGTTCAGGGCGCTTGAGCGACTCGGGCTCGGCGGCGAGGTGCTCGCACGGGCGGGGCGCATCGAGCGCGCGACCTGGCTCGGGAGCGACGGGACGATTTACAAACACTTCGCGTTCCCCGAGACGAACTCGCCGGCGGTCGCGCTCCGACGCGCGGACTTGCAGGCGACGCTGCGCGCGGCGCTGCCCGCCGAATCGCTCCACCTCGGGGAGACTTTTGAAGGCTTCGCCGACGGGGGCGGGGAAGTCGTCGCGCGCTTCGAGGGCGGGGCAGAGGTCGCCTGCGACGTGCTCGTCGGCGCCGACGGGCTGCACTCGCGCGTGCGCGCGCAGGTGCTCGGCGCGTCCGAGCCGGTCTACCGCGGTTACAGCGTTTGGCGCGGCGTCACGCGGCTCGCGGGCGCGTCGCATCCGTCAGATACGGCGCTTGAGGTCTACGGCGGGGGGCGTCGCTTCGGCGTCGGGCCTCTGGGGCTCGGGCGCACGGGCTGGTGGGCGACCGCGAACGAGCCGGAGGGGACGCCGGAGCCGCCTTCGGAGCACGCGTCGAAGCTGTCGCGGCTGTTCGGCGGCTGGTGCGCGCCCGTGACCGAGCTGATCGAGGCGACGCCCTCCGAGTCCATCCTGCGCAACGCGGCCTACGACCGCCCCGCCGCCGCGGGCTGGGGCTGCGGGGCCGTCACGCTCCTCGGCGACGCGGTTCACCCGATGACGCCCAACCTCGGGCAGGGCGGCTGCATGGCCGTCGAAGACGCCGCCGTCCTCGCACGCTGCCTCGCAAAGTACCGGGACGCGCGCGCCGCGCTGCGCGCCTACGAGTCGCGCAGGCGCACGCGCGCAGAGGCGGTCGCGCGCTACTCAAGGCTCTACGGCGCGTTCGGCCAGTTGGACGGCCGCGCCGCGACGCGCATGCGCGCGCGCCTGCTCTCCTCCGTCCCCGAGTCCGTCGGGAGAAAGCTGTTGAGGATGATTTTCGACTACGACGCTTACGCGGTTGAGGTCTAAAAAGAGTAGCCCGGCTCGGCGGCCGGGCTACTCTCAAACGTCTCCGCTTACAGATTAGGCGGCGCTTTACTTCCCGGGCTGCGCCTGGCTGACCTCTTTCTGGAGCGTGTCGATTTCGCGCTGGAGCGCGCCCTTCAGGTCGTCGTCGGTCGTCCGCTCGACGGCCTTCCTGAGCGCCATCAGCCGCGCGGTCGTGAGAGCCTGATCGGCCGGCACCTTCACGTCCGGCTCGACGCCGGTGCCCTCCCAGTTGGTCTTGGTGACGGGGCTCACGGCGCGGCCCGTCGGGATGAACGCGCCGAAGTGCTTCGAGAGGCGGCGGCTGCCGCCGGGGTTGGCGCCGCCGCCGGTCGTCTCGCCGATGAGGGTCGCGCGCTTGAGGTTTTTGAGGTTGTAGCTGAACTCCTCCGCGCCCGAGAAGGTGCGGCCGCTCGTCAGCACGTACACGTCCTTCGCGTAGCGCTTGCCCGCGACCTCCTTGCGCGTCCAGAACTCCTCGACGCGCTCGGCCTTGCCCTCGCGCCAGTGCAGGGAGTTGAGGTGGACGGGCTCCGCGCCGAAGAGGTATGAGCAGATGAGCGCGACCATCGCCGGGTCGCCGCCGCCGTTCTTGCGCAGGTCGAAGATGATGGCGTCGGTGTTGCCGAGGAAGTTGAAGACCGAGGCGACCGTGTCGGCCCCGCCCTCGGGGTCGAGGAAGTTGCGGAACTCGACGTAGCCGATGTTGCCCGGCAGCCGCTCGATTTTCTGGAAGCCGTAGTTGATGCGCGCCATGTCGCGGCGGTACTGCTCCTGCTCCTCCGCGGTCGGCTCGCGGCGCTGCGCCGGGCGCTCGGGGATGGGGCGCGCGGAGTAGCTGACGCGCAGGTGCTTGTCGCGGCTCACCTCCTGCACGTCGGCGGTCAGCTTCTCGGCGAACTTCTTGGCGCTGTTGATCTGGTCGTACTCGCCCTTCGCGGCGCGCGCGCGGACGGCCTGCTCCATCCTGGCGGCCGCGTCGGCGAAGATGTAGCTTTCGTTGAGGCGTTTGATGAGGTTCTCGATGACCTCCTTGCGCGCGGCGGCGTCCACGGTCATGTCGGGCGGTTCCGCCTGCGCCTGCCGCGCGGCGGCCTCCGCGGGTATGCCGAGCATGACGAGCGCGCAGAGCGCGAGGGCGAAGACTGCTTTCAACTTCATCTTTCTCAATTCTCCTTGTTGCTGGCGAGACTGTTTGACGCGGGACCAAATCGAGTTTCAGTCACAAATTACGATTTGCGCCCCCCCGAGTTCCAATTTCTTACGACGCCGGAGGTCGGCGTTGCGGCCGGGCGGGGCGCGGGTGTAACATCAGCCCGCCAAAATCAAGCCGTCAAACGAGACACATAAGCCTGGAGGAGCCTTAGAGGATGAGCGACCTTTTGAACGCGCCTTTGGCCGAGGTAGACCCTCTGATCGCCCGCGCCGTGGACGACGAGGTGCGGAGGCAGGCCGAGGGGCTTGAGCTGATCGCCTCGGAGAACTTCGTCTCGGAGGCCGTGCTCGAAGCGATGGGCTCGGTCTTCACGAACAAGTACGCCGAAGGGTACCCGAAGAAGCGGTATTACGGCGGCTGCGAGTTCACGGACGTGGTCGAGCAGGCGGCCATCGACCGCGCGAAGGAGCTGTTCGGGGCCGACCACGCCAACGTCCAGCCGCACTCGGGCTCGCAGGCCAACATGAGCGTCTACCTCGCGGCCTTGCAGTACGGCGACACCATCCTCGGCATGAACCTCTCGCACGGCGGCCACCTCACGCACGGCCACCCGCTGAACTTCTCCGGCTTCAGCTACAAGGTCGTCGAGTACGGCGTCTCGCGCGAGACCGAGCAGATAGACTACGAGGAGCTTGAGCGGCTCGCGCAGGAGCACAAACCGAAGATGATCGTCTGCGGCGCGTCGGCCTACCCGCGCGTCATCGACTTCGGGCGCATCGGCGAGATAGCGCGAGGCGTCAGCGCGCGCGTGATGGCGGACATCGCGCACATCGCCGGCCCCGTCGCCGCCGGGCTTCACCCTTCGCCCGTCCCCGAAGCCGACTACGTGACGACGACGACGCACAAGACGCTGCGCGGCCCGCGCGGCGGGCTCGTGCTCTGCAAGGCCGAGTACGCCGCCGACGTTGACAGAAAAGTCTTCCCCGGCATACAGGGCGGCCCTCTCGTCCACATCATCGCCGCCAAGGCCGTCGCCTTCGGCGAGGCGCTGCGCGAGGACTTCAAAGACTACCAGCGGCGCATACTCGCCAACGCGAAGGCGCTGGCCGACGAGTTACAGGAGCAGGGCTTCCGCCTCGTCTCGGGCGGGACGGACAACCACCTCGTCCTCGTGGACGTGTTCATGGAAGGCAAGGGCGTGACCGGCAAGGTGGCCGAGAAGGCGCTCGAAGCCGCGGGGATAACGGCCAACAAGAACACCATCCCCTTCGACACCAACAAGCCCTTCGTCGCCTCGGGCATACGCCTGGGCACGCCCGCGCTGACGACGCGCGGGATGGGCGAGGAGGAGATGCGGCAGGTCGCGCGCCTCATCGCGGCCGTGCTCCACGAGCCCGAGTCGGAGGAGGTGCGCGCGCGCGTCACCGATTCCGTCCACGAGCTGTCGGCGCGCTTCCCGCTTTACACGCGGCGCCTGCGCCTGCGCGCGGAGGCCGAGGTCGCGGGCGCCGACTAGCGCGACGGCGCGAGAAGTACCCGACACCGTAAACCTCGCCCGACCACTCTTGCCCTCGCCGCGCCCGCGCGCGGCGATGCTTCACGCGAAGGAGGACGAACCATGAGCAGCCCTATTGACCCGAAGCCGAAGTCCGGCGACGGCCCGAACCAGGACGACGCGGCGGGTGAGAATCGCGCGCCCGGCGCGAGCGGCGAGCACCGCCAGGACGAAGGACGCGCCGAAGCCGGCGGCCATGAAGGCGGCGGCCGCAGCGCGGGTGGGGACGCGCCCAAGACCGCTTCAAAGGGCATCAACCCCGTGCAGCACTCCGAGTAGCGCCCGCCCCGCGCGGCGCGCGCCCTGAGCCGGGGCCCCGCGACCGCCGGCATAAACCCGGAGGCCGGCGGCCAGCGTGAAGGCATGAACCTTTATGACTGACCGCCGGCCTCCTCTCGTGTTGAGTCCGAACTTTAAAGTCTATGGTCAAGAAGATATCCGCCGCCCTCGCCGCCGCGCTGCTACTCTGTTCGACCCTCCCCTTCACGCCGCGTGCGCGCGCGCAGGCCGCCGCGGCGGCGACAACCCCGCAGGCGAAAGAGTCTCCCGCGTGGATGAAGGACGTGTCGAATAAACTGGAAGCCGAGCTGGCGTCGAAGTACGGCGAGGCGCAGCGCGTGCGCGCGGCGCGGGGCCTCCGTCAGGTGTCGAGCTTCTGGCGCGAGGAGGACGGCGACGCGGCCGCCTTCGGTGAGTTCGTGCGCGCCAACTTCGCGGGCGAACAGGCGACGCTCGACCTCGTGTTCGCGCGCTTCCAGCACAACCTCGAACAGCTCTACGGCCACATGGGCGAGATCGGCCGCGAGTTCCGCGCGCAGGCCGACCTCGACCGCGGGCCGATTCTCCCCTTCGACGACCTCTTCAACGGCTACGACCCGGGCGCGCACCTCTCGGACGACTTCTTCCGCAACAAGCTCGCTTTCGTCGTCCTGCTCAACTTCCCGCTGACGACGCTCGAACAGAGGCTCGGCGAAGGCGAGCGTTGGACGCGCCGCCAGTGGGCCGAGGCGCGTCTCGCGCAGCAGTTCTCGCGCCGCGTCCCGGCCGAGGTCAACCTCGCCAACGCGCGCGACTCGGCCGAGGCCGACCGCTACGTCTCCGGCTACAACGTCTGGATGCACCACGTCCTCGGGAGCGACGGGCGGCGGCTCTTCCCAGCGCGGATGCGGCTGCTCACGCACTGGAACCTGCGCGACCAGATAAAGGCCGACTACGGCGACCGGGTCAAAGGGCCGGCGAAGCAGCGCGCCGTCCAGCAAATCCTTGAGCGCATCGTGACGCAGACCATCCCGGCCGCCGTCGTCGATAACCCGCGCTACGACTGGAACCCCTTCACCAACGAGGTACGGCCGTCGGCCGTGCGCGACTTCGACGCGCCGGGCGTCGAGGTGCCGGGCGCGGAGTTGCCGGCGGGCGCGACACTCAACACGCCGGAGCCCGACACGCGCTACGCCAAGCTGCTGCTCGCCTTCCGCTCGGCGCGGCGCGTCGACCCGTACGTGCCGACCGCGCCGACGCTCACGGCGCGCAGCTTCGACGAGGGGCGCGAGATACCCGAGGCGCGCGTCCGCAGGATGTTCGAGCAGGTGCTCTCCTCGCCGCACGTCCCGCGGGTCGCCGCGCTCATCGAGAAGCGCCTGGGCCGGCCGCTCGAACCCTTCGACGTGTGGTACGACGGCTTCCGCCCGCGCGGCGCGTACACCGAAGCGCAGCTCGACGAGATAGTCTCGAAGAGGTACCCGGACGCGGCTGCGTTCGAGAAGGACATCCCGAACATTCTCGTCAAGCTCGGCTTCCCGAAGGAGCGCGCGGATAGTCTCGCCGCCAACGTCGTCGTAGACCCCGCGCGCGGCTCGGGGCACGCGCTCGGGGCGTCGATGCGCTCGGCGAAGACGCACCTGCGCACGCGCGTCGAGAAGATGGGGATGAACTACAAGGGCTACAACATCGCCGTCCATGAGCTCGGCCACAACGTCGAGCAGACCTTCTCGCTCAACCACATCGACCACACGCTCCTTCAGGGCGTGCCCAACGCGGCCTTCACCGAGGCGCTCGCCTTCGTCTTCCAGAACCGCGACCTCGAACTGCTCGGCCTCTCGCGCCCCGACGCGCGGAGCGAGGCTCTCAAGACGCTCAACGACTTCTGGGGCACGTTCGAGATAGCCGGGATGGCGCTCGTAGACATGCAGACGTGGCACTGGCTCTACGAGCACCCGCGGGCGACGCCGGCCGAGCTGAAGGAGGCCATGCTGCGGATCGCGCGCGAGGTCTGGAACAAGTACTACGCGCCGGTCTTCAAGCGGCGCGACGTGGTGCTGCTCGCCGTCTACTCGCACATGATCAACTACCCGCTCTACCTGCCGAACTACCCGCTCGGCCACATGATAGCTTTTCAAATCGAGGAGCAGATGGAGCGCGCCGGCCGCGTCGGCCCCGAGTTCGAGCGCATGGCCACCGCCGGCAACATCGCCCCCGACCTCTGGATGAAGCGCGCCACCGGCGCCCCCGTCGGCCCCGAAGCCCTGTTGACGGCCACGCAGAAGGCCCTCGCCGCGCTCGGCCCGGCGGCGGGCAACAACGAGTGATTTTTACACGCCGCCGTCTCACGCCTTACGCTCCGGGTGCGGTAAAATAACCGCGTGCAAGAGATTTTCGGCCCCGGCGGCCTCATCGCGCGCGCGCATCCCGAGTACGAGTTCAGACCCGGTCAGGTCGAGATGGCCGGGGCCGTCCTGCGCGCGTTCGAGGAGCGTCGCCACCTGCTCGTCGAGGCAGGGACGGGGACGGGCAAGACTTTGGCTTACCTCGTCCCGGCGATCGCGGCGGCCGTCTCGCGCGGCGGCCGCGTCGTCGTCTCGACGGGGACGAAGAACTTGCAGGAGCAGTTGATGGAGAAGGACATCCCCTTCCTACAGCGCGTGCTCCCGCGAAAGTTCTCGGCCGCCTACATGAAGGGGCGCTCGAACTACGTCTGCCTGAGCCGCGTCAAGCGCGCGGAGCACTCGCCCATCCTCGACGGGCTCGACGACGTTGACCACTTCGACGCCGTGCGCCGCTGGTCGCGCGACTCCCCGTCGGGCGACCGCGCCGAACTCACGGAGCTTCCCGAGAACCTCACCTTCTGGCGTCACATCGACGCGCGCTCCGAAATCTGCACGGGGCAGAAGTGCGCCGAGTACGACGCCTGCTACATCACGCGGATGCGCCAGCGCGCTTCGGACGCCGACATCGTCATCGTCAACCACCACCTCTTTTTCGCCGACCTCGCGCTTCGCGGCGGCGAGTACGGGCAGGTGCTCCCCGACTACTCTGCCGTCATCTTCGACGAGGCGCACCAGGTCGAGGACGTGGCGGCCGAGTATTTCGGCGCGCAGGTCTCGAACTTCCAGCTCGAAGACATGCTGCGCGACTTGCAGATGCTCCCCGTCACCGACACGGGCGTCAACCGCGAGCTGTCGCGCGCGGCCAACCGCGTGGCGCGCTTCGCGGAGCAGTTCTGGATGGGCTTCGCGCGCGAGTCGCGCTCGGACGAGGGGCGCTACCCGCTCACGCCCGGCACGTTCGCGCGCAAGGGTCGCGACGGCGAGATAGAGGCCACGCCGCTCGGCGACGCGTACCTCGGCGTGGACGGCGCGCTCGGGCGCCTTGAGACGACGCTCGACGCGCTGCGCGAGAAGCCGGCCGAGGTCGAGAACCTCGTCCGACGCATACGCGAGACGCGCTTCAACTTAGAGTTCATCGTCGCGGGCGACGACCGGCGCTACGTCTACTGGGTCGAGCGGCGCGGGCGCGGGACGTTCCTGCGCGCCTCGCCGATTGACGTCTCGACACTGTTGCAGGACAAGCTCTTCGACCGCGTCGAGACGGTCGTGCTCACCTCGGCCACGCTCGCCAGCGCGGGCAGCTTCGACTTCATCAAGCAGCGGCTCGGGCTCACGCCGAACGCGGAGGATGAAGACGGCTCCGTCGAAAGCAGGGAGGGGAAGACGGACGAGCTGGTCGCCTCCTCGGGCTACAACTACGAGGAGCAGGCCGTGCTCTACCTGCCGCCGCGGATGCCCGACCCGCGCAGCCCCGGCTGGATAGAGCGCGCGGCGGCCGAAGTCACAGAGCTTCTCAACATCTCGCGCGGCCGCGCCTTCGTCCTCTCGACATCTTTGAGCGGGATGCGCGCGCTCTACGACCGCGTCGCGCCCGAGGTCGAGTTCCCCTGCTTCGTGCAGGGGAGCATGGCGAAGGCCGGCCTGTTGGAGAAGTTCCGCACGACGCCCAACGCGGTGCTCTTCGCCACGGCGAGCTTCTGGCAGGGCGTGGACGTGCGCGGCGAACAGCTCTCGTGCGTCATCATCGACAAGCTGCCGTTCGCCGTCCCGACCGACCCGGTCGTCGCCGCGCGCCAGCGCTTCATCGAGCAGCAGGGCGGCTCAAGCTTCTACGAGTACAGCGTCCCGCAGGCCATCATCACGCTCAAGCAGGGTCTCGGCCGCCTCATCCGCTCGGCCACCGACCGTGGGCTGCTCGCCGTCCTCGACCCGCGCCTGCGCACGGCCTCCTACGGACGCCTCTTCCTACAGAGCCTCCCGCCCTGCCGCGTCACCTCCTCGCTCGCAGACGCCGCCGCCGTCTTCGAGTCCGACGAGACGCCCGTCGGCTGAAAAGCCCGCGTCGTTCAATCCGTTCAAATCCCTTTCATTCTGACGCCCCGGCCGCGCTCATTCTGACCGGCCGAGCCCGACCGACACGCCCGCCACACGCGAAAAGCCCGCAAAACTGACGTTTTCGGCCGCGCCGCCGCGCGGCACGCGCCGTGCACTTTCCGAAGCGCTCGGGCGAAGAACGTCAGCCCGAGCACACCACCACAATCCCCCGTCCCCTCGCGGTGGCGGAGTCGAAGGAACAAAGCAGGATGAAGAAAATCTCCCGTCTCCAAATCTACAGACGAATGCCGGCTCTGGCGCTCGGCGTTCTGCTCACGCTGCCCGCGCTGTCGCTCCCCTTCGCGTCGCGCGCCGCGGGCGCCGAGCCGAAGACGAAGAAAGAAGAGCGCGCCGACAAGCTCTCGCCCGACCTGCGGGAGAGGCTGAGGGGCGCGCGCGGCGCGCAGGAGAGGGTCGAGGTCGTGCTCCAGCTCGACGGCGACGAGGGCGGGCAGCTCCGCGCCTTCCTCGGCCGCAACGGCGTCCGCGTCAAGGGGCGGTTCGACAGGGTCGGGGCCATCGCGGCCGAGCTGCCGCTCGACGCCGTCGAGGAGCTGGCGGCCTTCCACGCGGAGGTCTCGTCGGTCTCCTTCGACCACGGCGTGACGGCGGCCGGACACCTCTCGACGACGACCGGCGCGGCGGCCGTGCGCGCCCAGACGAACGCGAGCGGCGCGGCCTACAAGCTCGACGGCACGGGCACGACCATCGCCGTCGTCGACTCGGGCATCGACCCGACGCACAAGTCCTTCATGGCGACGGGGAAGATAAAGCTCAGCAAGGACTTCACCGGCGAGAAGCGCACGGACGACCCCTACGGCCACGGCACGCACGTCGCGGCCATCGCCGCCGGGCTGACCGGGCCGACGAGTGGGAAGTACGAGGGCGTCGCGCACAACGCGAGCCTCGTCAACCTGCGCGTGCTCAACAAGCAGGGCTTGGGCAAGGTCTCGAACGTGGTGGCCGCGCTCAACTGGCTGCTCGCCAACCACGCCGCCTACGGCGTGCGCGTCGTCAACCTCTCGCTCGGCGCGCCGGCGGTCGAGTCCTACAAGACCGACCCGCTCTGCGTCGCCGTGCGTAAACTGGTCAACGCCGGCCTCGTCGTCGTGGCCGCCGCCGGCAACGACGGCAAGGACGCTTCGGGGCGGAAGACATACGGGCACATCCACTCGCCGGGCCACGAGCCTTCGGCGCTGACGGTCGGCTCGTCGAACACCTTCGGCACCGACGCGCGCTCGGACGACGCGGTGACGACCTACAGCTCGCGCGGGCCGACGCGCGGCTTCTACACCGACGCCGCGGGCGTGCGCCACTACGACAACTTCGCCAAGCCCGACCTCGTCGCGCCGGGCAACAAGATCAGCTCGGCGCAGGGCGCGACCAACGCGCTCGCCGTCGGCTACGAGATCGAGTCCAGCGTCTACCCGGTCGGGAACATGTCGTTGATGTACCTGTCGGGCACGTCGATGGCGACGCCGGCGGCCGCGGGCGCGGCGGCGCTGCTCTTACAGGCCAACCCGAAGCTCACGCCCAACATGGTCAAGCTCCTGCTCACATACACGGCGCAGCCGCTCGCCGGCTTCAACCAGTTGGAGCAGGGCGCCGGGCAGTTGAACGTCGAGGGCGCGGTGCGCCTCGCCAAGCTCGTCCGCACAGACCTGACGAGCGCGACGCCGCTCGGCACGCCGCTGCTCACGGGCGCGGCGCCGGCGCCGCAGTCGAGCGTCGCCGGGACGACCTTCCAGTGGGCACAGGCCGTCTGCTTGGGCCGCGCGTACGCGCTCGGCCCCCAGCTCATCACCAAATACCAGAAGGTCTACGGCCAGGGTTTCCTGATGGGCGACGGCATCATCCTCACCGACGGGTTCCTGATGGGCGACGGCATCATCCTGACGGACAGCATCCTCTTCAGCGACGGCTTCCTGATGGGAGACAGCCGCCCGTGGCACGACCAGCCCGTCTTCCTCGCGCGCGGCTTCCTGATGGGCGACGGCTTCCTGATGGGAGACGGCTTCCTGATGGGCGACGGGGTTCTGCGGAGCGACAAGAGCCTCATGGGCGACGGCTTCCTCATGGGCGACACGACCATCAACCCGCTGGCCGTGCTCGTTAAAGGCGACAACACCGCCTACATGCGGTAGGCGGCCGGAGCCGACTCCGGGGGTTCGGGTAAAGGGGGCGGGCCACAGAGATGTGGCCCGCCCCCGCCGTTTTGCGTGCGCGGGCGTGGTATACTCGCGGCACAAGAACAGCTCAATAAAGCGGGGGAGCGAGAGACTTTGGCCGGCCTATTCGAGGTGATGATCGAGCGGAATTTTTCGAGCGCGCACCAGTTGCGCGGCTACAAGGGCAAGTGCGAGAACCTGCACGGGCACAACTACAAGATTGAGATTTACGCGCGCGGGAGCGAGCTGGACAACATCGGCCTGCTCGTCGATTTCGGAGAGCTGAAGGAGGCGGCCGACGAGGTCGTCGGGTACCTCGACCACCGCAACATCAACGAGCTGCCGCCCTTCGACGAGGAGCTGAACCCCTCGGCCGAGAACCTCGCCCGCTACATCCTCGAACGCGTCTCCTCGCGCGTCGGCGACGAGCGCGTCCGCGTCTACAAAGTCCGCTGCTTCGAGACCCCCACCAGCGTCGCGACGTATCAGGTCGAATAGTTCAAAGTTTCAAGTTTAAAGTTCAAAGTCGAAGCGCCGCCCCGCGATGTGATTG
>DASWNR010000114.1:0-7832 GCA_036399155.1 Pyrinomonadaceae bacterium
GGGCGCTCTCTGCTTCTGCTGGCGGCCGCGTGGATGGTGACGCTCGCCGCCTCCTTCCTGCTCGCGGTCTGGGCCGTCGGCCGTTTCACGCGACCCATCAGGAGCCTCGTCACTTCCGCCTCGGCGCTCGGCGAAGGGAACCTGCACGAGCGCGCGCGCGTGGAGACCGACGACGAGGTCGGCACGCTCGCCGAGAGTTTCAACGCGATGGCCGAGAGCCTCGAATCGAAGTTCGAGGCGGTCAAGCAGCAGAGCGCCTTCATCGGCGAGGTGCTCGACAGCCTGCCGCTGGCAGTCGTCGTGCTCGACGCGAAGCTCTACGTGCGCAAGGTCAACGCGTCCTTCGCGCGCGTGACGGGGCGGACGACGCTGGAGCTGACGGGTCGCGGGCTCTACGACGCGGCGGCCGGGCTCTCCGTGCTGCGCGACGTGGTCGAGGACGTGCGTCGCACGCGCCGCGCGTTCGTCAACTACGGCCTGCCGCTCAGGCTCGCGGCCGCGGACGGCGAGGGCGCGGCCGCCGGCGGCGTCGAAGGGGCGGAAGAGTCGGACGGGGCCGGGCAGAAGTTCTGGGACGTGACGGTCTGGCCCGTGACGGAACAAACCGAGGGGCGCGGCGATCTAATCCTCATCCTCTCGGAGGTCTCGAAGCGCGTGAGGGCCGAGCGGCTGGCGACGGCCGCCTTCGCCGCCGAGAAGGCGCGCGCGGCCGAGCTCGCCAGCGTCATCAACCAGATGGACGAGGGCGTCGTCATCGTCGACCCGGCGGGGCGCTACCGCCTGAACCGCGCGGCGGCGCGCGTCTTCGGCCGGCGCGAGGGCGAGTACGAGGGCGGCGTCAAGGCGCTCGTCGTCGACATGACTTTGAGGGACAACGAGGGGCGCGTGCTGGCCGCGGAGGAGACGCCGGTCTGCCGCGCGCTCTCGCGGGACGAGCACGTCTCGGCCGAGCAGTACAAGGTCGTCCGGCGCGACGGCGAGGAGCGCGTCCTCTCGGTGAGCGCGACGCCCCTGCGGGGCGACGGCGGGCGCGCCGAGGGCGTCGTCGCCGTCTTCCGGGACACGACCGAGGGCGTGCGCAAGCACGAGGAGCTGCTCTCGGCCTACGACCGCCTGCGCGAGCACGACCGGCTGAAGTCGGCCTTCGTCGCCAACATGAGCCACGAGCTGCGGACGCCTTTGAACGTCATCATCGGGCTCTGCCAGCTCCTGTCGCGTGACACGGCGCAGCCGCTCGCGCCGCTCCAGTCCGACGCCGTCGGCCGGATGGAGCGCAACGGCCGGGCGCTGCTTGAGCTGGTCAACGACATGCTCGACTACTCGCGGCTTGAGTCGGGGCGCTCGGCGCTTCACCTCGAACAGCTCGCGGCCGAGGAGGTCATCGCGTACGTGGCGCGCGGGTTCGAGCAGGAGGCGCGCGAGAAGAAGATAGAGCTGCGCGTCGAAGTCTCGCCGGAGGTCGGCGTGGTGAGCACCGACCGGCGGAAGCTGACGCAGGTCGTGTCGTGTCTGGTCTCGAACGCTTTGAAGTTCACGTCGGCCGGGAGCGTCTCTGTGTCGGCGGGAGCCGAAGGCGCTGGGTGGTGGTATATTGAGGTCACGGACACGGGGATAGGCATTTCGAGCGACGCGCTGGCCTACATCTTCGACGGCTTCCGGCAGGTGGACGACCGCCTGACGCGCTCTTACAACGGCGTCGGCCTGGGGCTCGCCATCACGCGCCGCATCGTCGAGCTGCTCGGCGGCGAGATCAAGGTCGAGAGCCGGCAGAACGAGGGCAGCCGCTTCCGCATCACCTGGCCGCGCGAGGCGCACCCGCGCACCGGCACCGGCTCGCTTGTCGCGCCGCAGACCGAAGGCGGACAGCCGCGACGCCTGCGCGCCGTCTGAGCCGTGAACAAATTTTTCGGAGGAGTCTGACCGGCCGTGATTCGTTGCGAGAACTGTGGTGGAGAGGTCGCCGGGGGGCGAGACGTCTGCCCGCACTGCGGGAAGGCCGCCGCCGGCGGCGTCGGCGGACAGCTTGTGAAAGCGCCCGAGCGGCGCGAGGACACGCCGGCCGCCGTCCCCTCCTTCGGCGCGAGGCGGGAGGAGAGGGACAAGTCGCGGCTGGTCATCTACGCCGCGGTGACGGTCGTGGCGCTGCTGCTCGTGGCGGGGCTCGCGTACCTCTCCAGCCGGCCGTCGGCGAAGCCCGGCGAGGAGCGTCTGGCGGGCGCGATACGCCCGGGCGCGGCGGAGTTCCCGGGCGACAAGCTCATCGTCGATTTCGAGCCGGACGAGGACGCGACCATCGGCGGAAACGCGCTGGGCAACTACGTCGTGACGATGAAGCCGACGGTGCGCAACTTCACCGGGCGCGTCGTCAACGGCCTTGAGTTCCGCGCCGCCGGGCTCGACCTTCAGGGCAACAAGATACGCGAGCGCTCCTTCGTCAGCGAGGAGGAGATAGAGCCGAACCGCACCTCCTCGCCCGCCATCGGGCTCAACTTCCCCTCGGACAACCGCCCCGCGCAGCTCAAGCTGGAACTGACGGGCGTGAGGTTTAAATAGCAGACAGTAGACAGTAGACAGTAGAAAAAAAAGGCGGCGCGCTCGGTTTGTAGCCGGGACGCGCCGCCTCAAAGTTTTTCTACTGACTACTGTCTACCGTCTACTGTTTTTCCCCGACGAAAAGCTCTTCGAGCGGGTTGCCGACCGGCTGGACGGCGACGAGCCGCGCGCCGACGTCGCGCGCCGCGCGGAGCACGCCGTCAACTTCCGACTCGGTCGCCACCTCGACGCGCGCGCCGCCGGGCGTCTGAGTCATGCGCGCGCCGCTCAGGGACGAGAGCGCCGCTTCGAGACGCGTCGCGTCGGGCGCGGAGACGACGACCTCCATCGGGCGCGCGCCGCCCGCCCCGCGCAGTTCGTCGAGGCGGCCGATGTGCGCGAGCCTTCCTTTGCGCAGGACGGCGGCGCGGTCGCAGAGCACTTCCACGTCCGAGAGGATGTGCGAGCACAGGAAGACGGTCGTGCCGGTCGTGCGCAGCGAGGCGATGAGGTCGCGCACCTCGCGCCGGCCGACGGGGTCGAGCCCCGACATCGGCTCGTCGAGGAAGACGACCGAAGGGTCGTTGACGAGCGCCTGCGCCAGCCCCACGCGCTGTAACATCCCCTTCGAGAATTTTCGCAACTGTTTGCCCCACGCCGTCTCTTCGAGCCTCACGCGCCGGAGCATCTCGACCGCGCGCTCTTTGCGCTCGGCGCGCGCGTAGCCGAACAGCTCGGCGCAGTATTCCAGAAGCTCGCGCGCCGTCAGGTAGTCGTAGAAGTAAGGGTGCTCGGGGAGGTAGCCGATGTCGGCGTGCATCGCCGTGTCGCCGATGTCGCGGCCGAGTATGCGCGCGCGGCCGGAGGTCGGGTACATAAGCCGCATGAGCAGCTTGAGCGTCGTCGTCTTCCCCGCGCCGTTGGCGCCGAGGAAGCCGAAGATTTCGCCGCGCCCGACCGAGAGCGTCAGCCCGTCGAGCGCGCGCACCCTGCGCTTACGCAGGAAGCCGACCTCGTAGTCCTTCGTCAGAGAGTCTATCTCGACGGCCGGAGTCATCTCTTCAGTCCTCACCTCTCAGTTGGTGTTGACGCGCGAGCGCGCGTCGAGTTTCGCTTCGCAGCTCGCGGCGTCGAGCACGTAGGGCACGTCCGACGGGTCGAGCGGCGCGCCCGACCCGTCGAGCCTGAGCCGCGCGGCGCGTAACGCCGGCGCGACCTCGCGCCACGAGGCGGGGCAGCGGCCGGCGCGCGAACGGAAGTCGGCGAGCACGCGCGCGAGCAGCTCGCGCTCGGCCAGCGAGTCGAGCTGCGCGACGCGCGAGGCGGCGTGCGCCCTGACCTTGTCGTCCGTGGCCTCCTGGTATGTGCGCAGGTACATCTCGCGCGCGACCTGCCGGCTGCCGCCGTGCTCGCTCATACGCCCGGCCAGCATCCCCACCCACTCGGGCGCGCCGGCGACGCGCGAGCCGGCCGCGTAGGCTGCGGCAGCCTCGTCGAAGCTGTTCGCGCGCCAGTGTATGTAGCCGAGGTGGTGGTAGAGCCGCCACTCACCCGGGTTCTCGCGGATGCCCTTCTCGACGAGCCGGACGGCCGCCTCGCGGTCGACCGAGGGGAGGACGACCGCGCCGAACTCGTAGGCGGCCATAAACTGCGGGTCGAGCGCCGTCGTCTGTTCGAGCAGCGCGCCGAGGTTGCGCATCCCGAGCGGGCGCATGTCTTCGAGCGAGAAAGTGCCGTCGAAAGACTCGACCTTGCGCCCGACGTACTGGAGCGAGCGCAGCCAGTACCAGTCGGCCGCGAGCCCGTTGAAGGCGAGGCTCATCCGGCGCGCGGCCTCGGGGCTGACGTACAGCTCCTCGTACGTGGCGAACGGGTCTTCCGCCGGCCGGCGCGCGTCGAGCCGGCGCGAGAGCGCGAACGAGGCGGCGAGCCCCGCGGCGACGACGAGCGAGAGAGCGATGTCGCGCGCGCGCTCGCGCCGCGCGGCGGCGGCACGCGTCGAGGCGAAGTCGGCGGCTGTCTCCGCGGGCGAAGTCATTTGAAGTTGCGGCGCTGGAAGACGAGCGCAGAGGCCGCGAGCAGCACGGCGATGTAGGCGAGCCCGTAGGCGACTCCGCCGAAGAAGTCTCCGGCCGTCGGCGTGCGCCCGTGCGAGGCGGCGGTGATGTACGCGTAGTTCGAGAGGTTCGGCAGGAGGTAGTAGAGCGCCGCGAAGAGGACGCGCGCCCCGCCGCCCGCCGTCGCCGCCAGACCTTTAAGCCCCGCGCTGAAGTGGCCGATGACGAAGACCGCGAAGGTCATGAGCGCCGAGAGGGCGGGCGACGAGAAGGAGGAGAAGAGGAGCGCGACCGCGACCAGAATCATCAGCTCGACGTAGATGAGCCCGACCGCCGGCCAGACGGTGAGCACCACGGGGCTCCACCCGCCGCGCACGTATAGGAGCGCGAGCGAGACGCCGGCGCCCATCACCGCGACGTTGACCCCGAGCGTCAGACACAGACCCAGGTACTTGCCCAGAAGGAACTCGCCGCGCCCGACCGGCTTGGCGAAGATGGCGTAGATGGTGCGCCGCTCGATCTCCTTGTAGACGAGGCCGACGCCGACGAAGATGGCGATGAAGACGCCGAACAGGAGCGCCGCCGAGAGCCCCATGTCGATGATGATCTTCGTCTCCTGCGCGGCGGAGAGCTCGCCGAGGAAGACCGCGCCGCCCGTCAGGATGAGCACGAAGATGACGAGGTTGTAGAGCACGCGGTCGCGCACGGCCTCGCGGAAGGTGTTGCGCGTGATGGCCGCGACGCGCGAGAGCGCGCCCGCCGCGCCGGACGACGCGCCGCGGGCGCGCGGCCCCGCTTCGGCCGCGGCCTCCGTGTTCGTTGCGACAGTCACTTCGGGCATCGAGAGTCCGCTGTCCATCCTGGTTTAGTTCGGGCGCATGTGCGAGCGCCAGCCTTTGCGCACCGCCTCGGGAAAACGCTTCTCGTTCTCCTTGAGCACGGCGAAGACAGCCTCGTCCGGCTCAAGCTCGCCGGGCTTGGCGTAAGTCTGGGGGTCGCGGCGCGAGGCGTCGGAGGCCGCGTCGATGTCGTCGTCGATTAGCTTGCGCCAGCCGCGCGCCGCGCGCGAGTCTAGCAGGACGGCCGCCGCCATTTCCAACTCGGCCTCGCCCGTGCGCCCCGCGCGCGCGAGCGCCGACGCGTGTCGCGCGCGCAGAAAGACCGAGCGGGGGAAGACGCGCACGGCCTCTGCGAGCGTGCGCTCGGCGGCTGCCGCGTCCCCGGCGTTCGCCTCCGCGCCCGCGAGGTAGGCGAAGCAGGTCGAGGCGTTGAAGCCGCGCTCGACCCCGAAGCGGAGGTGCGGTACCGCCTCGCGCTCGCGCCCGCGGTTGTAGAGCCACGCGCCGAACTGGTAGCGCGCCGACGGGTTGAGCGGGTTGACGGCGAGCGCCGTGCGGAAGAGTTCTTCGGTGCGCTCGCCGTAGGCGCCCGACTGCGCGGCGGCGAGAAGCTGGACGTGCGCGCCCTGCGCCGCCATCACCACGGCGACGAGCAGCGCGAGCGCGAGCCCGGCCGCCGGCGCGGGTGCCGAGGCGGCGTCGAAGATTCCGCGGAGCCCGCGCGTGCGCGTGCCTTCGCTTCGCTTCAATGATTCTTCGCCCCGACTTTGTAGGGCCGCACTCTCATCCTCCGTCTCCGTCCGCGCGGCGAACCTCAGGACGAGCGCGGCGGCGTAGAAGAAGATGAGGCCGCTGCCCATCCAGCGGAACGAGACCGCGCTCGCGCCCGAGCTGACGGCGAAGACCGCGAGGCTCGCCACCGCGCCCGGCACGACCGGGCCGCGCGAGACGCGCAGGGCGCGCCACGCCGCCCACAACAGCGACGCGCAGAAGGCGACGAAGAGCGCCAGGCCCACCGCGCCGAGCTCTGCGAGAATTTGCAGGTACTCGTTGTGCGCGCCGGCGTTGAGATACTTCTCGTTGAGCCCGCTCAGCGGCGAGTCGGGGCGGCGCCCGGCGAAGGCCGCGCGCGCCTCGGGGATGGCCGTGCTGAAGTTGTTCGCGCCGACACCGGCGAGCGGGTGCGCGCGCCACATCTCGAAGGCCGCGCCCCAGTAGAGGAAGCGCGCGCGCGTGTTCAAGTCTCCGGTGGAGGTCGCGCCGAGTCGCGCGAGCACAGGCTCGTGCTTGCTCTGCTCGAAGGGCGAGGGCGCGTGCTGGAAGGCGACGCAGGCGAGGAGTGCGAGCGCGACTACGGCGGCGCGCCCCTTACTTCGCGGGCGGAAGCGCGGCGTGGCGAGCGACGACGCGGCGAGGACGAACAGCCCCGCGCAGACGGCGATGAAGGCCGCGCGCTCGGCTATCTGTAACACGGCCAGCCACGCGAGCGCGGCCGCCGCCCCCGAGAGCAAAGCCGCGCGACGCCTGCGCGCCGACAGCGCGAGCGACGCGAAGAGTGGGACGCTGACCGCCAGCGGCTCGCCCAGGCCGTTCGCGCGCAGAAGAGAGTTCGGGGAGCCGAGGTGCCCGACGACGTTCGCGGCCGCCGTGACGATGACGACCGCGCCGAGCACCTTGAGCGACGCGCTCAAGACGCGCCGGCTCGCGTAGGCGCGCACGAGGAGCGGGAGGAGAAGCAGGTACGCGACCCACGAGAGCGTGTGGTGCGCGGCGGCGAAGACGTTCGTCGCCCACAGCGCGGACACGGCCGTCCACGCGACGAAGGCGGCCAGCGACGCCGCCGAAATTCTCACCGGGCGCATCGCGGTCTCCGAGTAGGCGCGCCCCGCGGGCGTGCGCCGGCACAGCAGGAGCGCGAAGGAGGCCGCGAGCACGAGCGCGACGGTCAACTCCTGCCGGAACGTGAAGCCGCCGTTGGAGAGGCGCGCGAGCCCCGGCACGAACGGCGCGGCCAGCGCCAGCGGCCAGAGGAGCCCCGCGACCTGCTCGGGCTCGCGGACGTACTTCGACGCAAAGCGGGACGCGCCCGCGAGCTTCGGGCTCGCGGACGTCGTGCGTTTCACGGCTGGGGGCATCGGGGATGACACGGTGCGGAAGATTGTGGGGAAGCAACGCGCGGTGGGCGGCTGCTCACTGGTTCAGGGGCGTGCCGCCGGTGGTCGTGGTGGGCGGGCTCGCGACGGCGGCCGGGTGGACGTAGAGCACGCCGGGCGTGTCCGAAGAGAAGTTGCGCCTGCCGTGGTTGTCGGTCGCCGGCGCGGCCCCGGCACAGAAGGCCGCGTTCGAGTCGGTGGTGACGACGCTGAAGACGTAGCCGCTCTTCGCGGTGGCGACGGTCGTGGCC